>NZ_QOWC01000055.1 GCF_003574465.1 Methylobacterium crusticola
CGCCGGTGCCGCCGCCGGACCGGCCGGTCGGCGGCGCCCGCAAACGCCACCGCGGCCCCGGTCCGCGCCGGCCTCTCCCTCGCCGCGGCCCCCGCGGTGCCGAGGCCGATGCGAGCGCCGCCTTCCGCACGGGCCGGCCGGCGCGGCGACAGATCCGGCTTGTAAAGGCGCGGGCGTTGCCGCATCATCTTGGGGTGACGCGAGCCTTGAGAGAGATTTATTCGCGAGATGTACGTTGGATGTAAGATTTTCATCTCCATGAATGCTTGCGGAGAGAAGGTTGCGGTGGGGCGGTCCGGCTGCGGACCGGCGCCGGGATCTCGGGAGTGTGCGGCGGCGCATCGTTTCCGGCGCGGGGTGCCGGCCTCCTTCGTCCTCGGAGGCAGGCCACGGCTCCGGACGATCCGGTCGCGTTCGCGCGGCTCGGCGTCGCCCGGGCCCTCGGAACCGCCCCCGACCCCGCCGGCGGGGCGGGCGCCGCCCCGCGCGGCGGTGGCCGCGTCCGCGCCGCCCCGGCGGAGCCGAGGCCGCGGTGCTCCCCGGCGAGACCGCCACCGTGCCCGGAGCCTCCCGTGAGCCACCCCGCCGCCGACCCCGTTCCGTCCGGCCGCGCCGACGTGCTCTGGTTCCTGCCGACCCACGGGGACGGCCGCTACCTCGGCACCTCGCACGGCGCCCGCGACGTCTCGCTGCGCTACCTGTCCCAGATCGCGCGCGCGGCGGACGACCTCGGCTACCAGGGCGTGCTGCTCCCGACCGGCCGCTCCTGCGAGGACAGCTGGATCGTCGCCTCCGCCCTCGTCCCGCTGACGGAGCGGCTCCGCTTCCTCGTGGCGGTGCGGCCGGGCCTCCAGACGCCGAGCGTCGCGGCCCGCATGACGGCGACCCTCGACCGGATCTCGGGCGGGCGCCTGCTCATCAACGTGGTCACGGGGGGCGACCCGGTCGAGACCCGGGGCGACGGCATCTTCCTGGACCACGGCGCCCGCTACGCGGTCACGGACGAGTTCCTGGAGATCTACGCGCGCCTCCTCGCCGGGGAGGAGGTCACCTCCCGGGGCGCGCACCTGCAGGTCGAGGGCGGGAGGCTGCTCTACCCGCCCGTCCAGCGCCCGCACCCGCCGCTCTACTTCGGCGGCTCCTCGGAGGTGGGCCAGGACCTCGCCGCGCGAAGAGTCCAGAAGTACCTGACCTGGGGCGAGCCGCCGGCGCAGGTCGCCGAGAAGATCGCGGCCGTGCGACGCCGCGCCCTCGCCCACGGCCGGACGATGAGCTTCGGGATCCGGCTCCACGTCACGTCCGCGAGACCCAGGAGGCGGCCTGGAGGGCGGCGGAGGCCCTGATCGCCCACGTCGACGACGACACGGTCGCGGCCGCCCAGGCGGTGTTCGCCCGGATGGATTCGGTCGGGCAGCGGCGCATGTCCGAGCTGCACCGCGGCCGTCGCGACCAGCTCGAGGTGAGCCCGAACCTCTGGGCCGGCGTCGGCCTCGTCCGGGGCGGCGCGGGAACGGCCCTCGTCGGCGACCCGGACACGGTCGCGGCGCGGATGCGCGAGTACATCGCGCTCGGGATCGACAGCTTCATCCTGTCCGGGTACCCGCATCTCGAGGAGGCGTACCGCTTCGCCGAGCTCGTGCTGCCGCGGCTGCCCCTGGCGGACGGCACGCCCGGCCCGCCGACGGCCTCCGCCCACCGCGGCCCCTTCGGCGAGATGGTCGGGAACGTCATCGTTCCGGCCGGCCCTCGCGCCGCCGCATCCTGACCCGCCCGGGAGGCACCGTCCGTGCCGGTGGCGGAGACGTGGTGCGGCGCCCCGGCTCCTGACGGCCCCGCCCCGCACCGCAACGGCGGCCGCCGTGCGCGTGCCCGGTCGGCGCCACCCGCGCCGCCGCGGCCGCCACCCGGGGTCGGGCCGGGGCCGGGCCCCGGGTGGCGGACCGCCTACGCGCCCGGCCAGGCCGGCACGAAGCCCGGGAGCCTGGTCTCGATGAAGGCCTTCACCTCGGGCGCCTTGAAGGTCTCGATGAAGCGGCGGAGGCGGGGATCATCCTTGTGGCCCTCGCGGGTGACGAAGCGCAGCACGAACTGGTCGTCCGCCGAGCGGTCGATGAGGAGGGCCGTGTTCGGATCGCCGCCCGCGGCGACGAGGTAGGTGAGGTTCACCATCGCGAGCGTCACGTCGTCGAGGGAGCGGTAGAGCTGCGCGGGGTCGAGCTCGACGATGTCGAGCTTCCTCGGGTTCGCGACGACGTCGAAGCGCGTCACCGTGAGGCCCTTGCCGGGCGCGAGCGTGATCAGCCCGGCCTTCTCCAGGAGGCGCAGGCCGCGCGCGCCGTTGAGCGGCTCGTTCGGAATCGCCACCGAGGCGCCCTCCGGCACCGCCTCGAGCGACCGGATCTTCCTCGAGAACAGCCCGATCGGGGCGATCAGCCCGACCGGATCGACCTGCACCAGCTTCGTGCCGCGCCGGGCGTTCTGGACCGCCAGGAAGGCGCCGTGCTGGAACAGGTTGGCGTCGAGGTCGCCCGTGTTGACCGCCTCGTTCGGGGTGACCCAGTCGGTGAACTCCACCACCTCGACGGGCTGGCCGCGCTCCCGGGCGAGGGTGGCCGCGAACTGCACCACCTGCGCGACCGGGCCGGCCGTCACGCCGATCCGCACGGGTGCGTCGCCGGCGCGCGCCGCCGCGCCGAGGCCGGCGAGGGCCACAAGGATACCGAGCATCATCCGCCGCATCGGGCGCTCCACAGGTCAGAGGAAGACGAAACCGCCCGCCGGGATCGCGCGGCCGCCCGGTATCCGGAACATCAGCCGTGCGTCATGGTCGGGGCAAATCTTCATCCCACGTCGCGACGGACCCGATCAACAGAATAGATTGCTGTTTTTCCGCCGATGGAACGTGGATCGTTCTCGCAGATCGCGCGATCCCGAAAATCTCTCGCGCGGCGCCGCGACGCTCCTCGTCCCAGGGGCTCACGCCCGTCGCGGCCGGGTGGGGTCGGGGCGTCGCGCGCCTCGGCCGGCGCGGTGCGGTGGCGCGATCGGCGGGCGTCGCGGCACCGGGTCAGAGGTTCCACGCGGCCGCGCTCACGCCGCGTGCGGGGGCGCCCCGGCCGATGCGGCGTGCGGCAGCCGCGCGACGACCTTGATCTCGAAATCGAAGCCCGCCAGCCAGGTCACGCCGACCGCGGTCCAGTTCGGGTAGGGAGGCGCGCCGATCACCCGGTCCCGGATCGCCATGACCGTGTCGAACTGCGTGGCCGGATCGGTGTGGAAGGTGGTCACGTCGACGACGTCGTCGAAGGTGCAGCCGCCGGCCTTCAGCACGGCGGCCAGGTTGTCGAACGCCCGCTCGACCTGCCGCGCGAAGTCCGGCTCGGGCGAGCCGTCCTCGCGGCCGCCGACCTGCCCCGAGACGAACAGGAGGTCGCCCGACCGGATCGCCGCCGAGTAGCGGTGCTTCTCGTAGAGCGCCTGACGGCCGGCCGGGAAGATCGCGTCGCGCTTCGACATCGTCAGCTCCTGCGCGCCCGTTTGAGAGACGGGCCGTCCGTGATACGAAGCACGCATACGGCTCGTATGTCAAATCACATACGAGCCGTATGTGGACGCGGAGCCGGGGGTGGCGGGTGGGCCGACGCGCGCAGATGATGGAGGAGACGCGGGCGAGGCTCGTCCGGGCGGCGCGGGACGCCTTCGCGACCAAGGGCTACGCGGCGGCGTCGATGGACGACCTCACGGCCGCGGCGGGCCTGACCCGGGGCGCGCTCTACCACAATTTCGGCGACAAGCCGGGCCTGCTGCAGGCCGTGATCGACCAGATCGACGCCGAGATGGCGGCTCGGCTGCGCGCGGTCGGCGAACGCGCGGACACGGCGTGGCAGGGGCTGCTCGACGAGTACGCCGCCTACATCGAGATGGCGCTGGAGCCGGAGATCCAGCGCATCCTGCTCCGCGACGGTCCCGCGGTGCTGGGCGATCCCGCGCGCTGGCCGAGCCAGAACGCCTGCCTCGAGGAGGTGACGCGCCGGATCCGCGCGCTCGTGGCCGACGGCGCCGTCCGGCCGGTCGACCCGGAGGCGGCGGCCCGGCTGCTGAACGGGGCCTCGCTCAGCGCGGCGCTCTGGATCGCGGCGGCGGACGATCCGCCCGCCGTGCTGGCCCGGGCCGTCGCGGCCTTCCGGCGGCTGGCCGGCGGCCTGTTGGAGAGCCGGAGCGGAGACCGGGATGCCCCCGCGTCGGCCGATCCGTAGGCTCGAAGGGCCCGCCGGCATGCGGAGGGCGCCGGGGTGACGAGCCACGCCCACGACCCGGCCAGCGCCCGCTGCGCGACCGTCAAGCCCAACGCGCTCCTGCGCTCCAGCGCGGGCGCCGGCTGGACCTCGCTGCTCCTCGACGAGCACGAGGGACGCGGCCGCAGCGACCTCTTCGAGACGCACCCGACCTCGGACCTGACCCTCGTCGTGGCGACGCGCGGCGAGCACCGGGTCGAGGTCTTGAGGCACGGCCGCTGGCGCGGGGCCGTCTACCAGCCGGGCGCCGCGGGCCTCACCCCGCCCGGCGAGACGACGCGCCTGCGCTGGAGCAGCGCACGCGCGGGCGAGCCGTTCCGGACCGTCCACCTCTACCTTCCCGCCGGCATGATCGAGGCGACCGCGGACGAGTACCGGCGGGCCGGGACGTCGCCGGCGCGCCAGCCGCTGTCGGCGCTGGTCTTCCGCGATCCGGCGATCGCCGCCTGCGCCGGGACGCTGCTGCACGCCCTCGCGGCCGGGGCCCCGGACCTCTACGCGGAGCATGCCGGGCGCTGGCTCGCCGCGCACCTGCTCTCCCGCCACGCGGGATGCTGGCGCGACGCCGACGAGATCCGCCAGCCGGGCCTCATCACCGACCGCCGCCTGGCGCGCGTGCTCGACTACATGAGCGCCCACCTGAGCCGGCCCCTCGGCCTGGACGAGCTCGCGCGCGAGGCGGCCATCAGCGTCCACCATTTCGGCCGCCGGTTCCGCGAGCAGGTCGGCGCGGCGCCCCACGCCCACCTGACGCGGATGCGGATGGACACGGCGCGCCGCCTGCTGCGCACGACCGGGTGGCCGGTGGCCGAGATCGCCCTCGCCTGCGGCTACACCCGGCCGGCGGCCTTCGCGGCGGCCTTCCTGCGTCACGCGGGCGCGACCCCGAGCGCCTACCGCAGGGCCCCCGGATCATCGCCGGCGCGCGATTGAGTATCGCGGGAACGCGGACGTGCCCCGGCCGCCATGGCGCCCCGGGCGGCGTCCTCCCAGGTGGCTGCGCAGGCGCACCCGGCGCCGGTGACCAAGGAGAGCCAGCATGGCAGCGACGCGAGCCGCGATCGTCACGGGGTCTTCGCAGGGGATCGGCGCGGCCGTCGCCGAGCGTCTGGCGCGGGACGGCTTCGCCGTCGCGATCAACTACTCCGCGAACGGGGCGCCCGCCCAGGCGCTCGCGGACACGATCGCGGCCGCGGGCGGCCGGGCGATCGCCGTGAAGGCCGATGTCGGCGACCCCGCGGCCGTCGCGGCGCTCTTCGAGGCGACGGAGCGCGCCTTCGGCGGGGTCGACGTGCTCGTCAACAACGCCGGCATCATGAGGCTCGCGCCGATCGCCGAGGCGGACGACGCCCTCTTCGACGCCCACGTCGCCGTGAACCTGAAGGGCGTCTTCAACGGCCTGCGGGAGGGCGCGCGCCGGATCCGCGAGGGCGGCCGCATCGTCAGCTTCTCGTCGAGCGTCGTCGGTCTCTACCAGCCGACCTACGGGATCTACGCCGCCACCAAGGCCGGCGTGGAGGCGATGACGCGCATCCTCGCCAAGGAGCTCGGCCCGCGGCGGATCACCGTCAACGCCATCGCCCCGGGACCGGTCGCGACCTCGCTGTTCCTCGACGGCAAGTCCGACGACGCGGTCGCGCAGGTCACCCGGATGATCCCGCTCGGCCGCCTCGGCGCGCCCGGCGACATCGCCGCCGCCGTCGCGTTCCTGGTCGGGCCGGACGGGGGCTGGGTGAACGGCCAGGTGCTGCGCGCCAACGGCGGCGCCGTCTGACGCGGGCACGGACCTCGGCCGCCTGACCGGTGGCGCCCGAGCGGCGGCGGCGCGTGCGTTGAGCGGCGGCGCGAACACACGCTGAACGCGCGTCGCCGACGCCGTCCGGCGGATGCCTTCGAGCGCTGCTCGAAGTGCCGGAACTGGGCGCGAGACGGGAGCGCCGCCCTCCTCACGGATCTGCCGCGCCATCCCGTGACCGCGCCTGTACTGGCTCGAGACCGAGTGTCCCGCCCCCGCCCGCAGGTCCTGCTTGTCGATATCGGCTGGCTCGGCTAATCGTGTCTCAGTCATCGGCAGCGGACGGGAGCAGGCGAGAGTGAGGAGATTGGCTATAGCACTCGCGTTGATTTGCAGCCCTGTCGCAGCCAAGGACATGCGCTTCGCCGATCTGGTGAGGCAACATCAGTTCAAGCAGAGCTGGCTCGACATCATCAAGGGGCGCACATTCAGGAAGGAGGACGGCTGGATCCTCCGACACGACGGCGTCCGAGGATCACTCGAAAGCGTCAGCGTCAACGGCGAGCAGTTCCTGAAGGACGAGGGTTGCCAGCCGCACGATTGTCGCGACAACAGTATCGTTATACTGGCTCAGCCGAAGACCCACAAAATATGGATGCTGCATCGATTCGTCGCTTATCCGAGTCGGAGTACGGTGCAGAACTTCTTCGGAAATCCAGATGGCGCCATGAAAGCGATCTTGTTGAATTATATGGCGAAGTCGTAGGGACCTCCGAAGTTGGGCCTGAGGCGGAGAGGTGAGATTTCGCCATGCGCTGGATTCTTGCTCTTGGTGTCGTGATTGCCTGCCTCACCGGTGCCGCGCTGCCCCTGCGGGCCGAGACGGCGATCGTTCTCGATCCCTTTCTCGATGGGCTCCTGCCAGAGTGCAGGGGTTCGAAGTCGTTCGATCTTTTCAGAAGATCCGTCGCCGGACGGCACGGCTACGACTCGGCCGGAAAGCGGCGAGAGCCTGCCATGCAGATTGCAGTACCACGTGATTTCCGACCGGCGATCGGCGCCATCACGGCTGACAACAAGGGTGACTATACGGAAGTGAAAGTTCCGCTATCGGGACGATTTCGATCGCTGCCGGTCAACGCCGTCGAGTTCGCGTTCGGTAACGAGAATGGTATCGACGTCACGATCCTGCGCTTCGGGGCATCGCGATCCGAGGTCGCGAAAGTCCTGGGCCGGGACATCGCGCGTGCGTCCCGCATCATCCGGCAGCGCGTGCGTGCGGGAGAGACCGGCGCGGATCAGTCGGTCACCCTGGACGAGCAGGGCGGGCAGGCGCGCCTCGTCTGCGACACGTCGAATTGACGGCGGGGCCGCTCAGGGGACGCGGCTTGCGCCCGAACGGATGCCGGTGTTGGGTCGAGGGGTTTCAGCCGCCTGGGGCGCCGGTGCTTCGAGCCTTCCAATCCGCCTGGCAGCCCGCGCCGAGACGGCTTCCTCCCGGCCGGACCGTGTGCGCCATCGGCGATGTGCACGGCTGCACCCGTCTCCTGCGAGGGCTGGTCGGCTTCCTGCGGTCGCACGTTCTGGAGGCGTCGCGCCGCAACACCGTGGTGACGATCGGGGACTACGTCGACCGCGGCCCGAGCAGCCTCGCGGCGCTGGATGACGTCCGGGCCCTCGCCATCCCGGGCGTCGAGATCGTCAGGCTGCTCGGCAATCACGACTTCTTCCTGGCGCTGATCGCAGGCCACGAGGACGTCGACGCGGCCTTCGTCGAGGCCTGGCTCGACGTCGGCGGCGAGACGACCTTTCGGGAGATGGGCCTCGACCGGGAGGACGTCCATCGCTCCGGCGTGAGCGCGCTGCGGCAGCGCATCCGCTCCATCCTGCCGGAGGGAATGCCCGCGTTCCTGTCCAGCCTGGCGCCGCACCACCGCGTCGGCGACTACCTCTTCGTCCATGCCGGCCTCGACCCGGCCGCACCCCTCGCGCAGCACGACGTCTCGGACCTCGTCATGATGCGCGAGCCGTTCCTCTCCGGAACCGGTTGGGCCCACGATTTCACGGTGGTGCACGGCCACACCATCAGGGGTCACGAGGCCCTGCCGCACCGCATCGCCATCGACACGGGCGCCTTTCGCACCGGGGTGCTCAGCGCCGTGCACCTCGAGGGAGACCGGATGCGCTGGCTGGCGGTCACCGCGGCGGACAGTCTCGACGCACTCGCGCCCTTGCGGACGACGGCGGAGATCCCGCTCCCCTACGAGGGGGCGGTCATCCTGGGCGAGGACCAGGAAGGCGCGCGCTAGAGCAGCATCCGATCACGCTGCAATCGGCCGCTGCTCCAGGTTTTTGATTCTGCCGCATTGTCTGCGGCGAACCGGTGTCCACTTCGCCGGACAATGCTCCAGCCCGTCGGCCGCGATCCGCGCCCGGGAATCCGGACGAGCGGCGGGCGGCTGCGACCTTTCTGGCGCTCAGCCGTTGACCGGGCACGCGGCCCCGGCCGGCACGACGCCGCCGGAGCCATCCGGACTCCAAGCTGAGGACGCCATCATGAAGCGCGTAGTGATCGCAGCCACCCTCATTCTCTCCACCGCCGCCCTCGCCGCGCCGGCTCAGGCGCAGGGCACCGTCCGCGGCGCCGAACGCGGCGCGGAGGACGGCAACCGGGCTGCCGGGCCGGTCGGCGGCGTCGTCGGCGGGGCCGTCGGCGCCGCGACCGGCACCGTGGGGGGCGTGCTCGGCGTCGGCCCAGACCGGCGGGACGAGCGCATCGAGCGCCGCGACGAGCGCACCCCTCGCGAGCGCCGCGAGCGCTGAGCCGGACTCCGCGCGCGTCGGGGCCAGGTCGGGCTCCCGGCGTTGGTACGCGGCGCGAAGCTCATGGCACGATCCCGCTCGGTCCCGCGGGCACAGGCGCCGGACCTCCGATCCGGCGCCCGGGCGACATCGCGCGCCGGCATGCGCCGCGCCGCGGCCGCTCCGGTCCGCGGGTGCACGCGGCCTGATTGCGCGGCGCCGGCACGGCGAGCCCGCGGAACCGGAAACCGTGCGCCGCGCACAAAGGCGGCGCGCGGGGCCGCCCGTACGTCCTCCCCCCGCGACGGCACTCAGGAAGCGCGCATGGCCCACATCCTCGTCGTAGGCGCGAGCCAAGGCATCGGCTTCGAGACGGTCAAGGCGGCCCTGGCGGCCGGGCACCGCGTGCGCGCCTTCGCCCGCTCGGCCGCGGGCATCCCCCTGACCGACGCCAACCTGGAGCGGTTCGGCGGGGACGCGTTGAGCGCGGCCGACGTCGAGGCGGCGCTCAACGGGGTCGAGTGCGTGGTGCAGACCCTGGGCGTGCCGCTCCGTGACCTGCTCGGGCCGGTGCGCCTGTTCTCGGATGCAACCAACCGGCTCGTGCCGGCCATGGAGAAGGCCGGTGTCCGGCGCCTCCTGGCGGTCACCGGCTTCGGGGCCGGGGACAGCCGGGACTCGATCGGCCTGCTCCAGCGGGTGCCGTTCCGGCTCGTGTTCGGGCGGGCCTACGACGACAAGGACGCCCAGGAGATGCGCATCCGCAAGAGCGGGCTGGACTGGACGCTGGTCCGGCCCGGCGTCCTGACGGGCGGTGCGGCGACGGGCCGGTACCGGATCCTCGACGAGCCCTCGTCGTGGCGCAACGGGCTGATCTCCCGCGCGGACGTCGCCGACTTCATCGTCCGGCAGCTCGAACAGAGCGCCTACGTGCGAAAGGCGGTCGTTCTGGTCGCCTGAACCGGCGTCGAGACCAGGTCCGGGACGGCCGGGACGGCCGGGACGCGCCGCGGAGCGGGCGGGCCTGGTGCGCCGGCTCCCGCACGCGACCGCGGCCCCCGCCCGCCTCGCGGGCGGCTTCGACGATCCGCCGCTCGGCCGCCCTGCATCGGTCCGGGCCGCTCAGGTCGGCAGGGCCGCGACGTTGTGGGCCGGGCGCGCGCGCGACGGGGCCGTCACGAAGGCGAGCAGCGCCGACAGGACCGCGCACGCGGCCAGGAACCCGAGCGCGGCCCCGAACCCGCCGGTGGCGTCCTTGATCCAGCCGACCACGAAGGGGCCGACGAAGCCGCCGAGGTTGCCGACCGAGTTGATCAGCGCGATCCCGCCCGCGGCCGCCGTCCCGGTCAGGAACTCGCTCGGCATGGTCCAGAACGCCGGCTTGCAGCCGTAGAGGCCGATCGTCGCGACGGCGACCGCGACCACGGCCATCGCGGTGCTGCCGAGGAACCCCGCTGCCGCGAGGCCGCAGGCGCCGAGGAGGCAGGCCACGATGTAGTGCCACTTGCGCTCGCGCATGCGGTCGGAGGACCAGCTCCACGCGAGGAGCCCGATCGTGCCGACGACGTAGGGGGCTGCGCTGATGAACCCGACCTGCACGTCCGAGCCGCCGATCCCCTTCACGATCTGCGGCAGGAAGAACGTGATGCCGTAGGTGGCCGTCACGATCGTGAAGTACATCCCGGCCAGCGAGATGACCCGCATGTCCGTGAAGGCCCGCCGCAGGCTCATGTGACCGCTCTCGCGCCGGATGAGGTCCTGCTTCTCCTTTTCGATGGCCGAGCAGAGCCAGGCCTTCTCGTCCGGCCGCAGCCAGTCGGCGACGGCCGGGCTGTCGGTCAGGTAGCGCAGCACGACGAAGGCGAGGAGGATGGCCGGGGCGGCCTCCACGATGAACAGCCACTGCCAGCCGGCCAGGCCCAGCGCGCCGTCGAGCCCGAGCAGCAATCCGGACAGGCCCGCCGTGACGGCGTTCGAGACCGGGACGGCGACGTACAGGGAGGCGAGCACCCGGCTGCGGTACGATTTGGGGAACCAGTAGGTGAAGTACAGGATCACGCCGGGGAAGAAGCCGGCCTCCGCCACCCCGAGCATGAACCGCATGACGACGAAGCTCGTCGGCCCGGCGACGAAGGCCATCGCCCCGGCGAGGAGGCCCCAGGTGATCATGATCCGGGCGATCCAGCGCCGCGCGCCCGCCTTCTCGAGCAGCAGGTTGCTGGGAACCTCGAACAGGAAGTAGCCGAGGAAGAAGATGCCGGCCCCGAAGCCGAAATCCTTCGCCGTGAGGCCGAGCGCCGTCGACATGCCGCCGGTGGCGGCGAACCCCACGTTGGTCCGATCGATGTAGGCGACGAGGTAGATGATGACGATCAGCGGAAGCAGACGCCAGGCAACTCGGCGTATGGTCCGCCGTTCGATCTCGCTCGTATCGTGGGGCATCGGCTGGCTCCTCCGCATTGTCGCAGGTTTGTTGCATTTGTTTCTTGGCAACGCGCGCGTATTCAGGTCCGCGCACGCGACGAGATCTGTGCCCCCGGAGCTGGCGGGATGGGGCCCTAGGTCACGGGCGCGGGGTTGAACAAGGTGAGGTCGTTGAAGAGGCCCCAATGGTCGGACCAGGGCTTCCTGCGCCCGCTCGCGACGTCGAGGATGAGGTGGAACAGCTCCCAGCCCGTCTCCTCGATGGTGGCCTGGCCGCTCGCGACACGACCCGCATCGAGATCGATGAGGTCGGACCAGCGTTCGGCGAGCTCGGTGCGGGTCGCGACCTTGATCACCGGCGCCTCGGCGAGGCCGTAGGGCGTGCCGCGGCCGGTCGAGAACACCTGGAGGGTGATGCCCGACGCGAGCTGCAGCGTGCCGCAGACGAAGTCGCTCGCCGGGGTCGCGGCGAAGATCAGGCCCTTCCGGTGCACCCGCTCGCCGGGGGCGAGCACGCCCCGGATCGCGCTCGTGCCCGACTTCGCCACCGAGCCCAGCGCCTTCTCGACGATGTTGTTGAGGCCGCCCTTCTTGTTGCCCGGGGACGGGTTGGCGCTGCGGTCGGCGTCGCCCTTGGCGAGGTAGTCGTCGTACCAGGCCATCTCGCGGATCAGCGCGCGGGCGACCTCCTCGGTCTCGGCCCGCGGGGTCAGGAGGTGGATGGCGTCCCGCACCTCCGTCACCTCGGAGAACATCACGGTGCCGCCGCAGCGCACCAGGAGGTCGGCCGCGAAGCCGAGCGCCGGGTTGGCGGTGACGCCCGAGAAGGCGTCGCTGCCGCCGCATTGCAGGCCCACCACGAGGTCGGAGGCCGGGCAGGTCTCGCGCCGGCGCCGGTTCAGGACCGCGAGGCGCGCCTCGGCCATCGCCATGATGCTGTCGAGCATCATGCCGAATCCCTGGTGGCGCTCGTCCTGGAGCCGCACGACGCCCCCGGACTGCCCGTCCGGCAGCAGGCGCTCGGAGACGAGCTTCTCGCAGCCGAGGCCGACCACCATGACCTCGCCGCCGAAATTCGGGTTCTGCGCCAGGCTCTGGAGGGTCCGGATCGGGATCACCGCCTGCGGGGCGTTGATGGCGACGCCGCAGCCGTAGGCGTGCGTGAGGCCGACCACGTCGTCGACCTGGGGGAAGCGCGGCAGCAGTTCCTGCTTGATGCGCCGGATCGCCACCTCGAGGGTGCCGGCGACGCACTGCACGCTCGTCGAGATCGCCAGGATGTTGCGGGTGCCGACGGAGCCGTCCGGGTTGCGGTAGCCCTCGAACGTGTAGCCCTCGAGCGGCGGCAGCGGGGCCGGCACCCGGGTCGCGAGTTCGAGTTCGTCGAGGCGCGGCGCGGCGGGCGTGCGCACGCGCGATTCCTCGACCCAGCCGCCGCGCGGGATGTCGGCTGTGGCGTAGCCGATCACCTCGCCGTAGCGCCGCACGGCCTCGCCCGTCCCGATGTCGGCGAGCGCCACCTTGTGGCCCTGCGGCACGAACTCGCCGAGGGTGAGGCCGTCCGGGAAGACCGTGCCGGCGGGCAGCCCGAAGGCGTTCGCCACGATGGCGACGTTGTCGGTCTCCTGCAACCGGATGGTCCGGGGGGCGTCGCCCGTCGCCCTGGGGGTGGTCTGCGGCTCGGCCAGCATCGGATTCCTCCCGTTCGGTTTGCCGGGGGTTGCGAGGTCGTCCCCGGTTCTCCGGCAGCCTTTTCACGATAGCCGGCGGAGGGCGCCGCGCCGCCTCGCCCGCGGCGGGCCGGCAGGCCCGTCACCCAAAAGGCATAGATCCGGTTTCGATGCAGTGCCAACTCAAACACGGCATCGTTCGATACGATCTGCGCATCGATCCGGGTCGGGGACGCCGGGCGACGCGGTGTCCCGGCCGGATCAGGCCTCGGCGGGACGGGAGACCTCGTGGTTCGCCATGAGCTCCAGGGCGCGCACGAGGGCGGAGTGGTCCCAGTCGCGCCCGCCCTGCGCGACGCAGGCCGAGAACAGCTGCTGGGCGACGGCCGTGGCCGGCAGGCTCATGCCGAGGGAGCGGGCGCCCTCCAGGGCGAGGTTCAGGTCCTTCTGGTGCAGCCCGATCCGGAAGCCCGGGTCGAAGCTGCGCTCGATCATGCGCTGGCCGTGCAGCTCGAGGATGCGCGAGGTCGCGAGCCCCCCGGTGATGGCCTCGCGCACCTTGGCCGGGTCGGCGCCGGCCTTCGCGGCAAACAGCAGCCCCTCCGCCACCGCCCCGATCGTCAGGGCGACGATGATCTGGTTGGCCACCTTGGCGGTCTGCCCGGACCCGCTCGGGCCCACATGCGTGATGGTCCTGCCCATGCGCTCGAACAGCGGCCGCACCCGCCCGAAGGCCTCCGGCCTGCCGCCCACCATGATGCTGAGCGAGGCGCCGCGCGCGCCCACCTCGCCGCCCGAGACCGGCGCGTCGAGGTAGTCGCAGCCGAGGGCCTCGATGCGGGCCGCGAAGGCCTTCGTCTCCATGGGGGAGATCGAGCTCATGTCGACCACGGTCTTGCCGGGGGCGAGGCCGACCGCCACGCCCTCCTCGCCGAACAGCACGCCGGCCACGTCCGGCGTGTCGGGCAGCATCAGGATCACCACGTCGGCGCGCCGCGCCACCTCGGCGGCGCTGTCGCAGGCCGTGCCGCCCGCCGAGAGCAGGCCGGCCGGGACGCTGCGCCGGCTCTTCAGGAACAGGCTGTGGCCGGCCTCGATCAGGTGGCCCGCCATGGGCGCGCCCATGATGCCGAGGCCGATGAATCCGATGTTCATGGATAGGCTCCGTTGGACGGGCATCAGGCCCGAGGACGGGCGTCAGGCCCGGAGGCGGGCGTCAGGCCCGGAAGCGGGCGGCGAGGGCCTCGCTGGCGCGCGCGAGCAGCCCGCTGTCCGACCCGACGGCGGTGAAGCGGCTGCCGGCCGCGATGTAGCGGTGCGCCAGGTCCTCGTTCGCCGTGAGGATGCCGGGCAGCCTGCCGGCGGCGGCGATCCGCCCGATCGTCGCCTCGATCAGCGCGACGACGTCGGGGTGGTTCTGCTGGCCGAGGTAGCCGAGGCTGGTCGAGAGGTCGCCGGGGCCGATGAAGATGCCGTCGACGCCCTCCACGGCGGCGATCTCCTCCAGGTTGTCGAGGGCGCGGCGCGACTCGATCTGGACCGCCACGAAGATCTCCGCCTCGCAGCGGGCGTGGTAGTCGGGGATGCGCCCGAAGCGGGCGGCCCGGGGCGCCTGCGAGAAGCCGCGCACGCCGCGGGGCGCGTAGCGCGTCGCCGCGACGGCCCGGCTTGCCTGCGCGGCGTCGTCGATGTTGGGGATCATCAGTGACTGGGCGCCGGTGTCGAGGATGCGCTTGATGGTGACCGGCTCGTCGCCCGGCACCCGCACCATCGCGGGCACGCCGCTCTCCGCCACGGCCTGGAGCTGGTGGTAGACGTCGCGCAGGTCGTTGGCCGAGTGCTCCATGTCGACGAGCAGCCAGTCGAAGCCCGAGCCGGCGACGATCTCGGTCGAGATCGGGCTCGCGAGGCTGCACCACAGGCCGATCTGCTGCCGGCCCTCCCGCAGCAGAGCCGCCTTGAAGCGGTTCGTCAGGATGTCCATCGTCGTCTCCTCGCGGTCAGCGCACCAGGCAG
The DNA here is from genome assembly GCF_003574465.1 of Methylobacterium crusticola. Lineage (GTDB taxonomy): Bacteria > Pseudomonadota > Alphaproteobacteria > Rhizobiales > Beijerinckiaceae > Methylobacterium > Methylobacterium crusticola. The sequence continues at coordinate 14,943 of NZ_QOWC01000055.1, forward strand.
GGGCGCTTGTTGTCGAAAGTCCAGCCGGGGATCAGGGCCTGCATCGCCGCGGCGTCGTCGCGGGCGCCGAGACTGTGGCTGCGATAGAGGGCGTGCGCGGCCTCCACCTCGGCCCAATCGAGCTCGACGCCGAGGCCCGGACGCTCCGGCACCGCCACGAGGCCGCCGCGGATCCGCGGCGGCTCCTTGGTGAGGCGCTGCCCGTCCTGCCAGATCCAGTGCGTGTCGATCGCGGTGACGCGGCCCGGTGCGGCCGCGGCCGCGTGGGTGAACATCGCCAGCGACACGTCGAAGTGGTTGTTCGAGTGCGAGCCCCAGGTGAGGTCGTGGTCGCGGCAGAGCTGCGCCACCCGGACGGCGCCGGCGAGCGTCCAGAAATGCGGGTCGGCCAGCGGGATGTCGACCGCGCCGAGCTGGATGGCGTGGCGCATCTGGCGCCAGTCGGTCGCGATCATGTTGGTGGCGGTGGGCACGCCGGTGGCGCGGCGGAACTCGGCCATGATCTCGCGGCCCGAGAAGCCGTCCTGCGCGCCGCACGGATCCTCCGCGTAGGCCAGGACATCACCCCGGCCCTTGCAGAGCCGGATCGCCTCGTCGAGCGACCAGGCCCCGTTCGGGTCGAGCGTGACCCGCGCCTCGGGGAAGCGCCGGGCGATCGCCGTGACGGCGGCGATCTCCTGCTCGCCCGCCAGCACGCCGCCCTTGAGCTTGAAGTCGTTGAAGCCGTAGCGCTCGTGCGCCGCCTCGGCGAGCCGCACCACGGCCTCGGGCGTCAGGGCCTCCTCGTCGCGCAGGCGCATCCAGCCGTCCGCCTCCCGCGACCGGCGGTAGGGCAGGCCGGTGCGGCGGCTGTCGCCGACGTAGAACAGGTAGCCCAGCATCTCGACGGCGTCGCGCTGCTGGCCCTCGCCGAGGAGGGCCGCCACGGGCACGCCGAGGAACTGCCCGAGGAGGTCGAGGAAGGCGGACTCGACCGCCGTGACCGCGTGGATGGTGACGCGCAGGTCGAAGGTCTGGAGGCCCCGGCCGGCGGCGTCGCGGTCGGCGAAGTGGGCGCGCAGGGCGTTGAGCACGCCGTTCCAGTTGCCGATCGCCTGGCCGACGATGAGGGAGCGGCCGTCCTCCAGGGTCTGGCGGATGGCCTCGCCACCGGGCACCTCGCCGAGCCCGGTGGCGCCGGTGCTGTCGGTCAGGACCACGAGGTTGCGGGTGAAGAAGGGCCCGTGGGCGCCGCTCAGGTTGAGGAGCATGCTGTCGCGGCCGGCCACCGGCACGACCTTCATGTCGGTGATGGCGGGCGTGCCCGAGGCGCCGCGCGACGATGGTCGGACGGGATCGTTCTGCATGGGTCCTCTCCCTGAGGTCGGCGGTCTGTGCCCGCCGTTCCGTGATCGACGTGATCGGTCCGGCCTGCCGGGCCGCGCTGCCGCCGCGAGACGTGCGGCGTGATGCGGGTCTGCCCGGCGGGGCGGGATTTCGGCAGCAAGAACGACGCGCGATCGGCGATCTATCAGCTCTGTGTCATGCGCTCGTGATGGCGACTGCAATTATACTGAGACAATATCGGTCCCGATGAGGTCGGCTATGGTCGCCACGTCGCCGCACGCATCGCTGTCCGCAATCCTGGTGATGTATCTTACAGGCTGCATTCGATCCGTTTAGTCTTGTCGCGTACTGGCAAGAGATCCAGGTTCTCGATTTCCAGAGCAGAACAGGATGGGATCATCCTCGGCATTTCTTGTGCGATGTCTAACTCAAAGATTGGTTCGATCGATGCGAAATTCGCATCGATGGCCGGTTCGGGAACGCGCTGCCCCCGGGGTCGCGGCTCGGCCGTCTCCCCCGGCCGTTCCGGACGAAGCCGCGGCGCCCTCCGCGACCGGGAGCGTATCCCGCCGGCGTCGACGCCGGTCCGGCGCGAGGGGGCGCCCCGGAGCAGGGCCGGAGCGCGCCCCTCGCCCGCCACGCGATCGGGCGCCGCTGCGGCTCGGCGCGCCGACATGCGCGGGCGCGACGACCGCGTTTCCGGTTCCTCGCGGATTGGTCTAACCCCCTGCGCGGCGTGGCGGGACGAAAAGGTCGCCGGATGTTCGAGTTGAACCAGCTCCGCTGCTTCGTCGCCGTGGCCGAGGAGCTGCATTTCGGCCGGGCGGCCCAGCGGCTCAACCTGACCCAGCCGCCCCTCAGCCGGCAGATCCAGATCCTGGAGCGGATCCTCGATGTCGTGCTGCTCAGCCGCACCAGCCGGGCGGTCCACCTGACCCCGGCCGGGCGCCGCTTCCTGGCGGAGGCCCGTCGGATCCTGCGCCTGTCGGAGGAGGCCGCCGCCACGGCGCGCCGCATCGCCGCCGGGCAGGCCGGCAGCCTCACGATCGGCTTCACGGCGGCCTCGGCCTACCGCACGCTTCCCGACCTGGTGCGGACCGCCCGGGCGCGCCTGCCGGAGGCCGACATCCTGCTCAAGGAGATGGTCAGCGCCGCCCAGGCCGAGGCGCTCGGCGCCCAGCGCCTCGACGTCGGCCTGATGCGCCCGCCGCTGCCCCCCGTCGCCGACAGGTCGTTGCGCGTCGCGCGCGAGACCCTGATGGCCGCCTTGCCGGGGGATCACCACCTCGCGCGGGGCGACGCGGTCACGGCCGCCGCCCTGGCGGCGGAGCCGTTCATCATGTACGCGCCCGACGAGGCGCGCTACTTCCACGACCTCGCGACCGAGCTCTTCGCCCGGGAGGGGCTGTCGCCGCGCTTCGTCCAGCACCTGGCGCAGATCCACACCATCCTGTCCCTCGTCGGCTCGGGTCTCGGCCTCGCGCTGGTCCCCGATTCCGCCCGCGCCCTGCAGGTCAAGGGTGTCGTGCTGCGTCCCCTCGCGACCCCGCCGCCGCGGCCGGTCGAGCTCTTCATGGTCTGGCGCGAGAGCAACGACAATCCTCTGATCCCGATCGTGGCGGAACTCGCGGCCGGCGGCGCCGTCAGCCCGGGGACGATCTCCGCCCGGTAGGTCGGCTCCACCACCGTCTCGCGCGAGCGCACCGGCCCCGTGCCCTGGCACCCCGGGCGGCGGGGCCGATCGGAGAGTGGATCACGCCGAGGCCGAGCGGGTGCCGGCGACTATCGTCGCGCTTGACGATCCCGGCCAGGTATCACCTTCTGCGCTGAGAACAAGCGTTGGTCGGGAGGCTGTTTTGATGAACGTGAAATGGTTGCTGCTATCCGCCGGATGTCTCGCACTGACGGCGATGCCCGTCTCGGCGCAGACAAGTGTCAAGGTCGGCGTCCTGAACGACATGTCGGGCGTCTACTCGGATATCGGCGGCAAGAACTCCGTCGTCGCAGCGCAGCTTGCTGCCGAGGATTTCGCCGCGATCAGCAAGGATGTCAACGTCGAGATCGTGGCCGCCGATCACCAGAACAAACCGGACATCGGTGCCGGGATCGCGCGGCAATGGTACGACAGGGACGGGGTCGACGCGATCCTGGACGTGCCGACATCGTCGGTCGCGCTCGCGGTCAGCCAGATCACGCGTGAGAAGAACAAGATTTTCATCGACTCGGGCGCCGGCAGCACCGACCTGACCGGGACGCAGTGCTCTCCCAACACCGTGCACTGGACCTACGACACCTACGCGCTCGCGAACGGCACCGGCAGCGCCATGGTCAAGCGCGGCGGCGACACGTGGTTCTTCCTGACGGCCGATTACGCTTTCGGACAATCGCTGCAGAACGAGACCGCCGCCGTCGTCACGCGAAGCGGCGGAAAGGTCATCGGCTCGGCCAAGGTGCCGTTCCCGGCCAACGACTTCTCGTCCTTCCTGCTCCAGGCCCAGGGCTCCGGCTCGAAGGTGATCGGGCTCGCGAACGCGGGCGGCGACACGATCAACGCCGTCAAGCAGGCCCACGAGTTCGGCATCTCGCAGAGCGGGCAGAAGCTCGCGGCGCTGCTGTTCTACGTGCTCGACGCCAAGGCGCTCGGCCTCGAGACGGCGCAGGGGCTGGTGCTCACCGAGGCCTTCTACTGGGACCTCAACGACGGCACCCGGGCCTTCTCGGAGCGCTTCGCGAAACGGGCGAACGGCAACATGCCGACCATGAACCAGGCCGGCGTGTATGCCGGGCTGATGCATTACCTGAAAGCGGTCGTGGCGACGAAGTCGAAGGATGCGAAGGTCGTCATGGACTGGATGAAAGCCAATCCGACCGACGATCCGCTGTTCGGCAAGGGCACGATCCGGGCCGACGGGCGCAAGATCCACGACATGTACCTGTTCGAGGTCAAGAAGCCGTCCGAGTCGAAAGGCCCGTGGGACCTCTACAGCAAACTCGCGACGATCCCCGCCGACCAGGCCTTCAAGCCCATGAGCCAGGGCGGCTGCCCACTCGTCGGCAAGTCCTAACGGGACAGGCCGCGCCGCAGCCGGCCGGCCCCGGCCGGGAGCGGCCGCGGACGCCGGCGTACGCGCCCCGTCGGCGGGTTCGTCCCTGGCGTCCGCCGCCCGTCACCAGGCTGCGGGCCGCGGCCGCGACCCGCGCCTTGCGCCGGCCCGCGCAGCGCGCGGGTGCCGCGGCCTGGCTGAGGGCAGGGGCGGGGGTGAGCGCCGTCATCGCCCGCCCCTCGGGGCAGGCGGGAAGATCGCGTTCCAGTCCCGCTTCATGTCGACGATTGTCCAGCCGCGCCGCTCCGCCTCGTCGAGGGCCTCGTCCAGGCGCCCGACAGGGGACTGGCGGTCGTAGGCGTACTCGCGCTCGGCATCGGTGTGATGAACCAGGCCGAGGAAGCGCGGACCATCCCCGGCCGCGATCCATTCCAGCATCTGCCGGTCGCCATCGGAGTTGCCGAACGCGAGGATGGGCGCCCGCCCGATGAAGCGGTTGATGCCCGCCGGCTTGCCCGGACCGTCGTCGACGAACGCGACCCTCGGCTCCTTGACGAGGACCGGCCGGCCGTCCGGCCTCATCTCGAAGCGCGTGACGCCGGACGACCCGACGACCTGCTCCGGCGGGATCCCGTAGGCGCGCTCGGCGAAGACGCGCATGAACTCGACGCCGCCGCCGGAGACGATGAAGGTCTTGAACCCGTCGGCACGCAGGTAGCCGAGGAGTTCGAGCATCGGCTGGTAGACCAGGCTGTCGTAGGGCCGGTCGAAGCGCGGGTGCCTCGCTGTCCTGAGCCAGTCCGCCACGATGGCATCGAACTCCGCCGTCGTCATGCCGGCGTGCGTCGCCGTCAGGATCTCGACGATGCCCGTCTGGCCCGCCGCAGCCAGCCCCTTCGCGTCGCCATCGATGACGGACTTGAAGGGCTGCCTGTCCCGCCACTCGGGATGCTCGGCGGCGAGCGCCCTGATGCGGTCAAAGGCGAAGCGTGCCTGGAAGTATTCGGGTTGTTCCGCCCACAGGGTGCCGTCGTTGTCGAAGACCGCGATACGCTCGGCCGGCGGCACGTAGTCGGGACCGCCTTCCCGGGTGACTCGTCCGACGAAGTCCACGAGCGACCGCTTCGCCGCGCCCTCGTTCCAGGACGGCAAGGGACCGGTCTGCGCGCAGGCGGTGCCGGGGCCGAACGAGGCCGCCGCCACCATGAGCGCGGCGACGATCATCTGCTTGAGGGAGCGGCTGGATCTGCCCATCACTGCCATCGCGCCTGAAGGGGACTTGCGGGACACGGTCCGAATGCCGGCCGACCGGGCGGATGGGCCGGCTCGCCGCGTCAGCGCGGGCCGGGGCTCTGCAGCCGCTCGTCGATCATCCTGTTCAAGCCGCCCCGGATACGGTCGAGGTCCAGGTTCTTCCTGAACTCCTGCCGCTGCTTGATGCCGTCCAGCATGCTCTCGAGGATATTGGCCGGGTTGAAGCTCGGCGGGAACGAGCGAGGCGGAAAGTCCTTGAAGGTCGCCACGAACTGGAAGACGTCGTCCATCATCCCGTAGACGATGCCGGCGCGGTCCATGAACCAGTCCCAGTACGTGTTGGACGTGATGTCTGCCCGCTCGAACGGGTCCTGCATCAGGTTGAAAACCTTCTGCAGGCGCAGCGTGGTGAAGGGCTCGGCCCACAGGCCCATCGTGCCCTGCATGCGCTGCTCCGAGAAGACGAACTTGTAGTCGCCCTGCCGGAGGCCGACGAGGAGGCCGTCATCGTCGGCGTAGAAGAACTTGTTGCGCGCGCTCCTCGTCCCGTTGTTGTTCGCCGCGGAACCGCTGACGTTCTGTAGGAACGCCGACTGGTCGTAGCCGTCGAGATGAACCTTGTAATCATTGCCGTTAGCGGTGTAGCCGGCCTTCAGCTTGTTGACGATGTCCGGCTCGCCGGCGAGGGCGCAGAGTGTCGGGATCCAGTCGTTGTGGCTCATCAACTCGTTCGTGACCGTGCCGGGTTTGATCTTGCCCGGCCAGCGCACGAGGCACGGTACCCGGAAGGCGCCCTCCCAGTTCGTGTTCTTCTCGGAGCGGAACCAGGTCATGGCGCCGTCCGGCCACGTGTTCATGTGAGGGCCGTTGTCGGTCGAGTAGACCAAGAGGGTGTCGCTCGCGACACCCATGTCGTCCAGGGCCTTGAGCAGGGTGCCGACGGTGTCGTCGTGCTCCTGCATGCCGTCGATGTACTCGCTGTCCCCGTGCTTGTAGCGGCCCCGGCGCTCGGCGCGGACATGCGTCCGCAGGTGCATGCGGGTCGAGTTGAACCAGACGAAGAACGGCTTGCCCGCGGCTTGCTGCCGCTTCATGTAGTCGATGGCCGCGGCGGAGGTCTCGTCGTCGATGGTTTCCATGCGCTTCCTGGTGAGCGGACCAGTATCCTCGATGGTCTGCTTGCCGATCTTGCCGAAGCGCGGGTCGACGGTCGGATCGTCGGCGGCGCTCGCCCTGCACCGAAGGACCCCGCGCGGGCCGTATTTGGCACGGTAGGCCGGGTCCTTGGGATAGTCGGGATGCTCCGGCTCCTCCTCGGCGTTGAGGTGGTAGAGGTTGCCGAAGAACTCGTCGAAGCCGTTCACGGTCGGCAGGGACTCGTTCCGGTCGCCGAGGTGGTTCTTGCCAAACTGGCCGGTGGCATAGCCGAGGTTCTTCAGGAGCCCGCCGATCGAGGGGTCGAGCTGGCTCATGCCCATGGGGGCCCCGGGGAACCCGACCTTGCTGAGGCCGGTCCGGATGATGTGCTGCCCGGTCAGGAAGGCCGAGCGACCAGCCGTGCAGGACTGCTCGCCGTAATAGTGCTGGAACTTGAGGCCCTCGTTGGCGACACGGTCGATGTTCGGGGTCTCGTAGCCCATGAGGCCATTCGAGTAGGCGCTGATGTTGGTGATGCCGATGTCGTCGCCCCAGATGACGAGGATGTTCGGTTTCGCGCCGCCGGGCCTCGGGGCGGGCGCCGCCGCGGGGGCTGGCTGGGCCTGCTGCGCGAGGGCCGCCCCTCCCGACAGGCCCGTCGCGGCCAATGCCGTCCCGGCCAGCAGCATGCGGCGTCGGCTGACGCTCGGCTCGCGGACGGCCGGCGCCGCATCGTTTCGGCCGTTCTCTCCAACGTGGCTCATGGATGTCCGCACTCCCTGATGACGCAGCGGAAGCCGATGTGGCTCGTCGAGGTGTCGACCGGGTGCGGATGGCGCGCGGCCGGACGGTAGCGGCGGCAGGCGTTCGGCGCGCACAGGTGCGAGCCGCCCTTGAGCACGCGCCGGGGAATGCGGATCGCGGGCTGGTCCGGGTCGTAGCTCGCGTCCTCCCGGCCGCCCCGGGGGTTGTGCGGGACGCAGCAGGGCTTGGGCGCATCGGCCGGGTGGCGCGCGGAGTAGAAGTCGGCCGTCCACTCCCAGACGTTGCCGATCATGTCGTGCAGGCCGTAGCCGTTCGCCGGGAAGGCCGTGACCGGCGAGGTGCGCTCGTAGCCGTCCTCCGCGAGGTTCCGGTGCGGGAAGGTGCCCTGCCAGGTGTTGGCCATGTGCCGCCCGCCCGGCGTGAGCGCGTCGCCCCAGGCGAACTCGGCCCCGTCGAGGCCGCCGCGCGCCGCGTACTCCCACTCGGCCTCGGTGGGCAGGTCCTTGCCGGCCCACGCCGCGTAGGCCTCGGCGTCGGCGTAGGCGACGTGCACCGCCGGATGGTCGTCCAGGCCCGCGATGGACGAGCCCGGTCCGAGCGGGCGGCGCCAGTGCGCGCCGAACCGGAACCGCCACCACGCGCCGGAATCCCGGGGATCGACGGGCCGCCTGGGCGGCCGGAACACCAGGGAGCCCGCCTCCAGCATGTGCGGCAGGGCGCCCGGATACGCGTCCGCACTCGGCCGCCGCTCCGCGGCCGTCACGTGGCCCGTGGCCCGCACGAAGGCGCGGAACTGCGCGTTGGTGACGGGCGTGGTGTCGATCCAGAAGCCGTCGACGGCGACCCGGTGAACCGGGGCCTCCTCCGGGTAGTGGCGATCGGAGCCCATGCGGAACGTCCCGCCGGGCACGAACGCCATGCCTGCGCTCGCCTGCGGAACGGCGGGCCGGTCCAGAACGGTCGCTCGCGACATCGGTCACTCCACGCAAGGCATCGGCGAGGGTTCGCGTGCGCGCCTCACCCGGCCGGCGCTCCGCCGTGCGTCGCGCCCACGGTGACGAACGGGAACATCGTGGTCGGCACCACCCTGGAGACCAGGCAGGAGACCAGACATGAGACCAGACATGAGACCAGACATGAGACCAGGGCGTGGCGCCCGGGCGCTGGCGCGCCGCAGCCGGTGGCCGTGACCCCCCCGGCGGCGCTCGCGCCGACGACGGGAGCCGGGCTCGCAGGCGCGCAGGAAACCGTCTCGGATCCTGCCGGGATGCGCGCAGAGCAGGCCGCGCGGAGCCGTGCTCGACAATGATGATGCATCGTCGCCTCCCGGTGCGGTCGCCGGCTTCGGGACGCTCCCGGGCCGTCGCGGGAAGGTCCGGTGTCGGTCGTGGTGAACCGTAGAGGGGTTCCCGCGCCGGACCTATCGGGGAAAACCCCAGGTTGTCCCTGAAAAACACCTGAGTCCCTGGCGCGAACCTCCGGGAGCGCCACCCCAACCGCGATGCCGTCGGGCGCCGCGCTCGGGCTCCGGTTCCGACGCGCTCCCCCGCGCCGAGACCCGCGTCCGCTTGGGCGCGGGGCGCCCTCAAGGCTCGACGAGCTTGTTGCGGACCGCGTAGCGGACCAGGGCCGCGGTCGTGCTCAATCCCAGCTTGTGCATGGCCGAGGCCCGGTGGGTCTCGACGGTCTTCACGCTGATGGCGAGCGTCTCGCCGACCTGCTTGCTCGACCGCCCCTCGGCGATGAGCTGCACCACCTCCCGCTCGCGCGCGGTCAGCACGTCCAGTTCCGAGGCATGGCCCGGATGCGTGAGGTAGTGGGCGAGGAGTGCCTCGCTGACCCGTCCCGTGAAGTAGGGCTGGTGGCGCGACAGGGCGTCGACGGCGGCGATGAGCTGCTGGTCGGCGTCGGATTTCAGGAGGTATCCCCGCGCGCCGGCTCCGAGGACGTCGCGCACCAGGGCCTCGCTCTCGTGCATGGTGAAGACCAGGACCTCGGTCCCCGGGCTCGCCTCCCGGATGCGCCGCGTGAGCTGGGAGCCGTTCATGACGGGCAGCGAGTAGTCGATGACCGCGACGCCGGGCCTGTGCCGGGCGGCGAGGGCGATGGCCTCGGCCCCGGTGGCCGCCTCGGCGACGACCTCGAAGCCGTCGCGCGTCTCCAGGATGGCGCGGACGCCTCGGCGGATCGCGCCGTGATCGTCCACGATCAGAATGGTCACCGGCACGAGTTCCGGCCTCCCTCTGTCGGCCCCGGGCAAGCCGAATGCCCGGCTCCCCCGGGGTCGGGCGCCAGGCTCGCGTCCATGGTGCACCAGGAGCCGCCCCGGCGCACGGCCTCGATGTCGCTCCTAGGCCGCGGCCGGGACCATGCGCACCCCTCCGGTCAGGACTTCGTCACGAGGGGCCTCGGCTCCGGAGCGGCCTTCGGCGGCGCGACCCAGAGCGGGAAGGAGACCTCGACGAAGCCGATCGTGCCCTGGAAGCGGTTCTCCACCTCGACCTCGCGCAGCAGCTTCAGGCGGACGCTGACCGGGATGCGCCCGACCTCGCCGGCGATCCCGACGGTGCCGCCCACGGCCGTCACGCGGCCCTTGAACGGCCCGAGCCGGGCACCCGCGCCGCTGTCGCCGGTGATCTGCTGGTAATGGGAGGCGATGACGCCGACCGAGACCGCCTTGGACAGGAACTTCGAAGCCGAGACGTCGACGTGGAACTCGTTGCCGGTCGCGTACTGCGTCGCCGGGTTCCGGCCGTTGAGCGTGAAGCCGGCCGCGGCCGAGAGCTCGTAGCCCCGCGCCGGATCGAGGTAGGTCGCGCCCGCCGAGAGGTCGCCGACGTAGCGGTTGAGGGCGACGTTCGAGAGCTGCCCGGGCTCGTAGGCGCCGGCCGGGACGCTGAGCACGCCGGCGACCTTCCAGTGCCAGTTGCCGGAATGCCAGCCGAGGGTGGCCGACACGATGGGGTCGCCCGCGTTGAAGGTGGCGTCGCTCACGGACGCCCCCACCGGGCGGCCGACCGCCTGGTTGATCAGCGGCCCGTCGAGCAGCACGCCCGCCCGGACCGCGGGCGTGCCGAACGGCATCACGAGGGCGAAGGCGAGGTTGCCGCCCAGCACCTCGGCCGGGGTGACCCACAGGCCGGTGACGAAGTCCGCCATGATGTTGGCCTGGACGCCCGCGACGACGTTGCCGCCGATCTGGGTGCTGCGGTTCGCCCCGATCTTGGCGCTGTAGAACCAGGTGGTGCTGTCGACGTAGACGCCCGGCGGGGGCAGCAGGCCGGCATCCGGCACGGCCTGCCCCTCGATGTAGAAGCTGAGGCCGCCCTCGGCCGCCCAGCCGGGTGCTGCGTGAGACGCGAAGGCCGCGAGCAGCATGCCTGCGACGCGGTGACGTGCGACAGGTCCCATGGCCGACCCCGCTCCAGCTGGGCGGGTACATTCCCCGTCTCCCGTGCCGTTCCGCAATCGGGGTAAACCCGTAGCCAGCCGGGTGAAAACCCTGATATACCGAAATCGCGCCCGTTGATGCATTCCAGAGACACGCCTGGAAAGCAGATGAACTGCTGCGTCGGCCTGAGAATTTGAAGTTTTCCTAGCGTCCTGATTTTTGTCTTTGCCGAATACGGGTCCGGCACATAACATAAATCAGGAGTTGCAAAAGTACGGTGCCTGACCGGCAATGCGGACGCCGAGTCCGGCCGGGACCGCGCGGCCAAAGCCTACGGCCGAGGCGCGCGGACGGCGTACGTCCCCGGTGGCGTGGCGAGACGTTCGGGAGGGAGGCTCATCCTTGCAAGCGGGGCGACCTCGGGGCGGCGGTCCGGCGGCGGAGTGGCAATGGCCGGAGCGGGTCTTCGGCCGGCGAGGCGCCGTGGGGCGGTCGGGCAGCCGGGTGCGGCTCTCGGTCTTCTGGGCGTTGTGGGCGGTGTGCGCGGCGGCGTTCGCGACGTCCGCCACGGTCTGGGCGCAGCGCTCCCACGATGCGGCCCTCCTGGCGGCCCGCGAGGACGTCTCGGGCGTGGTCGTCTCGGGCGCCAAGGCCCTGGAGAACGTGTTCGGCCTCGCCGACGTCCTGCTGCGGCGGCTCTCCGAGGCCACGCTCGAGGGAGATCTCAGTGGTCCCACGATCGACAGGCTCTGCCCGTCGTTCCTCTGCTCGACCAGCCGCAGGCTGTCGCCCTACATGCTGATGGCCGTCACCCGGGCCGACGGGGACGTGCTCGTCCAGGACACGGAGATGCCCCGGCGGAACCTGGCCGCCCGGGACTACTTCGACGCGCAGCGGGAGCGGGACGCCGACCTCTACATCGGTGCGCCGCGGCGAACGCCGCTGATCGACGGCCTGTTCGTACCGATGAGCCGGCGCGTGACCTTGAGGGACGGGAGCTTCGGCGGCATCGTTGCCGCCGCCATCAACGTCGACCTGTTCCGGGCCGTGCTCCAGGGGCTCGCGGACGGGCGGGTGGACGGGATCAGGCTGCGGGACGCCCGCGGGACATCCCTGGTCGACTGGTCCGCGGAGGCCAGGTCCCGGCCGGACGCCTCCTGCCGGTCCGAAGCCATGGGCATCACGGCGTCCCGGGTGCTGCGCATCGGCGACCTCTCGGTCGAGGTCTGCCGGTCGCCCGCCAACGCGCTCCGTCCCTGGCGCAACCAGCTCCTCGCGGTCGCGGGCGCCGGCTCCCTGCTGCTGCTGGCGCCGGTCCTGGCCTACCCGGCGGTCAGCCGGTACCTGCGGCGGCAGGCGGGCCTGCGGGAACTGGTGGCGGGCTCCTCCGACATGCAGTTCATCGTCGCGGCGCGGCCGGACGGCCGGTTCGTGCTGGAGGCGCTCACGTTCAGCCGGGAGGGCGCGCGGGGCCCGGCCGCGGCGAGCCTCGTCGGGCGCACCGCGCGGGATCTCTTCCCGCCCGAGACCGCCGACGCGGTCGAGGCGGATTACAGGGCGGTCCTCGCCTCCGGGGAGACCCGCCGCATCGAGCGCCGGATACGGATCGGAGGCGCCGCGTTCGTCTGGAGCTCGGTCCTGGTTCCCCTGCACGAGCCGGGGGGAGGCCGGGCCTACATCTACGGTGCGGCCACCGACATGACGGAGGACCGCAGGCTGGAGCGGCGGCTGCTCGGCTTCGTGGAGGACGCCCTGCGCCGCGAGGACGAGGAGCGCCGGCGCATCGCCCGGGAACTGCACGACACGACCGGGCAGAACCTCATCGCGGCGGGGTTCGCGCTCGGGGTCGTCCAGCGCGGGCTCGCGGACGCGCCGCAGCCGGTTCGGGCCGCCCTCGCGCAGGTCCGCGCGATGCTCGACGCCAGCGTGGCCGAGTTGCGGACGTTGTCGTACGTCCTCCATCCTGCGCTCCTCGACGAGGCCGGCCTCGAGGTCGCGCTGGGAACGCTGGCGGAGGGATTCCAGCAGCGCGCGGGCATCGCGGTCGCGGTCGCGGTCGACCACGAGATCGCGGGCCTGCGCTGGTCGCCGGCGGTCGAGCTCGCCCTGTACCGGGTCGCGCAGGAAGCGCTCACCAACGTCCAGCGCCACGCCGCCGCGCAGGAGGCCCGCGTCTCGCTCCGCAAGCCCGCGCCCGGCCGGCTGGAGCTGGTGATCGAGGACGGGGCGGCCGGGTCGGCCGGCGCGGCGCCCACCGCGACGCCGGTCACCGAGGGCGCCGGCGTCCGCGGCATGCGCGACCGCCTGGAGGCCCTGGGCGGCACCCTGTCGCTGACCCGGCGGCCCAGCGGCCTGCGGGTGACCGCGACGCTCCCCGCGCGCGCCGCCGCCGGCGACGCCTGAGCGCCCCCGTCCGCGGCCGCCGCATCGGCGCCCGGGCACGGGCGAAGTGGGACCGGCAGCATCGGCCGAGCCCGCCCGCTGCGGCGCTGCGCCCGCACGGGGAGGTTCAGCCATCCTCCTCGATCGTCACCTGGGCGATCCGCACGGCTCCGCTATTCAGGTGGGCGGCGACGCCGTGCCCGAGCGCGACCGCGCCGATGCAGACCGCGACCGAGACCGCCACGTTCGTCATCGCCCGGACCATCGCTCCGCTCCGCAGCAGGTCGAGGGTCTGCAGGCTGAACGACGAGAAGGTCGTGTAGCCGCCGCACAGCCCGATCATCACGAACAGGCGGACGTTCTCCGACACCGGGTAGCGGCCCTGCGCCAGCGTCAGCGTGCCGAACAGGCCGATCAGGAACGAACCAGTGACGTTGATGATGATCGTGCCCCAGGGCAGGTCGCGGCTGATCGGCAGCGCGAGCACCGACACGACGTAGCGCGCGAGGGTGCCGAGGGCACCTCCGACCATGACGACGAGGCAGGTGGTGAAGGACATGCTCGCTCCAGTTCGGTGGCGGGCATGAGCACCCGCCGTGGCGGCGGGCGCTTCCGGGCGCACCCCTGCCGCGGGCGTCGCGGCAGGAATCGTCGGCCCTCGCGGGCGGTTTCGGGGAACTCCATCCCCGTCGCCGTGGTCCGTAGCCAACGGCCCGGCACGGCGCAAGTCCGTCCGTCTGCCCCGGCGCCGGCCGCCGCCGGGGCCTCGATACCGTCGGGACGCCGGACCTCCTGCCGGGCCCGGCCGTTTCCGCCGACGACCGGCACGCAGCCTGGTCGCACCCGATGCGCCGAGGATGATGAGGATGCCCCGATGAGAGCTCTCGTTCGCGCGGCCCTGGCGGCCGCACTCCTGCCCCTTGCCGCCGCGGCCGCACGGGCCGAGCCGCCCAGGGCGGCCGTGTTCGACTTCCAGCTCGCCGACCAGGGGGCGCTCGGGCCGACGGAGGCCGACAAGGCCCGCCTCGCCCCCTTGAGCGATCTCCTGCGCTCACTGCTCGCCGAGAGCGGGCGCTACCGGATCGTGTCGACCGACCCCGTGCGGGCCGAGGTGACCAGGGGACCCGATCTTCGCAACTGCAACGGCTGCGCCGACGACTACGCCCGGCGCCTCGGCGCCGACGTCGCGATCCGGGGCGAGATCCAGAAGGTGTCGAACCTGATCCTGAACATCAACGTCTACGTGCGGGACCTGCGCGGCGACCGGCCGGAGCAGCCCTACAGCGTGGACATCCGCGGCGACAACGACACCTCGTTCGACCGCGGCGTGCGCTACCTCGTGAAGAACAAGCTCCCGGCACCCCGGGCGGAGTGAGCCGAGCCCGGATCGACGGCCGCCCGGGCGCGAGGCCCGAGACGCCGCCCGGGGAGAGCGGCCGCCCCGCCCCGAGGGGACGCGGGGCGGGGCCGCTCCGTCGCCGGTCGCTCAGCGTTGGCCGCAGAGGCGCGGCTGGTCCCAACCGAAGACGGAGCGGTCGGAGAACCCGCCGAAGCCGCACGCCTCGGTGGCGTCGGCAAGCGAGAGGCCGGCCGACGCGGCCGGGAGGACCGCGCCCGGATCCGTCCTGATCATGTCCTGCTCCTTCCCGTGCATCGGGTGGGAGCAAGACGCGCGCGGCCGCGGCATCGTCGGTTCCTCCCGAGGACGCAACACTTCACGCAATCGGCGCGCAACGGCTGAGCTCTAGAGGTCCGCTCACGAATGGCCTTCAACGGCCGCGGAAGGGGCTTCAACCATGCTGACCATCATCCGGATCATCACTGCCGCCGCCATCCTGACCGGCTGGTGTCACGTCGCCCCGGCGCGGGCGGCCTCGGGAGACGCGTCGCGGCAGGCGGTCCATGCGGCGAGCCCCGTCTCCGCCTCCGCCGCGGAGGCGACCTGCCCCCTGCGGGCGTGGCCGTACGTCGGCTGAGCGGCCTGTCCGGGGGCTGCGGGACCATGATCCTCACGTCGACCGCCCTCGCGGGCGCCGCCCTGCTGCTCGCCGGCAACATCGCCCTCGTGCTGGCCCTCGGCCGCTGAGGCGCACCGCGCGATCCCGACGTCACCCGAAGGCGCCCCGGCCCCGCGGAACACCGGCCCCGCCCGAACCCAGATCAAGGAAATCACCATGGCGTCCACTCGGAACTGGTCGGACCTCGCCGGCCTCCTGCTGCGCATCCTGCTGACCGCGATCTTCCTGATCGCGGCCGGCATGAAGTTCGCCGCGGTCCCGTTCGAGGTCTCGGGCTTCGCGCGCTTCGGCTACCCGGTGTGGTTCATGTACGTCATCGGTGCGGCCCAGCTCTTCGGCGCGGTCCTGTTCTGGGTCCGGGGCGGCACGGCCTGCGGGGCCTTCCTGCTCGCCGTCATCATGGCGGGCGCGGTCGCCAGCCATCTCGGCGCCGGCGATCCCGTCCCGATGATGCTTCCGGCCCTCGTGCTGCTGCTCGTGCTCGTCGCCATCGCCTACCGGCGCCGGGACGAGCTCGTCACCCCGGTCCTGCGGATCGCGGCGCAGCGCGGCTGAGGGCGACGGTCCCGCCGCGGCGGCGGGGCCGCGCGCGGGCAGGATTCCGGGCCGCCTTCCCGAATGCGAGGCGGCCTTCGGCGGGGCGGGCAGGGGCCAGGTCCCGGCGCTGCATCCCCGCGGGGCCCGAGCACCGATCGCCCACCTCCAGGCCGGAGGGCGCAGGACGCGCTGATGCCGGGACGGGGACCTCGGAGCGTCACGCCGCTCGACGGGCGGACCCGCCGTCACGCGCCGGCACAAGGGGTGGTTGCGGGTGAAATGGTGGGCGCGACAGGGATTGAACCTGTGACCCTTCGCGTGTGAAGCGAATGCTCTCCCGCTGAGCTACGCGCCCGGTCCGGCGGCTTCTAGGCGGGGCGGGCGCGGGCGTCAAGGCATTCCGGACGGCCATGCGCGCGGGAGCGCGGCGCGGCCAGCGCCGCCTCGGCGCCCGCCCGCGCCCGTGGGCGCCGGCCGGGCCGCCCGTGTGCCAATCGCCCGCGACATGCGCTAGGAGGGACGCCATGGCACCCGTCGTCCGCTTCGCCCCCTCGCCCACCGGCCTCCTCCACATCGGCAACGCCCGGCCGGCTTTGTTCAACGCGCTCTACGCCCGGCGCGCCGGCGGCCGGTTCCTGCTGCGCCTCGACGACACCGACGCGGCGCGCTCGACGGCGGCGTTCGCCGCGGCGATCGAGGAGGACCTCGCCTGGCTCGGCATCGTGCCGGACGGCGTCTTGCGCCAGTCCGACCGCATCGCGCGCTACGACGCGGCCGCCGCGCGGCTGCGGGCGGCCGGGCGGCTCTACCCGGCCTACGAGACGCCCGACGAGCTGGAACGCCGCCGCCGCCGCCAGCTCGGCCGCGGCCAGCCGCCCGTCTACGACCGCAGCGCCCTGCGCCTCGGCGAGGCCGAGCGGGCCGCCCTCGCGGCGGAGGGGCGCCGGCCGCACTGGCGCTTTCGCCTCGATCCCGGCCCGGTGACCTGGGACGACCTCGTGCGCGGGCCCTGCCACGTCGAGGCCGACAGCCTGTCCGACCCGGTGCTCGTGCGCGAGGACGGCAGCTACCTCTACACCCTGCCCTCGGTGGTGGACGACGCCGAGACCGGCGTGACCCACGTCATCCGGGGCGAGGACCACGTCACCAACACGGCGGTGCAGATCCAGATCTTCCGGGCCCTCGGCGCCCCGGTGCCGGTCTTCGCCCACCACAACCTCCTCACCACGGCGAGCGGGGAGGGGCTCTCGAAGCGCCTCGGGCACCTGTCGCTGCGGGGCCTGCGGGAGGCGGGCTACGAGCCAGGCGCCGTGGCCTCGCTCGCGGTGCTGACGGGCTCGGCCGAGGCGGTGCGGCCGGTGGCCGACCTCGACGCCCTCGCCGGGCTCGTCGACCTCGCCCACGTCTCGCGGGCCCCCGCGAAGTTCGACGCGCACGACCTCGACGGCCTCAACGCGCGGCTGGTGCACGACCTGCCGTTCCGGGACGTGGCCTTGCGCCTCGCCGCCCTCGGGGTCGCCGGGGAGGCCGCCGAGGCGTTCTGGGGCGCCGTGCGGGCGAACCTGACCCGGGTCAACGAGGCGGCCGCCTGGTGGGCGGTGGTGCGGGGGCCGGTGACGCCCGTGGGCGGGGACGCGCTCCTCGCCCAGGCCCTGGCCCGCCTGCCGGACGAGCCGTGGGGTCCCGACACCTGGAAGGCCTGGACCGAGGCCGTGCGGGCGGCGACCGGCCTCAAGGGCAAGGCGCTGTTCCTGCCGCTCCGTCTCGCCCTCACGGGCCTCGACCACGGCCCGGATCTCGCCGGCCTGCTGCCCCTGATCGGGCGCGAGCGGGCCGCGCGGCGCCTGGCGGGCGAGACCGCCTGAGGCGGGCAGGCGGCGCCGTCCCCGCGCCAGAGGACCCGGGAGGCGGGAGGCGAGGCCTCAGCGCGCCCCGCGCTTCAGGTCGTCGGCGATCAGGAGGGCGCTGCGGCCCTCCGCGCCCTTGTCGAGGCGGGTGCGGTAGACCTGGAGGTTCTCGGTCACCCGCTGGACGTAGTTGCGCGTCTCCGTGAACGGGATGCGCTCAACCCAGTCGACGGCGTCGATCCGCGGGTCGCGCGGGTCGCCGTAGGCGTCGATCCACTTCTTCACGTTGCCGCCGCCGGCATTGTAGGAGGCGAAGGCCAGGATGTAGGAGCCGCGCCAATCCTCCATCAGCTCGCCCAGATGCGCCTGGCCGAGGCGGGCGTTGTAGGCGGGGTCGCTGGTGAGGCGGTCGGTGTCGAAGGCGGCGCTGACGCGGCGCGCGGTCCGCTGGGCCGTCGCCGGCATCATCTGCATGAGGCCCCGCGCCCCGACGCTCGACTGCGCCCGCGGGTCGAACTGGCTCTCCTGGCGGGCGATGGCGAACACCATGGCGCGCTCGACCTGCGGCACGGTCGAGAACGCCTCGTAGGCCGGGATGCCGATGGTCGGGTAGGCGTGCCGGTCGAGGGGGAGGCCGCGCTGCACCGCGATCTTGCCGATCGCCACGAGGGCGCGCGGGTCGTTGAGCGCCGCCGCGACGTCCCCGAGGGCGTTCACCTCGGCCGGCTCGCTCAGGCGCTGGGCGAAGTCGATGAAGAGCGGCAGGGCGAGGTCCTTGAGCCCCGCCGCCGCGAGGAGGCGCAGGGCCCGCACGGCGTAGCGGTTCTCGAAGGCGGCGCGGGCGTCGTCGTCGAGGGTCTGGCAGGGCCGCAGCGCCAGCGAGGCCTGGCCGAGCTTCGCCCGGGCGAGCTGGCCGTAATAGGCGATGGGCTGGCCGGCGGCGCGCTCGAAGGAGCTCCGGGCCTCGGCCGCCTGCCCCTGCGCCTCAGCGGCGCGGCCCTGCCAGTAGGCGGCGCGGGCGATGGAGATCGGCGTCTCGGCGATGGCGGCGGCCGCCGCGAAGTGGCGGGCGGCCAGGGCCGCGTCGTCGAGGAAGCGCAGCGCGATCCAGCCGGCGTGGAACTCGGCCTCGATGCGCTTCTCCACCGTGCGGGCGCTGTGCCCGGCCGCCGCCGCGTAGGCGCCCTTGGCGTCGCCGGCATCGAGGAGCTTGCGGGCGACGATGCGGCGCTCGACCCACCACTCGTCGGAATCGGCCAGCACCTCCGGGTTGCGGGGCGCCAGCGCCAGGGTGGCGGCCGCCTCCGCCGGCCTGTCGGCGCGGCGCAGGAACTGGGTGCGCGAGAACAGGTAGGAGGAATCGCCCCGCAGGCTCGGGGGCACCGCCTCGAGGGCGGCGCCGGCGTTCGGGGCCTTGGCCTCCACGGCGCGGCGGGCCCGCACCAGGGTGCCGTAGGGCTTGCCGGCGGCGCCCGCGTAGGTGGCCGCGCGGCCGGCGGCCTCCCAATCCTCCTTCATCAGCGCCCGCTCCATGCGGTAGCGCTGGTCGACCTCGCCGATCACGCCCGGGAAGGCGTCGAGCACCCGCAGCTCGAGGGTGCGGCCGAAGCTGTCCTCCCGCCAGAGGTCGCGCACCAGGGCGGCGGCGTCCTCGTCGAGGCCGTCGGCCTTGAAGGCCAGCGCCAGGGCGAACTTGCCCGGGGCGCTCGCGGGCCTGCGGGTGGCGAAGTAGGCCCGCACGACCGACGCGGGCTTGCGCTGGCTCAGCAGCGCCTCCTCGGCGCGCCGCCGCACCACGGCGCCGACCGGCCACTCGGTGTTGTCGCGGATGAACGCCACGGTGCGCTCGAAGCCGATGCCGGCGCCGGCCCGGATCGCCACCCAGTCGAGGAGCGCCCGCGCGGCCGGATCGGCGAAGCCGTCCCGGAGCCGGTCGCCTTCGCTCACCTGCCCGCGCCGGTAGGCGTCGACGGCGCTGCGCAGGGCCGGCACGTCGAGGTCGACCGTGGGCGCCGGCCGGCCCGGATCGGGCACGGGCGGCACCGGCGCCGGCGGCGTCAGGGCGGCGTCCGGGACCGGGAACGGGATCGGCGCCTCGGGGTCGGCCGAGGCGTAGGAGGCGGCGCCCGCCGGCACCGCCCGCGGGACCGCCTCGCCCGCCGCGGCGGACGGGCGCAGGGCCTCGCCCTCGCGGCGCTCCGCGGCCTCGCCGCGCGCCGGCGCCTCGGCGGCGGGATCGGGCGGCGCGGCCCGGACCGCGAGGCTGCCGGCCGCCGACAGGGCGGTGCCGGTCACCATCAGGGCCAGAACCGCCAGGCGGCGCCGTCGAGGCGAGAGCTGCATAGTCCCCGTTCCCCTGGGCTCAAAGAGCGGACGCGTCATGGTGGAAGGGCCACGTTAAGAAGCCATTAACCGTGCGGACGGCGCGTGCCGGCGCGCACGCGACGGTTTGCGCGCGGGCGGCCGAGCGCCTATGTGTCGGGCAGCGGACGGCCGAGGTGGCGACGCCCGCGCGGGCCGGCCGCACGATGAGGCAGACCGGGGTCGGGGCCGACCCGACGGGGCGAGGAACGCCAGCATGACGTCGACGCAGATCTCGCAGCGCCTGAGGGGCTCGCTCACCGCGCTGGTGACGCCGTTCCGCGACGGCGCCTTCGACGAAACCGCCTTCCGGGCCTTCGTGGCCTGGCAGCTCGAGAACGGCACCCACGGCCTCGTGCCGACCGGCACCACCGGCGAGAGCCCGACCCTGAGCCACGGCGAGCACGACCGGGTGGTCGAGGCCTGCATCGACGAGGCGGGCGGCAAGGTGCCGGTCGTCGCCGGCGCCGGCTCCAACTCCACCGCGGAGGCGGTCGAGCGCGCCCGTCACGCGGAGAAGGCCGGGGCGGACGCGGTGCTCATCGTCACGCCCTACTACAACAAGCCGACCCAGGAAGGGCTGTACCAGCACTTCAAGGCCGTGAACGACGCGATCGGCATACCCATCCTGATCTACAACATCCCCGGCCGCTCCGTGATCGACATGAGCGTCGACACGATGCGGCGCCTCTACGAACTGCCGAACATCGCCGGCGTGAAGGATGCCACCGCCAACGTGGCCCGCGTCAGCCTGCAGCGCCAAGCCATGGGAGAAGACTTCGTCCAACTTTCTGGCGAAGATGCGACGGCGCTCGGATTCATGGCGCATGGCGGCCACGGCTGCATCTCGGTGACCTCGAACGTCGCGCCGCGCCTCTGCGCCGGGCTCCAGGAGGCCTGCCTCGCCGGGGATTACCGCGCGGCCCTCGGCCTCCAGGACCGGCTGATGCCGCTCCACACCCACCTCTTCGCCGAG
Source organism: Methylobacterium crusticola (assembly GCF_003574465.1). Taxonomy (GTDB): domain Bacteria; phylum Pseudomonadota; class Alphaproteobacteria; order Rhizobiales; family Beijerinckiaceae; genus Methylobacterium; species Methylobacterium crusticola. The sequence continues at coordinate 35,981 of NZ_QOWC01000055.1, forward strand.
ACCAACCCGTCCCCGGCGAAGTACGCCCTCTCGCGCCTCGGCCTGATGCGGGCGGACGTGCGCCTGCCGATGGTGCCGGTGGGGCCGGGCACCCGCGACCTCGTGGACGCGGCGCTGCGCCACGCCGGCCTCACGAACGACTGACCGCCCACCGACCGCGCGAAGGACGCCAGACCCGCCCCGATGGCCCCGAAAAAGCCCGAACCGAACCGCCGCGTCGTCGCCGACAACCGCAAGGCCCGCTTCAACTACGAGATCACCGACACGGTCGAGGCGGGCATCGCGCTCACGGGCACGGAGGTGAAGTCGCTGCGGGGCGGCAAGGCGACGATCGGCGAGGCCTATGCCGGCCCCTCCGGCAACGACCTCTTCCTGTTCAACGCCTACATCCCGGAATACCTCGAGGCGAACCGCTTCAACCACGAGACCAAGCGGCCCCGCCGCCTGCTGCTGCACCGGCGCCAGATCGACAAGTTCATCGGCGCGACGCAGCGCGAGGGGTACACGGTCGTGCCCCTGAAGATCTACTTCAACGATCGCGGCCGGGCGAAGGTCGAGCTCGGCCTGGGGCGCGGCAAGAAGCTCCACGACAAGCGCGAGAGCGCCAAGGAGCGCGACTGGCAGCGCGACAAGGCGCGGCTCCTGCGCGACAAGAGCTGAGGGGCGTCAGGGGCTCTCCTGCCGGCGGGACCCGGCGCCCGCGGGCGCGCGCCCGAGGCCCCAGCGCCCGGCATGGTCCGCGAGCGCGCGCGGATCCGGGCGCTCCATCGCCAGCGCCACGTAGCCGTCCGGGCGCACCAGGTAGGCGGCGTCCCGCCCGAGGCCGGCCGCGTCCGCGGCGGCGTCGTGCGGGAAGGCGTGGAGCGGCAGCCCGAGGCCGGCCGCCGCCCGCTCCAGCCCGGGCCGGGCCTCGCCGTAGACGTGGACCTGCCAGTCGAGGGAGCGCAGGGGCGCGAAGTTGTCCGGCTCGGCCACGAACGGCAGCCGGTCGCCGCCATGGACCGCGCCGGCTGCGCCGGCGCTCAGCGCGCTGTCGCGGTAGGCGATGCGCACCTGCGAGATCGTGTTGAACATCAGGCGCCGCCCGGCCGGGAAGCCCCAGACCAGGGGCAAGAGGTGCGGGAGCAGCCAGGTGCGCAGGATCTGGCTGCCGAGGCCCTCGCCCACCATGCTCCGGAAGGCCCGGTCCGTCGTCGCCACGAGGGTGCGCGCGAAGGCCATGCGCTCGGGCTCGTAGGTGTCGAGGAGGGCCGGGTCGCCCCGGCCCCGCACCACCTGGGCGAGCTTCCAGGCCAGGTTCGCGGCGTCGCCGATGCCGGTGTTCATGCCCTGGCCGCCCGCCGGGCTGTGGACGTGCCCGGCATCCCCCGCGATGAAGCAGCGCCCGACCCGGAAATGCTCCGCCACCCGGTGATGCGCCCGGTAGGTCGAGAACCAGTTCACCGCCTCGACGCGGATGCCCATCAGCGGCTCGATCGAGGCCCGGACGTCCTCGAAGCCGAGGCCGGCCCGGTGCGTCAGCTCCGGCGGCACGAGGCCGATCAGGCGCTGCGTCCCGTTCCGGCGCACCGGCAGCATCAGCCCGAGGCCGGCCTGCCCGAGGTTGATGAACATGTCCTCCCGGAACCCGTCCGCGATCCTGACGTCGGCGACGTAGAACACCTGCTCGTAGGTGCCGCCCGGGAAGCCGAGGCCGAGCGCCGCGCGCACCCGGCTGTGGGCGCCGTCGCAGCCGGCGAGGTAGGCGGTGCTGCAGACCTCCTCGCCGCCGTCCCGGTCGAGGACGGCGCGGATGCCGGCCGCGTCCTGCGTCAGGGACGCGAGGGCCACGCCCCACTCCACCGCGACCCCGGCCTCGGCGAGCTTGCCGACGAGGAAGCGCTCGTGGTCGTCCTGCGGGTAGGCGAGCATGAACGGATAGGGGCTCACGCCCTCGCCGAGCTCCCGGAACGGGATCCGGGCGACCTCCTCGCCGGCTTCCCGCAGGTGGATGGCGGGCGCCCGGATGCCCTGCGCCACGACCTCGTCGGCGAAGCCGAGCTGCCGGTAGAGCTCGAGCGTCCGGGCCTGCACCGCCATGGCGCGGGAGGCCTCCCCGGGACCGGCCGCCCGGTCGATGATCCGCAGCGGCACGCCGCGCCGGGCGAGCCAGAGGGCGAGAACGAGGCCGGTGGGGCCGGCGCCGACGACCAGGACCTCGGGATGTGCGGGCGACGAGAGGGGCATGGGCGATCCTCCTTGCCGCCCTTTATATGACCCGCAGGTCATTTTTGAAAGGGGGGAAGGTCGCGGGCCGGCGACGAAATGCCGGGGCCGCGTCCGCCCCCGGGCTCCGCGCCACCCCCGAGGCGTCGCCGGCCGTCGTCGGCGGACGGCGTCCGCTGCAAGTCGTCGCCGGCCCGGCCTGCCCGCGGCGGGCCGGTTTCCTCCGGGCGGGGAAATGCTCTAAGCGGCCGGCATGAGCGACGGCCGCGACTCTCCCGGTGCCCCCCGTCCCGCCCGCCGGCCGCGGGGCCCGAGCCCGGCCAAGACCGCCGGGACGCGGGGCGCCATTCTGGCGGCGGGCCTCGCGACGTTCCTCGAGCGCGGCTTCGCGGGCACCCGCATGATCGACGTGGCGCAGCGCGCCGGCCTCGCCAAGGGCACGCTCTACCTGCACTTCGCCGACAAGGAGGCGCTGTTCGAGGGCGTCCTCGGGGCGGTGATCGGGGGGCCGTTCCTGGCCGCGGTGGCGGCGGAGCCGGGCCCCGGCGAGACCCTGCGCGACCACCTCGCCCGCACGGTGCTGCCGCTCCTGCGCGACTTCGAGGGCTCGCGGCGGGCCGCGGTGATGCGGCTGGTGGCGACGGAGGGCCCGCGGTTCCCGGCGCTGGCGGCGATCCACCGCCGGGCCGTGATCGCCCCCGTGACGGCGGCGATCCGGCGCCTCGCCGCCGACGCGGTCGCCCGGGGCGAGCTGCGCTCGGACGCGCTCGTGCGCGTGCCCCAGCTCCTCGTCGCGCCCGCCCTGATGACGGCCCTGTGGAACGGCCTCTACGGCGCCGAGGAGCCCCTCGACGCCGCCGTCGCCTTCGAGGGGTTCCTGGACCTGGTGTTCGGGCCCGCGCCCGGGCAGGGCGGCTGACGCCCCGGGGCCCGTGACCGGCGGCTGACGTCCCGCCCGGCCCCGGGCGCGCCGCCTACCCGGCCAGGGCCGGGCGCGCCGCCGGCGCGGCGGCGGCCGGGGCGCCCTCCCGGCGCAGGAAATCCGGGATCGCCTCCCCGAACACGGCGTCCGCGGCGGCGCGGTCGTCGGCCGCCACCGCGGCCGCGAGGCGCTCGAGCCAGTGCCGGAGCCGGGCGCGGTCGGCGAAGACGGGCTTGGCCGCCATCACGCCGTCGATGCCGTCGAGGTTCACCATCGGCTCGTCGCGGGCGAACAGGATCTCGTTGAGGCGCTCCCCCGGCCGGGTGCCGGTCACCACGACGTCGATGTCCTCGCCCGGCTCGAAGCCGGCGAGCCGGATCATCCGCTCGGCGAGGTCCCGGATGCGCACGGGCTGGCCCATCTTGAGCACGTAGACGGCGGCGCGCTGGTCGCCCGCCCCGGCCTCGCGCGCCTCGCGGTCGGCGTGGGAGGCGGCCGTGAGCACGAGGTCGGCGGCCTCCCGCATGGTCATGAAGTAGCGCACCATGTCGGGGTGGGTCACCGTCACGGGGCCGCCACGGGCGATCTGCGCCTTGAACACCGGAACCACGGAGCCGACGGAGCCGAGCACGTTGCCGAACCGCACCGCCACGAGGCGGGTCGGCCCCGCCTCCCCGGCGTCGCGGGCCTGGGCGTACATCTCGGCGAAGCGCTTGGTGACTCCGAGCTGCGACACCGGCTCGATCGCCTTGTCGGTGGAGATCATCACCAGGGCTTTGGCGCCGGCCGCGAGCGTCGCGTCGGCGACGTTGACCGAGCCGAACACGTTGGTCTTGATGCCCTCCGTCCAGTCCCGCTCCAGGTAGGGCACCTGCTTGAGCGCCGCGGCGTGGAAGACGTAGTCGGGCCGGAAGGCGGCGAGCACCCGGAACAGCCGGTCGCGGTCGCGGATGTCGGCGAGGACGCCCGTGACCTCGGTCTCGCCGCCGGCGAGCGCCGGGCGGCTGAGGGCGCCGTGGAGCGCCGGCTCGGAGCTCTCGAGCACCAGGACGGCGCTCGCCCCGAACGCCGCCGCCCGGGCGCAGATCTCCGCCCCGATCGAGCCGCCGCCGCCCGTGACCACGATGCGCCGGCCGGCCAGGAAGCGCTCCAGGCGCGGCCGGTCGATGGACACGGTCGGGCGCAGGAGCAGGTCCTCGATCTCGATCGGCGCGAGTTCGGCCTCGCGCATGCCCTCGCCGAGGCTCGTCACCCGGGCGAGGGGCAGGCCGAGGCGCCGGGCGCGGGCGATGAGGGCGTCGGGCTGGGCCTCCGGCGCGAGGGCGCTCGGGGTCGCGACGAGGCGCCGGATCGCCACGCCCCGCTCGGCGAGGTCGGCCACGACGCGCTCGAGGTCGGCGAAGTGCCCGAGCACCGGCACGCCCCGCATGGTCTGGCCGTGCTCCTCGGGGCGGGGCGACAGGATGCCCCGGGGGGCGAGCTTCTTGACGGCCCCGGACTCGATCGCCCGCAGCACCACCTCGATGTCGTGGCCGCGCCCGAGCAGCAGCGTCGGCGTGCTGGCGGCGCGGGCGATGTTCTGGCGCGAGCGGCTGTACTTCAGGTAGCGGAACGCCAGCCGCGGGCCGCCGAGCAGGAAGAGCTGCAGCACGAAGTACAGCCCGATCGCGATCTTGCCGAAGAAGTAGATGCCGAACAGGGCCGGCGAGACCAGGACGTAGTCGACGACGAGGAGCAGGAGCGTCAGGACGCTCACGGCCCGCACGATGTTGGCGAGGTCCGGCAGGGAGGCGAAGCGCCACTTCGCCCGGTAGAGCCCGAAGGCCCGGTAGACGAGGCCCGCGCAGGCCACGAAGGGCGGCAGCAGCACCGGCAGGTGCGCCACCCGCTCGGCGAGGAGCGGCCCCTCGAACCGGATCACGAAGGTGAGGAGGACGGCGAGCGCCGTCGCCACGAGGTCGTGGGCGATGATCGTCGCGGTCTTGAGGTTCTGTCTGAGCATCGGCAACCGGGCCGCGGTATCGGCCGGGGTGGGGGTGGTGTCAATCGACGGGCCCGTCCCGGCGCCGCGGCTCAGGCCGGGGCGGGCCAGTTGCGCAAGGGGCCGCGCAGCCCCTCGAACGCCCGCGCCAGCCGGAGCACCCCGACGTCGTCGAACCGCTTGCCGGCGATCTGGAGCCCCACCGGCAGCCCCTCGGGCGTGAAGCCTGCCGGCACCGAGACCGCGGGCTGCTCGGACATGTTGAAGGGCACCGTGTAGGCGATGTGGGCCATCGCCGTGCGGGGATCGTTGGTCGGGGAGGCGTGGCCGGCCGGGAAGGGCGGGTTCGGGGAGACCGGGCCGATCAGGAAATCGTGCGGGCGGATCGCCGCGAGCGCGGCATCCCGCATGGCCGCCATCTGGCTCATGCCGTGGAAGACCGCCTCGCCGCTCAGGCCGCGCCCGCCCTCGGCCCAGGCGCGGATGAAGGGCAGCACGGCCTCGCGGCGGTCCTCGTCGAGGGCCGCGATGTCGAGCCAGGCGCGCTGGCGCCAGAACAGGTCGAGGCCCTCCAGCATCGCCGGGGTGAGCACCGGGGCGACCGGCACGACGACGGCGCCGGCCTGCGCGAGCAGGCGGGCCGCCGCCTCGACGACGGCGCGCACCGCGGGATCGAGGGGCAGGCCGGCCCCGGCCTCCAGGGTGAGGCCGAGGCGCACGCCCCTGAGGCCCAGGCCGTCGAGGTCGTCCCAGGGCAGGTCGGAGGGCGGCAGGGCCGTGGCGTCGCGGACGTCCGGCCGGCTCAGCACGCGCATCATCAGGGCGGCGTCGGCGACGGTGCGGGTGAGCGGCCCGGCGCAGCGTCCGTAGTAGGGCGGGTCGATCGGGACCCGGCCGTGGCTGGGCTTGAGGCCGACGACACCGCACCAGCAGGCCGGCAGCCGCACCGAGCCGCCGATGTCGGTGCCGAGGTGCAGGGGGCCGTAGCCCGCCGCCGCGGCGGCGCCCGAGCCCGACGAGGAGCCGCCCGGGCCCCGGTCCGTGTCCCAGGGGTTGCGGGTGAGGGGGTGGAAGCTCGACAGCCCGGAGGACAGCATGCCGTAATCCGGCATGGTGGTCTTGGCGAAGATCACGGCGCCGGCCTCCCGCAGGCGGGCCGCCGGGGGCGCGTCGGCGGGGCTCGCCGGCGCGTCGCGCCGCGCCGCGGTGCCGAGGGGCATCGGCACGCCCTGCGTGGCGATGTTCTCCTTCACGGTCGCCGGGACGCCGTCGAGGGCGAGGGCCTCGCCCCGCATCCAGCGCGCCTCCGAGGCGCGGGCGGCGGCGCGGGCCGCGTCGGGCGCGGGGGCGTAGAGGGCCCGCAGCACCGGCTCGGCCGCCTCCGCCCGGGCCAGCACCGCCTCGAGCACCTCGACGGGCGAGAGGGCGCGGCGGGCGTAGAGGGCGAGGAGGTCGGTGGCCGGGAGGTCGGCCGGGTTCTGCGGGTCCATCACGGCTTCCATCACGGCTTCCGGGGCTCGGGCGCCTTGTCGGGCCGGCCCGCGAGGGCGACGTAGAAGCCGAGACCGTCCTGGGCCGGCAGCGTCTGGAGCCGCTCGACCCAGCCGCGGCGCTTGGCCTCGAGCAGGAGGCGGCCGATGGGCTGGAACAGCGTCTCGCCGCCGCCGGGCGTCGGCGCGTCGAGGCGCACCGCCACGGTCTTGCCCTTGGCGAAGCGGCTGCGCTCGAGCATGTCCGTCAGCGAGGCCTCGGCTTTCGCCCGGGGGGCGCCGCGCAGGTCGAGCACCGACTCGGCGTCGGTGACGCCGAGGGTGCCGCGCAGCTTGTTGGCGTAGAATTCGTCGAAATGAGGCAAGGGGCGCTCGGGGGATCAGGTGGGGATGCCGGCGTAGGGAGAGGAGACCGGGGCGCTCCCGGCGAGGTCCGGCCGCGGGATGCCGTCGTGGCCGCGCGCCCGCGCGGACCGGCGCGGACCGGCGCCCCGCCGAGCCCGGGCCCCGGCCGCGACCCTCGCACGGGATCGCCGGGTCCGGAGCCCCGGTCGGCCCGC
>NZ_KZ984615.1 GCF_003574465.1 Methylobacterium crusticola
CGGCCTGCGCGGCCGCGCGGTGGCGAACGGCTCGGCAGCGCCCGCCGCACGGACGGGGAGGCGGCCCGGGATGACGGCGGGTCCGCGACCGCCGCCCCGACCGCGCGGTGACGCGGGATCGCGTGTTGCGGCCTCGCTGTTACCGAACAATGTCGGTTCGCGGCCCGCCGAGGACAGACGAGACGGCCCGGCCTGCGCCCCCGGGCCCGCGCCATCACCGTGATTACCATCGTAACCAAACTTTTCTTCTCGCGTTCCGGCGGGTTTGCTACTTTCGTGCGCGGCGCCACCAGGGGCGCTGGATTGATGGTTGTCTTCAATGTCGCTCAAGAGAACTGGACAGGAGCACGGAGTGCCGACCGGGACTGCGGAGGAGCCGCGCGGCCAAGGTGGCTTGAAGCAGCAGGGGATCCGCCGGCAGAACGAGGCGGCGAACGCGCTGGCCTTCGCGCGCTTCCACGTCGAGCATTCGCCCGAGACGACCGCCCGGGACAACTTGAACAGTTTCAAGGACCCGGATTTCCGCATCGAAGGGCGGATCTTCGACTGCTACTCGCCGGTCGCCAAGTATCCCCGCAACCCGAGGATCGAATTTTTCGCGAATGCCGGCGACAAGCCGCCGGTCCTGAGCCGCCGGGCCCGGGAGCTCCTGGCGCTGTACACGTTCGCCCGCATCGAGCAGCGGGAGGCCGGCACGTTCGACGAGTACGACGATTCCATCGCCGACACCCGCTACCACGAGCGCTTCTCCGAGGCGCTCAAGGATTTCATGCTCGCCAAGATCCACGTGGAGATCCGCGAGAAGGTCAAGTCGGGACAAGCCCGCAACATCGTGCTGAACCTCGCGGATTCCATCTGTTCGCCGGCCGAGGTGCGGGATTTCATCACGCAGAGCCCGATCGAGAAGCTCGAGTGCCTGCTGACCGTGATGCCGAAGCCGGGCGCGAGGCCCCGGGAGACGTTCCGCAGCGGCGACGAATCGTACGGGATCTTCGGACCGGAGGACATCGCGATCGACGAGTTCGAGTTCGCGCCCGGGGCGGCCCCCTTGCCCGAGAGGCCGGCGCCGGGCGCGCCGGGCGTGACCCCCGCGGCCTCCGCGATCCCCGCGGGCGCCGGGACGGCGGCGGGTTCCGGCGGTGCCGGGACGTCCGGGGAGGCGGGATGAGGGCCGGCCCGGGGCGGGCGACGCGAGGCGGCTGCGCCGGCAGGCACCGCCGGCCCGCGGCTCCGGGGCGCGGTTCGTGCGTCATCGCGCCCGCAGGCGAGCGGCCGAACCAGGATCCGCCGGGTTCGTTGACGGAGCCCGTCCGGCCTTCCACGCCGGAGACCGGCGCGGCGGACGGGACCAGGAGGGTTCGCTCAATGCGTGTCGCACTCGTTGCCGCCTCAGGCCTCCTCGCTCTGGCGACGGCGGCGCCCGCCTTCGCGACGCCCTGCGCCGAGCAGATCGCCACCATCGAGCGACGCCTCGAGAGCCCGGGCGCCGCCTCGGTGACGGGCAGCACGCCGACGCAGACGGGCTCCCCCCGGGCGCTGCCGGCCCCACCGGCCGGCCCGCCGAGCGACCCGGCGAGCAAGCCCACGGCCGCCGGGATCGAGCAGGCCCGGACGCTGATCGCCGCCGCGAAGGACCAGGACCGCGCCGGCAACGCCGCGGCCTGCGAGGATACCATGACGAGGGCCAAGGAGATGATCGGCGCGCTGCCCTGACGGGGCGGCGCGGCGGCCGCGCGAGGGCGGCGGGCGGGGCGGCGCCGGCCGGGCTTCCCGCGCCCGGTGCGGGCTCCGCGCCCGCCGGCGACCCCGGCGGGGTCACGCGGCGCGCCGGCGCTCCGGCGTCTCGAGCCGCGTGACGAAACGGGCGCGGTCCCAGACCTCGATGGCGTGCCGTTCGAGCATCGTGCGGGCGAACGTCACAGCGGCCTTGTCATCGTGCACCGGAAGCAGCCCCGACCAGACGAGCCTCTCGTTCGCGTCGAGCATCGAGGCTCGATAGGCGGGCTCGCTGCTGCGGAAGACTCGGCCGAATGTCGATGTGGCTTGCTGCTCGTCCACGATGCCCTCCTGCAAACGATCGGGTGCAGTTGTCAGAAATGCACCCGCGGCCGGCTCCCTGCCCGATGCGCCTCGATCTCTCGAAACCCGGGCGGGGCGGCCATCGGTACGACTAGGGCGCTTCTGTTACGCGATGATTGCATCGCCGCTCGACTGCCGGGGACGGGTTCCGCGTCCGGATCCGACGGCCTTCCCCATGGTGAGGAGCACCGCTTGGAGGGGCGTCGCGCCGAGGATCGGTCATGGGCGCTCCTCCGCGATTCCCGCGCGCCCGGCGTCACGCCGCAGCGCCGCGGAACGGCGCTCTGCGCGGCACGGGCTGCGCCGGCCCGAGGCCCGCTCCGCACCGCTCGAGAGGCTGCCCGCGGCCGGGGAGCGGACCGGCGCCGGGCATCAGGGTTTGCCGACCACGAGGGTCGCGCCCTCCGTCAGGGTGAAGACGATGCCGGCGGCCCGCAGGGCCGCGAGGAGCGCCCGGCGGCTGCGGGCCGAGCCGGGTCCCTCGGTGTCCTCCTCCAGCCTGCGGACCGTCGAGAGGGACACCGCGCTCGCCCGGGCGAGGTCCGCCATCGACCAGTCGAGGAGCGCCCGGGCGGCGCGCAGGTGATGGCCCGCGATGGCCTGGTCGAGGCCGCGCTCCGGGGGCGGCCCGGCCGCGTCCCCGGGGGCGTCGCCCGGGCGGGGCGGGCTCCCGGCCGGGAGCGCCGGGGCCGCGCCGGGGGGAGGACCGGCCGGCGTCCCGGCGGGCCGGTCCGGCCCGGCGGGCCCGGGTGGGCGCTCGAGGGCCGAGAGGTAGGGCTGGAGGGAGGCCACCGTCCGGGCCTGCTCGGCGAGGGCGCGCTTCCAGCGCCGCTCGGCCGCCTGAGCCGCGGCGAGCCGCTCGCGGTCCGTGACGTCGAGCACGATCCCGGCGGCGCCCCGGGGGCTGCCGTCGGGCGCGAAGTAGGCCTCGCCGCGGCACGACAGGATGCGCGCGGCCCCGTCCGGGCGGATCACCCGGATCGTGTGGTCGGACAGGAGGCCCTCCCGCACCTGCGCGGCACTCTCGATCGCGAGCCGGTCCTCGGGATCGACGAGGCTGAGGAACAGCTCGTAGCTCGGGCGCACGGCGCCCGGGTCGAGCCCCAGGAGACGGTAGAGGCCCGGCGACCAGACATGCGCGTCCGTGGCGAAGGTCCAGCCCCAGTTGCCGGTGAGGCCGAGGCCCTCGAGGAGCCGCAGGAACTCGCGCGACGAGAAGGCGAGGTCGAGGGGAGCGGTCACCTCGGGCGGGTCGGAGGCCATGGTGGGGCATCGCGGGCGCCGGGTCCGGCGGGAGGCGCTCAGCCTAGTCGATCGCACCGGCCCGGAGCGAGGCCCCGGCGCGACACTCGCCCGTGAAGGGCGCAGGACGCCGCACCGTTGAGGGAGGAGGGCGCCGCCGGGGCGCCCGCGGACTTGCGCGCCGGGACCGGGTGCGCAGTACTCCGGCGGCGGTGCCGCCGCGATCGGGCGGCCCGTGCCGCCGCGGGACGAGAGACCGATGGACCGCATCGACGCCATGAAGGTCTTCGTCGCCGCCCTCGACGAGGGCAGTCTCGCGGGGGCGGGGCGCCGGCTCGGCCGCTCGCCCGCCGCCGTGACCCGGGCCGTCGCCTTTCTGGAGGCGCGTGTCGGCACGCCGCTGCTCCACCGGACCACCCGCTCGCTCCGCCTGAGCGAGGCGGGGGAGCGCTACGCCGCCGCCTGCCGCCGCATCCTCACGGACCTGGAGGAGGCCGACATGCTGGCGGCCGGCGAGCGCTCGGCGCCCCGCGGCACCCTCGCGCTGACCGCCCCGGTCGTGAGCGGGGAGGAGGTGCTGCGCCCGACCCTCGACGCGTTCCTGGACGCCTTCCCGGCGGTCTCGGCGCGGCTCCACCTCCTCGACCGGCCCGTGAACCTCGTCGACGAGGGCATCGACGTGGCGCTGCGCATCGCGCACCTGCCCGATTCGGCCATGGTCGCCGTACGCGTCGGCGAGGTCCGGCGCGTCGTCGCGGCCTCGCCCCGCTACCTGGCGGAGCGCCCCGTGATCGCGGAGCCCGCCGACCTCGCCGGGCACCGCATCGTCGCCATGAGCCAGTTCGGGCTCGACTCCTGGAGCTTCCCGCCGGCCCCGGGCTCCGCCGTCCCGCGCAGCGTCGCGTTCACGCCCCGCCTCGTCCTCAACAGCGTGCGGGCGGCCGTGGCGGCGGCGGCGGAGGGGCACGGGGTCACGCGGGTGCTCTCCTACCAGGTCGCCGGGGCGGTGCGGGAGGGGCGCCTGCGGATCATCCTGCGCGAGGCCGAGCCTCCGCGGCTCCCGGTCCACGTCATCACGCCGGAGGGGCGCCTGTCGGTCCCCAAGGTCCGCGCCTTCGTGGACTTCGCGGTGCCGCGCCTGCGCGCCGACTTCGCGCGGCTCGCCGCGGAGGCGGACGCCTGACGCCCGGGCGACCCGCGGCGGCCCGCGGCGGCCCGCGGGCCCCGGCGCGGCGTCCCGGCCGCGGGGCCGGGTCCGCGACAGCGTCGGGGCGGTGCTCTACCGTGGCGCCGCGCAGGATCGCGGGACGCCGGGATCCGGGCCGCCGCGGCCCGAGAGGAGACCAGCCATGACCGTCTCCGCAAGGCCGCCGCGCGGCCCGCCGCCGCCTGCGCCGCCACGTACGCCGCCACGTGCGCCGCCGCACCCGGCGGGGGCGTCGTCGCGTTGACATCAAACATGATGGTTATCATCAATAGAGGCGGCGATGGCCCCTCCGGGGCCGGGCCGGCGGGAGCCGGACGCGCGTCCGGGCCCGCCCCGGCGGCCATCGCGAAAGCCCCTGAGGAGACCTGCCATGTCCCACAAGCTGCCCGCCGCCCTCGTCACCGGCGCCTCGTCCGGCATCGGCGCCACCTACGCCGACCGGCTCGCCCGCCGCGGCCACGACCTCGTCCTGGTGGCGCGGGACGCCGCCCGCCTGGAGACGCTCGCCGCGCGCCTGCGGGCGGAGGCGGGCGTCGCCGTCGACGTGCTCCCGGCCGACCTCACCGACGCGGGCGACCTCGCCCGCGTCGAGGCGCGCCTGCGCGAGGACACGCGCCTCGGCCTCCTCGTGAACAACGCCGGCGCGGCGACGCCGGCCGGCTTCTCGGATCCGGACCTCGCGCCGCAGTACCGGCTCGTCGACCTCAACGTCGTGGCGCTGACCCGGCTCGCGGGGGCGGCGGCCCAGGCCTTCCTCGGCCGCGGCGCGGGCGCCATCGTCAACATCGGCTCGGTGGTGGCCTTCGCGCCGGAATGGCTCCCGGGCGTCTACGGGGCCACCAAGGCCTACGTGCTCACCCTGTCGCGGGCCCTGCAGGCGGAGCTCGGCCCCCGCGGGCTCTACGTGCAGGCGGTGCTGCCGGCCGCGACCCGCACGGCCATCTGGGAGCGCTCCGGCCGGGACGTGGCGAGCCTCGCGGGCGTCATGGAGGTCGGCGAGATGGTCGACGCCGCCCTCGTGGGCTTCGACCGGCGCGAGACCGTCACCATCCCGTCGCTGCCGGATGCCGGCCAGTGGGAGGCGCTGGAGGCCGCGCGCGAGGCCATGCTGCCGAACCTCGCCCGGGAGCACGCGGCCGCGCGCTACCGGGCCTGAGTGGCGCCGGCCGCCCCGGACGCGCCGCCCCGTCGGCGGCCCGCCCGGGCCCGTCCCCGGCGCCGCGTCACCACGGGGTCGGCTTGGGGTTTCGCGCGTCGAAGCCCCTCTGGTGCCAGTAGGGGTAGGTCGGCGTCTCCTGGCTCGCGGCGTCGAGCCGCGCGACCTGCTCGGCGGTGAGGGACCAGCCGACGGCGCCGAGGTTCTGCCTGAGCTGCTCCTCGTTGCGCGCCCCCACCACGATGTTGGCGACCGTCGGCCGCCGGAGCAGCCAGTTGAGCGCCACCTGCGTCACGGTCCTGCCGGTCTCGGCCGCCACGGCGTCGAGGGCGTCGACGACGCCGAACAGGTAGTCGTCCGCCACCGGCGGCCCGCCCTCGGCGCCGCCCGCCGCGATGCGCCCGCCCGACGGCGCCTGGCCGCGGCGGATCTTGCCCGTCAGCCGGCCCCAGCCGAGGGGGCTCCACACCATCAGACCGACGCCCTGGTCGAGCCCGAGGGGCATCAGCTCCCACTCGTAGTGCCGGCCGATCAGCGAGTAGTAGCCCTGGTAGGCGACGTAGCGCGCCAGCCCGTGGCGCTCGGAGGTCGCGAGCGCCTTCATCAGCTGCCAGCCGGAGAAGTTGGAGGCGCCGATGTAGCCGATCTTGCCCGCCCGCACGAGGTCGTCGAGCGCCCGCAGGGTCTCGTCGACCGGGGTGAGGGCGTCGAAGCCGTGCATGAAGTAGATGTCGATGTGGTCGGTGCCGAGGCGCCGCAGGCTCGCCTCGCAGGCCCGCACCAGGTGGTAGCGCGAGGAGCCGACGTCGTTGGGCCCCTCGCCGACCGGGAAGGTCGCCTTGGTGGAGATCAGGGCCCGCTCGCGCTTGCCCGTGAGGGCCTGGCCCAGGATCTCCTCCGAGGCGCCCTGCGAGTAGATGTCGGCGGTGTCGAAGAGGTTGACCCCCGCCTCGAGGCAGAGGTCGACGAGCCGCGTCGCCTCCGCGACGTCCGTCCGCCCCCAGCGCTCGAAGAACGGGTTGGTGCCGCCGAACGTGCCCGTCCCGAAGCTCAGGGCGGGAACCTTGAGGCCGGATCGCCCGAACTGCCGATACTCCATCTCACCCTCGCTGCGTCTCGCGGCGGCCCGGCGGGCCGCGCCCGGGGCGGGGNTGTCATAGGGCCCGGGACCGCCGCGGCAACGCGCGCCCGCCGGGCGCGCATTGCCCTGCCGCACCCGGCGGCCCGATTTGCACGATTTGTGACATCGCGCCGCCCCGCGCCGGCCTGCCCGCGCGGACCGCACCAGCTGCCCACCGGCCGGCCGATCTGACCGCCGCGTCGGCACGCGGGCGGCCCGGGCCCGCCAATCCTGCCGGCTGACCGATATGTGGGATTTGTTGGCATCGGACTTGCGACGCCGCCGACCGGGGCGGGGCGGCGGGCCCGGGCCCTCCGGGCGGCGCAGCAGCGGAGAGTGGGATGACACACGGGACGATCAGCCGGCGCGGTGCGTTGAGGCTCGGGGCCGGGGCGGCGGCCGGCGCGCTGGCGACGCCGTTCCTCGCGCGCCACGGCCTCGCGGCGGAGCCGATCAAGCTCGGCAGCCTGCTCGACGGGTCCGGCGCCCTCGGCCTCGAGGGCAAGCGCATGATCGAGACCACCGAGTACGCGGTCGACCTCATCAACAAGGCGGGCGGGCTTCTCGGCCGGCAGATCAAGCTGATCGCCTACGACACCCAGTCCAACATGCAGCTCTACACCCAGTACGCCCAGCAGCTCGCCCTCAAGGAGAAGGTCGACGTCATCCAGGGCGGCATCACCTCGGCCTCGCGCGAGGCGATCCGCCCGATCTTCGGGCGCTCGAAGACCCTGTACTTCTACAACACCCAGTACGAGGGCGGCGTCTGCGACCGCAACGTGTTCTGCACCGGCTCGACGCCGGCCCAGACCGTGAATCACATCGTGGATTACGGCCTCAAGAACTGGGGCAAGAAGGCCTACATCATCGCGGCCGACTACAATTACGGCCACATCACCGCGAGCTGGATGACGAAGTTCATGAAGGACGGCGGCGGCTCGGTGCTCGGCACCGACTTCTTCCCCCTCGACGTGACGAACTTCTCCTCCGCCATCAGCCGCATCCAGCAGGCCCAGCCCGACCTCGTGCTCTCGGCCCTCGTGGGCGCCAACCACTCGGGCTTCTACCGCCAGTGGGACGCCGCCGGCATGAAGGGCAAGATCCCGATCGCCTCGAGCGTGTTCGGCCTCGGCGACGAGCTCACCACCATGGACACCTCGACCACGAACGGCATCGTCACCTGCTACGGCTGGTACAACGACCTCCCGGCGCCCGCGAGCCAGGCCTTCGTCAAGGGCATGCAGGCGAAGTTCGGAGCCGACGTCACGGACCTGAGCGAGCTCGACACCGCCACCTACGAGGGCGTCATGCTGTGGGCCGAGGCGGTGAGGAAGGCCGGCTCGGTGGAGCGCGACAAGGTCGTCGAGGCGCTCGAATCCGGCCTCTCCATCGAGAGCCCCACCGGCAAGGTCACCATGGACCCGGCCACCCACCACACCATCCGCAGCACCTACCTGGCCCGGCCCAAGGACCGGAAGTGGGAGATCCTGGCGAGCTACCCCGACCAGTTCCCGGCCGACACCGGCGGCGCCTGCGACCTCCTCAAGAATCCCAGGACCAACAAGCAGTTCACGCCCGACCTCAAGGGCTGACGGACAGGGGACGCGCGCGACATGGACCTGGCCGGCCTCCTGGCCTTCAACGTGATCGCCGGCATCGCCACGCTGGTGCTGATCACCCTCGGCCTCGGCGTCATCTACGGGATGATGCGCATCATCAACCTCGCCCACGGCGAGCTCATGATGCTCGGCGCCTACACGGCGGTGACGGCGAGCGAGGCGGGCGCCAACATCTGGGTCGCGATGCTGGTGCTGCCGCCCCTGGTGGTCGGCCTCGTCGGCCTCGTCCTCGAGCGCACCGTGATCCGCTTCCTGTACGGGCGGATGATGGACACCATGCTGGCGACCTGGGGCCTCAGCCTCGGGCTGATCGGCCTCGTGACGTCGCTCTACGGCAACGTGGTGCGGGGGGTCTCGACGCCCGTCGGCAGCTTCGAGATCGGGCGCTACGGCGCCAGCCTCTACAGCCTCGTCATCATCGCGGCGGCCCTGGCGGCGCTCGCCGCCGCGTACCTGCTCCTGCGCCTGACGCGGTTCGGCCTGATCCTGCGGGCCACCATGCAGAACCCCCGCATGGCGGCGGCCCTCGGGGTCTCACCCGACCGGGTCTACATGGCGACCTTCGGGCTCGGGGCCGCCCTGGCGGGCCTCGCCGGCGGGGTGCTGGCGCCGATCTCCGGCATCTCGCCCGCCATGGGGGCGTCCTACATCGCCCGCGCCTTCATCACGGTGCTGGGCGGCGGCCCGGCGATCGTCGCCGGCACCGGGCTCGCCTCGACGCTGTTCGGCGTCATCAACGAGCTCGTCTCCTTCAAGACCACCCCGGTCATCGGCGACGTGGCGCTCCTCGTCGCCGCGGTGCTGCTCATCCGCGTGCTGCCCCAGGGCATCACCGGCCGCTACCTGAGGCGCAGCCTATGAGGCCATTCCCCCCACGCGCCGGCCCCCCGGGGCCTGCCGGCGGCCTCCGGGCGGCCGGCGGCTTCCTGGCGATGCTCGCCGCCGGCCTCGCCGTCCTGCTCGGCGCGCCCCACCTCGTCGACACCTTCGGCCTCGTCCAGCTCACGGGCTTCTCCGCCATGGCGATGTTCGCCCTGAGCCAGGGCTTCATCTGGGGCTACGGCGGCGTCATGTCGTTCGGGCAGGCCGCCTTCCTGGGGCTCGGCGGCTACGCCTACGCGGTCGCGGTCCTGAACCTCGGGGACAGCACCGTGCCGGTGCTCCTCGCCATGGCGGTGCCGATGCTGTTCGCGCTCCTGCTCGGCTACTTCATGTTCTACGGCCGGATCAGCGACGCCTATATCGGCGTCATCACGCTCACCGTCTCGGTGATCCTGTTCCAGCTCGTCAACGCGACCTCGGGCCGCCAGTACCGGATCGGCGACGCGGAGCTCGGCGGCTTCAACGGCATCCCGGCGATCCCGGCGCTCAACCTGCCGGGCGACCCCGGCAACCCCCTCGACCCGGAGGGCATCTGGTACGCCGCGATGGGCAGCCTGATCCTCGTCTACGCGGCCCTGCGGGCGATCCTGGCGAGCCGCTTCGGCCGGGTCGTCGTGGCGATCCGCGAGAACGAGACCCGGGCCCAGCTCATCGGCTACGACCCGCGCCTCTACAAGCTCCTCGCCTTCACGATCTCGGCCGGCATCGCGGGGCTCGCCGGCTGCCTGTTCGCCAATTGGGGCGGGTTCATCAGCCCGACCGTGTTCGGCCTCACCATGTCGGCCCAGGTGATCATCTTCGTGCTCGTGGGCGGCCTCGGCACCCTGCTCGGGCCGATTCTCGGCGCGGTGCTGATCCAGTGGCTGATCATCCAGGCGGGCGGGCAGCGCGTGATCGACGCCAATCTCGGCCTCGGCCTCGTGCTGGTGGCCTTCGTGCTCCTGGTGCCGCAGGGGCTCGTGCCGGTGATGCGGGCGCTCCTGGGGCGGCTCGCCGGCGCCGTGCGCCGGCCGGCGCCGCAGGAGCCGGCCGCGCCCGGCCGGGCGCTCGCCGGGGAGGCGCCGCGATGAGCGCGGGACGGGCCGCCCCGGCGGGAGCCCGGCCGCTCCTCGAGGCGCGGGGCGTCACCATGCGGTTCGGCGGCGTGACGGCGGTGCAGTCGGTCGACCTCGTCCTCGGCGAGGTGGAGCTGCGCTGCCTGATCGGGCCGAACGGCGCCGGCAAGAGCACCTTCTTCAAGATGCTCACCGGCCAGCTCACCCCGAGCGAGGGCCGCATCGCCTTCCGGGGCACCGACATCACCGGGGCCGAGCCGCACGCCATCGCGCGCCTCGGCGTCGGCATCAAGACGCAGGTGCCCAACGTCTTCAACGGCCTGTCCGTGCGCGAGAACGTCTTCGTGGCGGCCGGCCGGCGCAAGTCCCTGGCCCGCGCCCGCGCCATCGTGGGCGAGACGCTGGCGCGCCTCCAGCTCGAGGCCATCGCGGACCGGACGGTCGGGCAGCTCGCCCACGGCCAGCGCCAGTGGGTCGAGATCGCGACGGTGCTGGCCCAGGAGCCCGAGCTGATCCTCCTCGACGAACCCGCCGCCGGCATGACCCACGACGAGGTCCACCGGACCGCCGCGCTGATCCGCGAGATCAACCGCACCCACGCCCTGATCGTGGTGGAGCACGACATGCCCTTCATCCGGATGATCGCCAAGACCGTCACGGTGTTCAACCAGGGCCGCATCCTCATGGAGGACGAGGTCGGCCGCGTGCTGGCCGACCAGCGCGTGCGCGACGTCTACCTCGGCAAGCAGGCGGCGTGATGGGCGGGCCGCAGAGCCGCCCTCCGGGCGGGGAACCCCGGACCGGGGAGCCCCTCCTGGCCGTCGCCGGGCTGCACGCGGGCTACGGCCGCATCCCGATCCTGGGCGGCGTCTCGCTCGGCGTGGGGGCGGGCGAGTTCGTGGGCATCCTCGGCCACAACGGCATGGGCAAGACCACGCTCCTGCGCACCCTGATGGGCTACCTGCCGGCGACCGCCGGCACGGTGGCGCTCGCGGGCCGCCCGATCACGGCCCTGTCCCCGACCGCCCGGGCCCGGGCCGGGATGGGCTACGTGCCGCAGGGCCGCGAGATCTTCCCGGCGCTCAGCGTGCGCGAGAACCTGCGCATGGGCTGCCTGCTCGCCCGCGCCGGCGAGGAGGCGACCATCGCGGAGATCCTCGAGACCTTCCCGCGCCTCAAGGCCTACCTGGACCGGCCGGGGGGCGCCCTCTCGGGGGGCGAGCAGCAGCTCCTGGCGCTGGCGCGCTGCCTCTGCGGCGGCCCCCGCATCGTCCTCCTCGACGAGCCGACCGAGGGCATCCAGCCCTCGATCATCGAGGAGCTCGTCGAGACGCTCGGGGCGATCGGGCGGGCCCGCGGCCTCACGGTGCTCCTCGTCGAGCAGAACCTCGGCTTCATCTCGGCGCTCTCGAACCGGGTCCTGATCCTCCAGAAGGGGGTGATCACCCGGGAGGTCCCGCCCGACGTCGCCCGGGACCGGCAGATGATGGACGAGTTCGTCGGGATGGCCTGACGCGCGCCGCCCCTTGAGCCGGACGGGCCCGGGCGCCCGTCCGGCTCAAGGGCGAGCGTCCCGCAACCCAGCACGCAACCGGAGACCCGCGCCATGACGCCAGCCCGCGACCCGCTCGACCAGAGGCCCGACCAGGCCTTCGACCAGGCCTTCGACCCCGTGGAGATGACGCTGGCGGACGTCGCGGCCGCCTTCGCCCGCGGCGTCACCGCCGAGGCCCTGGCGACGGCCTTCCTGGACCGGATCGCCACCTACAACCCGCGCTACAATGCCCTCATCGTGATGAACCCGGACGCCCTGGAGGACGCCCGCGCCGTCGACCGGCGCCGCGCCGCGGGCGAGGCCCTCGGGCCGCTCGCGGGTGTGCCGGTGGTGATCAAGGACACCATGGACGTGGCCGGGCTGCCGAGCACGGCGGGCTGGCACTTCCTCAGCGCGCGCAGCGGCGGCGTCGACCTGATCCCGCAGACCGATTCCCCCGTGGTGGCCCGGATGCGGGCGGCCGGCTGCGTCATGCTCGGCAAGACCAACGTGCCGGTCCTCAGCGCCACCGGCAGCCACGCCAACGACAGCTGGGCCGGCCCGACCCTCAACGCCGCCGCCCCCGACCGGCTGCCGGGCGGCAGCAGCGCCGGCACCGCCACGGCGGTGGCGGCGAGCCTCGCGGTGCTGGGGCTCGCCGAGGAGACCGGCGGGTCGATCCAGAACCCGGCCTCCGCGCAGGGGCTCGTCGGCGTCAAGCCGACCTTCGCCCTCGTGCCCAATGCCGGGGTGGTGCCGCTCGCCGGCAGCACCCGCGACGTGGTCGGGCCCATCGCCCGCTGCGTGCGCGACGCGGCGCTCACCCTCGACGTGCTCGCCGGCTACACGGCGGAGGACCCCAAGACCGTGGCGGGGATCGGGCGCCGGCCCCGCGGCGGCTACGCCGGCCGGCTCGACCCGGAGGCCCTGGCGGGCCGGCGCCTCGGCCTCTACGGGCCGGGCTGGCGCGACCGGCCGCTCTCGGCCGCGTGCACGGCGCTCTACGGGCGGGCGCAGGGCGAGCTCGCGGCCCGCGGCGCGACCCTGGTCGAAGACCCGTTCCGGGATTCGGGCTTCGCCGCCATCGGCCGGCCGGTCGCGGGGCTCGACCATTACGACGCCCGCGGCATGGAGGGCGTCGCTCACGACCTCGACCAGTACCTGCGGCGGCTCGGGCCCTCCGCCGCCATCCGCAGCTTCGCCGACTTCGCCGCCGCCACCGCGGCCGAGGACGCCTTCGGGCCGCGGGGCGTCCTGCACTTCATGCACCAGCTCCCGCAATTCGCCGGGAGCCTCGCCGACCCGACGGCGCCCCCCGACCTGTCGGACTTCCTCGCGGCGCGGGAGGCCTACCTCGCGACCTTCGCGGACGTGATGGCCCGCCACGGCCTCGACGCCCTGGTGTTTCCCCAGATGCGGGACGCCCTGCCGCCCCTGCACGGGAGCGAGACCATCCACGAGACCACCGTCTGCGAGATCAACATCGCGGGCCTGCCCGGGGTCACGGTGCCGGCCGGCGCCTATCCCTGCGGCGCGCCCTTCAACCTGATCTTCGTCGGGCCCCTGTGGAGCGAGGCCGACCTCCTCGGCCTCGCCTACGCGTACGAGTCCGCGACGCGCCACCGGCGGGCGCCGCACCTCGCGGCCGCGTGATGGGCCCGGCGACGCGCGCGCCCGGCGGCGCCCCCGTCCTCCGGGAGAGGACACGCCACGATGCTGACGGACCATCGCCATCAGGAGATCCTCGCGCGCCTGCACGGCGCGGGCCGGGTCGGGGTCGCGGACGTGGCCGCCTACCTCCGGGTGTCGGAGGAGACGATCCGGCGCGACCTGAAGCTCCTGGAGGAGCGCGGGCTCCTGCGGCGCATCCACGGCGGGGCCGTGTCGCCCCGGCTCGACCAGGAGCGGCCCCTGCTCGAGCGCGGCAAGATCAACCCGCGGGAGAAGGCCCGGGTCGGCGCCCTGGCGCTCGGCCTCGTGCGCGACGGCATGTCGATCTTCATCGACACCGGGACCACCACCCTGGCCTTCGCGCGCCGGCTGCTGGGGCGCAACCTCACGGTGACCACGAACTCCATCGACGTGGCGCTCCACCTCGGCGGCGGCCCGACCCGGGTCAACCTGACCCCCGGCACCCTGCGGGCGAACGACAACGCCCTCGTGGGCTACGAGACCGTGGCGTATGCCCGGCGCTACTTCTTCGACGTCGCCTTCATGGGCATCGCGGCCTGCGACATCGACCACGGCTGGATGGACTACGAGGAGCACGAATCCGTGCTCCGGCGCACCCTCCGGGACCAGGCGCGCCGCGCCGTGCTGCTGGCCGATTCCCGCAAGTTCGGGCGCCAGGCCAACCTCCACACCTTCGCTCTCGGCGATCGCCTGGGCGTCGTGACGGACAAGCCCCCGCCGAAACCCTTCCTGGACATCTTCGCCAAGCATGAGATCGACCTCATCTGCTCCTGAGGGCGACCCGGCGGCGCGCCTCCTCGACCTCCTGGCGCGCTTCTCCGCCTGCGGCGCGACGCCGGCCGGGGGCGTGACGCGCCTGTGCGGCTCGCCCGCCGACGGCGCGGCGCGGGGCCTGCTCGCCCGCGAGCTCGCCGCCGCCGGCGCCCGCGTCGCGGTCGACGCCGTCGGCAACCAGTTCGGGCACTTCGCCCTGGCGGAGCGGGCCGGCGCGCCCCTGGTGATGATGGGCTCGCACCTCGACAGCCAGGTCCGGTCAGGCAGGCTCGACGGCACGCTCGGGGTCGCGGCCGCCCTCGGCGTCGGGCGGGCCCTGATGGCCGCCAAGGCCGCCGGCGCCGTCTTCGACGCCGATTTCTGCGCCGTGAACTGGACCAACGAGGAGGGCGCGCGCTTCCGCCCGAGCCTGCTCGGCAGCGGCACCTACGCGGGGCACCACGACGCCGCCTTCGCGCTCTCGCGCCGGGACGACGACGGGGTCAGCCTCGGCGAGGCGCTGGCGGGGATCGGCTACCGCGGGGAGGATGCGGCCCCGGCCGTCCCGGCCTGCTACCTCGAGCTGCACGTCGAGCAGGGCAGCGTGCTCGAGCAGGCCGGCGCCGCGATCGGCGTCGTGACCCGCTGCTGGGGCGCCCTCAAGCGCGACGTCGTCTTCACGGGCGAGCAGGCCCATACCGGCCCGACCGCCATGCCCCGCCGCCGCGACGCCCTCCTGGCGGGCGCCTACCTGATCGCCGAGGTGCGGGCCATCGCCGAGCGCTGGCCGGGCCTCGTCCACACCTCGGTCGGGCGCGTCCGGGTGGCGCCGAACTCCGCGAACGTCGTGCCGGCGCGGGTCGAGCTCTCGCTCGAGGTCCGCTCGGCCGACGACCGGGCCCTCGCCGAGGCCGGCCGGCTCGCGGACGCGGCGGTCGCCGCCGCGGCGGCGCGCGCCCGGGTCGAGGCCGCGGTCGCGTCCCGCTCCGAGCGGCCGATCCGGGCCCTGCCGGCGGCGCCGTGCGACCTCGTCGCCCTCTGCGCCGCCGAGGCGGAGCACCGCAGCCTGCGCATGGACACGGTCGCGGGCCACGACGCGCTGAGCCTGCTCGGCACCTGCCCGACGGGAATCGTCTTCGTGCCGAGCCTCGGCGGCATCGCCCACAACGAGGCCGAGGCCACCGACGCGGCCGACCTCGCGGCCGGCCTCGCCGTCATGACCCGCGCCGCCCACCGCCTGTGCCGCGCCGGCGGCTCGCCCGAGCGGGCGAGCCGCCTCGACCGGGGAGAGCCGACATGAGTGCCGCCGCGCCCCTGGAGGCCCGCGTCGCGGCCGCCCTCGCCCGCGTGCCCGCCTGGCGCGAGGCCCCGCCGCGCTTCGCCCTCGCGGCCGCGCCCGTCGCCTCGCCGCTCCACCGCGGGGTCGCCTCGGATTGCGTGCGCGTCGAGCCCGAGGGGGGCGCGCCCGTCTTCCTGAAGATCCGCCACCCCGACATGGCCCGCGACGTCGTGCCGTGGGCCGCCGAGGCCGCCCGCAAGGCCGCAAGCCTCGGCGTCGGGCCCCGGGTCGTGCTCGACGAGGACGGGCTCCTCGGCCTCGACTACCTGCCCGAGCCCTGGCGCTACGCCCGCCTCGGCGACCTCCAGGACCCGGGCGTGATGGCGGGCATCCTCGACGCCAAGAAGCGCCTGCACGCGGACGCCCCCCTCGGGCGGCGCTTCTGCCCCTTCGCGCGCCTCGACGCCCTCGCGGCCGAGGCCGGCGCGGCGGGCGTCGTCCTGCCGGACGGCACGGAGCGGCTCGTCGGGGTCGCCGGGCTCATCCGCGAGGCGATCCGGGCGGCGGGCCTCGACCTCGCGTTCTGCCACAACGACGGGGTCGCCTCGAACGTCATGCTCGACGGCGCCGGCGTCCGGCTCGTGGATTTCGACCTCGCCGGCGACAACGACCCCTGGTTCGACGTCGGCGTCCTCATCAACGAGGCCTGCGCCTTCGAGGCGGAGGCCTGCGCGGCCGTCGAGCACTACGCCGGCCGCTTCGAGGAGCGCCTGCTCAACCGCTGCCGGCTCTACGGCGCCCTCGACGACCTCGCGTGGGGCCTCTGGGGGGTGACCCGGGCGGCGACCTCGGCCCGCACCGGCATCGAGTTCCACAAGTACGGCACCTGGCGCCTCCTCCACGCCCGCACGACGCTCGGCGCGCGGGGGTTCGAGACGTGGCTGCGCCGGCTGTGAGAGCCCGGGCCGCGAGGCCCCACCGGCGCCGGGCGGCGGCGAGGATGCGATCGGGAGGACCTGCGATGGGCTGGAAACGCGTGGGCGAGGCTGCGAGCGAGAGCGAGCGCGCCCTCGAGGCGATCCTCGCCGGGATCGGGCGCTGGCAGGGGCGGCCCCTGCGCTACCACCCGGTCCCGGGCGGCATCAGCAACACGAACTGGCGCATCGATAGCGGGGAGGCGGGGGACTGCTTCCTCAAGGTCCCGGGGCGCGGCACCGAGATGTTCATCGCCCGCGCGGCCGCCCACGACGCGAGCCGCCGGGCGCAGGATTGCGGGTTCGGGGTCGCGGTGGTCGACTTCCTGCCCGAGGCGGGCGTCGAGATCTTCGCCTTCGCGGACGGCTTCCGGGCCTCCCAGAACCTCGACTTCCTGCGCCCGGCCGTGCGCGGCAACGCCGTGCGGGCGCTCAGGGCCTTCAACGACGCGCCGGCCCTGGGGCTGACGAAGACGATCTTCGACATGATCGAGGAGCACGTCGCGCAGGTCGCGCAGGTGGGCGGGCGGGTGCCGGCGGACAGCGCGCACCTGATGCGCTGCTGCGCCGAGGCGAAGGCGGCGCTCCTCGCCTCCGGCCTCGACCTCGTGCCCTGCATGAACGACACGCTCGCGGGCAACTTCCTCATCGACGAGGCCGACCGGGTGATCCTGGTCGATTTCGAGTACGCCTCGAACAACGAGCGCGCCTACGAACTCGCCCTCTGGTTCACCGAGATGGCGTTTCCGGAGGCCGTCGAGCGCGAGATGATCGAGGCGTATTTCGGCCGCCTCGACCGCCGGATCGAGGCCCGCATCGCCGTGCTGCGGGCGCTCGCCGACCTCAAATGGGCGACCTGGGCGATGATCCAGGAGGCCGTGTCCACCCTGGACTTCGACTACTGCAAGTACGGGACCTGGAAGCACCGGCGGGCGCGCACGCTGTTCCACCACCCCGACTGGCCGCTCTGGCTGCGTCGCCTGTGACGTCGCCGGGGCCCGGGCGCCCCTTCAGGCCCCGCCCCAGTTCATGGTGAGGCCGCCGTCCATGGTCCAGGTCTGGCCGGTGACGTAGTCGCCGTGGTCGGAGGCGAGGAACAGCGCCAGGCGGGCGATCTCCACCGGCTGCCCGGGCCGGTGCCAGGGGATCTCCCGCATCGAGGCGTCCCGCTTCCCGGGGTCGTCCAGGCGGTCCTGCGTCATCGGGGTCTGGATCAGGCCGGGCGCGATGCCGTTCACGTTGATCCGGTCGGGCGCGACCTCGACCGCGAGGCTGCGGGTGAGGGAGCCGAGACCGGCCTTGGCCATGCCGTAGGGCGCGGAGCCGGCGGTCGGCAGGTGCTGGGCCACCGACGAGACGTTGACGATGCGCCCGCCCCCGCCGCGCCGCTTGCGCAGGGCCACGAAGGCGCGGGCGCAGTGCAGGGGGCCCTTCAGGTTGGTGTCGAGGATCACGTCGAGCTGGTCCTCGGGCAGCGACGCGACCGGCGTGCGCGCGCCCATGCCCTTGCCGGCGTTGTTGACGAGGACGTCGAGGGTGCCGAGCTCGGCCTCGACGCGCCGCACGAGGGCGTCGACGGCGGCGGCGTCGCGCACGTCGAGCTGGGCCACCAGGGCCCGGCGCCCGGCCGCCTCGACCCGCCGGCGCGTCTCGGCCGCGCCCTCGGCGTCGGTGTGGTAGGTGATGCAGACGTCCGCCCCGGCCTCGGCGAACACCGCCGCGATGGCCTGCCCGATGCCGGAATCGGCGCCCGTCACCAGGGCTATCTTATTGTCGAGCTTCATGAAAAACTCCTGTCCGGCAGCCAAACGCCGGCCCCCGACAGGCGTTCCTCCCGCCCCGGTCAGGGACGGTGCCTCACCCGGGGCGCGTCGAGGACGGGCCAGGGCCGGGCCGCCTCGAAGGCCCGCGAGGCGCGCAGCACGCCGGCATCCGCCCCCATCGGGCCGACGATCTGCAGGCCCACCGGCAGCCCGGCCGCATCCAGCCCGCACGGCACCGTCGCGGCCGGCTGGCCGGTGAGGTTGAAGGGGTAGGAGAACGGCGTCCAGCCGAGCCAGTCCTGGCCGAAGCGCCCGTCCGGCGGGGTGAGGTGGCCGGTCGGGATGGCGGGCGTGGCGACGGTCGGGGTCAGGAGCAGGTCGTAGGTGGCGTGGAACCGCGCCATCGCGGTGAACAGCGCGCCGCGGGCGGTGAGGGCCGCGACGAAGTCGGGGGTCTCGATCCGCCGGCCGCGCTCGGCCGCCTCGCGCAGGGCCGGCTCGACCTCGGCGCGGCGGGCCTCCGGGATGCCCCGCAGCACGCACCAGGCCCCCACGAGCCAGATCCCGTTCAGGGTCTCGACCGGGTCGGGGAAGCCGGGATCGGCCTCCTCCACCGTGGCGCCGAGCTCCGCGAAGGCCCGGGCGGCGGCCTCGGTCAGGCGCGCCACCTCCGGGTCCACGGTCCCGGCGTAGCCGAGGCGCGGGCTCCAGGCGATGCGCAGCCCGCGCACGCCGTCCTCGAGGCCGGCGTCGTAATCGGGCGGCTCGGCGAGGCTGGCCGCCATGTCGCGGGCGTCGGGCCGGGCCATGGCCCGGAGCATCAGGGCGGCGTCCCGGACCCCGCGGGTGATCGGGCCGAGATGGGCCACCGGGCCGAAGGGCGAGGGCGGGTAGGCCGGGACCCGGCCGTAGCTGGGCTTGAGGCCGTAGACGCCGCAGAACGAGGCCGGGATGCGGATCGAGCCGGCGCCGTCGGTGCCGATGTGCAGGAGGCCGAGGTTGAGGGCCGCCGCCGCGGCCGCCCCGGCCGAGGAGCCGCCCGTGGTGAGGCGCGTGTCCCAGGGGTTGCGGGCCGCGCCGGTGAGCGTCGAGTCGCCGAGGCCCTTCCAGCCGAATTCCGGCATCGTGGTCTTGGCGACCGGGATCGCCCCGGCCTCGACGAGGCGGTCCACCGCGGGCGCGCTCTCGGCGAGGGGCGCCTCCGCGGTGGTGGGCGAGCCGCGCCGCATCGGGTGGCCGGCCCAGGCGATGTTGTCCTTGACGGTGAAGGGCAGGCCGTCGAGGGGGCCGCACGGCCGGCCCGCGGCCCAGCGCGCCTCCGACGCCGCGGCCGCCGCGAGGGCCGCCTCCCCGTCGACGAGCACGAAGGCGCCGAGGTCGGGGCCGTGCCGGGCGACGCGCGCGAGGGCGTCGCCGACCACCTCCCGGGGCGAGAGCGAGCGGTCGCGATAGCGTCCCAGGATCGCCGTGCCGTCGAGCTGCCAGATCTCGGTCATGGGGGTGTCCTCGCGGGGGGCGGCCTGACGGAGCGCGGCCGGCGGCCGGGCTCCGTCAGGCCGCCGGGTAGGTGCGGCCCTTCCAGGTCGCGACGCCGGCCCGGCGCGGCCGCAGCAGGGCGTTCCACTGCAGGGCGAGCGCCAGCGCCACGGTGACGGGGTGCAGCAGGATCGTGCGCGGGTCCTCGCGGGTGGCGAGCGTGATGGCCGCCCGGGTGGCGAGGGAGAGGGCGAGGCTCCCGGAGGCGAGCGGGAGGCTGCCGGCGCCCGCGAGGGCCGCCAGGACGAGGAGCGGCGGCAGGACGTGGCCGCCGCCGAGGAGCAGGGTCCAGACCGGGAGGGCGCGCGGGGTCGCCAGGCCCTCGTGGGCGTTCTTCGAGAAGCCCGCCCAGGCCTGCCCGAAGGCGGTGTACATGCGGCAGGTGGCGAGCCCGGCCCCGGCGACGAGGTCGGTCGCGAGGCCCGCGCGCCGGAACGCCCGGGGCAGCTGCACGCCGTCGTGCAGGCTCGCCCGGATCGCGCCGTGGCCGCCGGCGGCCCGGTAGGCGCCCGCCTCCACGAGGACGAGCTGGCCGCAGGCCGCGCCGAGGGCCGGGTCGCGCAGGCGCCGCATCAGCGGGACCGGCAGGTAGCCGAGGAGGAGGAGGTTGATCATCGGCACGGTCAGGCGCTCGCCGAGGCTGCCGGTGACCTGGCGCGGCACGCCGCTGACGAGGGCCGCGCCCCGCGCCCGCGCGGCGGCCGCGAGCGCCGCGGCGGCGCCGGCCTCGAGGCGCACGTCGGCGTCGACGAACAGCAGGTAGCGCCCCGCCGCGGCCTCGGCCAGGACGTGGCAGGCGTGGTTCTTGCCGGTCCAGCCCGGCGGCAGGGGCGGCACCGCGATCAGCCGCAGGCGCGGGTCCCGGGCGGCGTGCTCCGCCACGAGGGCGGGGGTCGCGTCGGTCGAGTGGTCGTCGGCGACGATCACCTCCACGGCGACGCCGGTGCTGGCGCAGGCCGCCGCCAGGGTCGGGCCGAGATTGGCGGCCTCGTTGCGGGCCGGGATCAGGATCGAGACGGTCCCGTCGGGGTCCGGCCCTGCGGGCGCCCTCCGGGGCGGCCGAAGGGCGACGAGGTTCGCGAGTGCCAGGGCGGCCGGCAGGAGGGCGAGGAGGAGGGCCGCGAGGGCCAGCAGGGTCACGAGGGCAGGCCCTTGCCGTGCCCGGGCTCGAAGGACCGCCCGGTGAGCCCCGCCGCCAGCCGGCGCCAGGCATCGTAGACGCCCCCGACGCCCCGCCGCCCCTCCAGCAGGGAGGCGAAGCGGGCGGGATCGCGGCTGCGCACGTCGGCGCCGAGGCGGTCGACGGCGCGGGTCAGGTCGGCCTCGAGGCGCGCGAGGCGGTCCGGGCGCGGCAGGGCCAGGAGGTCGGCCCCCGGGATCCCGGCCCCGAAGGCCGCGAAGGCCTCCGCCCCGCGCTCGTCCCAGAACGCGTACTCGAGGGCGAGCGGCACGAAGAGCGCGCCGGGGGCGATCTCGGGCAGGCGGGCGACGCCGGGGCGCAGGCCGAGGGGCCGGTCGCGCACGTCGCTGAAGCGGCCCTGCGCGGTGATCCACAGGACCGGGGCGGGCCGCGCGAGGATCCGGCGCGAGGCGGCCAGGAACGCGGCCGCCCCGCGGGGGCTCGCGAGGTCGACCCCGAAGGCCCCCATGCGGGCGAAGATGCGGTAGCGCGCCAGCATGGCCGCGTCGAAGGGCGCGTAGCTCTCGGCCCGCGGGAAGAAGCGGTGCCCGAGCAGGATGATGACGGCCGCGTCCCACCAGGCCGGATGGTTGCAGTAGACCACCACCGGGCCGGCGGGGGCCGCCGGCGGCAGGCCCCAGGCGGGCACCCGCAGGGCGTTCATGTGCCGGCGCAGGTAGCGCGCGAAGTAGAGCCCCATGAAGCGCCAGACGAGGGGGGACCGGGCCTCGACCGGGTCGTCGATTCCGGCGCGGGGCGGCGCGCCCCGCGCGAGGCCGCGCGGGGCGCCCCTCACGAGGCGGCCCGCAGCGCCTCGCCGGCGGTCTCGCCCCGCGCGTCCTGGTCGAGGGCGTCGGCGGCGATCCAGCCCGACATCATCACCATGGGCATGCCGGGCCCCGGATGGGCGGCGCCGCCCGCGAGGTAGAGCCCGCGCACCTCGCGCGAGCGGTTGCCGGGCTTGAACGCCCCCATGATGCGGCCGTGGGAGGCGAGCCCGTAGATCGCGCCGTTGAGCACCCTGTAGCGGGCGTGGATGTCGGCGGGCGTGAGGTGGCGCTCGACCACGATGCGCTCCTCGAGGTCGGGCATGCCGGCGGTGCGCTTGAGCTTGTCGAGGATCGTCTGCCGGTAGGCCGGCAGCATCCTGGACCAGTCGTGGTGGGGGCGCAGGTAGGGGGTGTGGACCAGCACGTAGAGCGCCTCGCCGCCCTCCGGGGCCACCGAGGGGTCGGTGGCGCTCGGGGCGGCCAGGTAGGCGGTCGGGTCGGGGGCCGGCTCGCCCCGGCGGTAGATCGCGTCGAACTCCTCCTCCGGGTCGCGCGAGAACACGAAATCGTGGTGGGCGAGGTGGTCGTAGCGCTTGTTCAAGCCGAGGTAGAGCACCACGCCCGAGCAGGCGGGCTCGAAGCTGCGCTTCTCGTAGGCGCGGCCGACCGGGCCGCCGACGAGCTCGCGGTAGGTGCGCACCGCGTCCATGTTCGAGATCACCCGGTCGTAGGCGACGAGGCCGTCGCGGGTGCGCAGGCCCTTGACGGCGCCGTCCTCGACCGCGACGCCCTCGACCTCGGCGTCGGGCTTCAGGGTGGCGCCGAGCTCGGTGGCGAGCCGCATCAGCCCCTCGGCCACCGCCCGGGTGCCGCCCATCGGGTACCAGACGCCGTCCGCCGTCTGCATGTGGGCGATGGCGCAGAGCACCGCCGGCGCGCCGTAGGGCGAGGAGCCGACGTACTGCACGAAGTGGTCGAGCATCTGGGCGAGGCGGGCGTCCCGGACCTTGCCCCGGATGGTGCTGGCCACCGAGGCGTGCATGCGCAGCGAGAGCACGTCGCGCAGGGTGCCGGGGTTCATGTTCGCCCGGATGTTGATGGTGTCGAACAGGTCCTGGACCGGCTTCCAGAAGAAGAACCGCTCCGAGATGCCGTGCAGGTGCTCGGACACGGCCTGGAAGCGCCGGTAGCCCTCGCCGGCGCCGGCGCCCGGCGCGAAGCGGTCCATCTCGGCCGCCATGGCGGGCACGTCCTCCTGGAGGTCGATGCGGCCGCCGTCGTCGAAGAAGCAGCGCCATTGCGGGTCGAGGCGGCGCAGGTCCATGTAGTCGTGCACCGAGCGGCCCGCCTCGGCGAAGATGCGCTCCAGCACCCGGGGCACCGTGAGGATGGTCGGCCCCATGTCGAAGCGGAAGCCGCCCTCGTGCAGCACCGCCGCCTTGCCGCCGAGCCAGGCGTTCTTGTCGTAGAGGGTGACCCGGTGCCCCCGGGCCGCCGCCACGCAGGCCGCGGCCAGCCCGCCCAACCCACCGCCCACCACCGCGACCGAGGACCCTGCCATCACGACGTCACTCCCGGACCATGGGCGCGGCGCGCCGCGGCCTCCCTGCGTCAAGCTAGGAGTCCGGCGGGGTGGGTCAACGCTTCACCGGGTCGCGCACCCCGGGGCCCGCGGCCGCCCCGAAGGGACCGCGGCCGCGCGCCTCAGGGCACGAGGCGCCCGACGACGGCGGCGCCCCCCGGGCCGGGCCGCAGGACCAGCACCTCGCCCTCGGCCGGGACCGCGCCGGTGAGGGCCGTGACGTTCACCTGGTGCGTCACCAGCACGAGGGCGCCCGAGCCCCGCCAGCCCGCGAGGATCTCCCGGACGGCGCGGGTCTGCGGCTCGGCCGCGGCCTGGTCGGAGAAGAACGAGTCGAGGGTGGGCTCCTCCCGCGTCGCCTCCCCGAAGGCGAGGCGGGCGGTCTCCAGCGCCCGGCACCACCGGCTCGACAGGACGCGGCCGACGGCCACGCCCCGCGCCCGGAAGGCGGCGCCGATCCGACGGGCCTGGGCGCGGCCCTCGTCCGCGAGGTTGCGCTGCGTCGTGCAGTCGCCGAGGCGGAATCCCGGCGGGTCGCCGCCGCCGGGGGCGCGGGCGTGGCGCAGGATCGCGACCGCGCCATCCGCCCGCAGGGCCGCCCACGCGGCCTCGTCCGCCCGGGCCGCGCCCGGCCACGCCGCCAGGAACGCGGCCAGGCACGCCGCGGCCAGGCCCTTGGACGCCGGGCCCTTGGACGCCGGGCCCCTGGACGCCGGGCCCCTGGACGCCAGGCCCTCGGGCACCCGGCCGGGACGGAGGCGGGCGGTCCTGCGCATCGTGCGTCTCCCTCACGTTCCCCGCCGGGACGCCAGGGCCACCGCGGCCCCGAGCCCCGCGGCGGCGAGGCCGGCGAGCACGCCCCAGGCCGGCCAGGCCGCGGCCGCGCCCTCGCCGAGCGCGTTCTGGTAGGCCTCGATCGCCCAGGCGTTGGGGGTGAGCCAGCCGAGGGTCTGGAGCCAGGGCGGCATCAGGAAGCGCGGCACCATGCTGCCGCCGACGGCGGAGAGGAGCAGGACCCCGAAGGTCGAGACGAGGTGCGCCTGCTGGCGGGTGCGGGCCGCCGCGCAGGCCGCGAGGCCGAGGCCCGCCGCCATGCCGGCGACGAGCACCCCGGTGACGAGCCAGGGCAGGAGCCGGGGCCCGACCGCGACCCCGTAGAGGATTCCCGCGGCGGCGAAGATCAGGGCGCCCTGGGCGGTGCCCTGGAGCACCAGGAACAGGAACTTGCCGACCACCACGACGGCGAGGCCGCCGGGCCCGGCGGCGAGCCGGTCGGCGATGCCGGACTGGCGCTCCTCGACGAGGGAGAGCGCCCCCTGCATGGCGGCGAAGAGCAGGAAGACCGCCGTGATCGCGCCCGCGTAGTAGCCGACGCGGTCGTTGCCGCCGCCCTCGGCGGTGGTGGTGCGGGCGACGAGCGCCCCGAACGAGAACGCCTCGCGGCGCTCGCGGCTCTCCGCGAAGGTCTGGTCGAGGAAGGCGCGCTCGTCCGGGCCGATCCGGCCGCTGCGCTCGACGTCGGCGACGACCCGCGACAGCACCACGTCGGGCAGGGCCTCGTTGAGCACCCGCTGCACCTGGCCGAGGGCGATCGGGGTCGCCAGCGCCCGGGCGGGGTTCTCCACCACGAGGATCGGCGCGTCCGCGGAATCCCGGCCGGAGGCGAGGTCGGCGCGCAGCACCAGCGCCACGTCGACCTCGCCCCGGCGCACCGCCGCCACGGGGTCGCCGTGCAGGATCGCGACCCGGAGGGCCGGGTCGGCCTGGAGCGCGGCGACGAGCCGCCCGGTGGTGCGGGTCCGCGCCGCGTCGACGAGCCCGACATGGAGGCGGATGCGGTCGCCGATGGCGCCCGAGAAGATCGCCGCGAAGACGCAGAAGATCACGGTCGGCAGCACGAACGCCATGACGAGGGCGGCCCGGTCGCGCAGGAGGTTC
Source organism: Methylobacterium crusticola (assembly GCF_003574465.1). Classification (GTDB taxonomy): domain Bacteria; phylum Pseudomonadota; class Alphaproteobacteria; order Rhizobiales; family Beijerinckiaceae; genus Methylobacterium; species Methylobacterium crusticola. The sequence goes on from NZ_KZ984615.1 coordinate 25,362, forward strand.
AGCAGCATCACCCGGAAGGACGCGGCGATCACGGCGCGGCCCCGGCCAGGGCCGCGGCGGGGGCGGGCCCGACCACGTCGCGGTAGAGGGCGTCGAGCCCGGGCTCGCGCACCCGGATCTCGCGCACCGGCACGCCGTGCTGGCGCAGGGAGGCGAGGAGGGCGGCCCCGTCGCGCCCGTCCGCGACCGCGTCGCCCGCCCGCCAGGTGAGCGCGCCGGCCGGGTGGAAGCCGGCGGCGCGCAGGGCCGCGGCCGCGGCCGGGCCGGCGGGGTCGCTCAGGGCCACCTCGTGCTCCGGAGGTCCCGCCCGCAGGGCCGCGAGCAGGTCGGTGAGGCGGCCGTCGAGGCGGATGCGGCCGTCGCGCAGGACCGCGACCCGGTCGGCGAGGCGCTCGGCCTCGGCGAAATCGTGGGTGGCGACGAGGAGCGCGGCGCCGGAGGCGGGCAGGCGCTCGAGCACCGCGTGGATGGCCGCGCGGGCAACCCGGTCGACGCCCTGCGTCGGCTCGTCGAGGAGCACGAGGGCGGGCTCGCCGAGGAGCGCCACCGCGATGTTCGCCCGGCGCTGGTAGCCGCCCGAGAGCACGCCGACGAGGCGGTCCTCGACCTCGCCGAGGGCCGCCTGCGCGAGGGCGCGGGCGACGGCGGGGCGGCGCGCCGCCCGCGGCAGGCCGGCGAGGCGGGCGAAGACCTCCAGGTTCTCCCGCACGGTCAGGCGCGGGTAGAGGGCGACCGCCTGGGGCACCCAGGCGATCGCCCGCCGGGCCGCGGCCTCGCGGAACGGGTCGCCGCCGCCCACCCGCACGGTGCCGCGGCCCGGGGCGAGGCGCCCGGCGAGGAGCCGCATCAGCGAGGTCTTGCCGGCGCCGTTGGGGCCGATGAGCGCGACGGCCGCGCCGCGCGCGAGCGTCAGGTCGACGCCGTCGAGGACCATCACGCCGCGGTAGCTGAGGGCGAGGTCGCGGACGATGGCCGCCGGGTCGGGCCGCATCATGCCGCCACGACAGCAGGGCTTCGCGGATTGCCGCGGGGGTCCCCGCCGCAGGAGTCCCCGCCGCAGGAGAGCCCGGGGGCCGCCGGGCCGGGCCCGGCGCTCACCGGGCCGGCAGCGCGCGCGAGAGCCGGACCCGCGCCGACGTCCCCGGCTCGCCGACCCGGAAGGCGGCGGCGGCGAAGTCGGGGCGGCCGCGCCGGCCGGCCCCGTTCGAGAAGCCGTAGGGCTCGGTCGGCAGGCCGAGGGGCGTGCGGCCGAGGCGGCCGTCGCCGTCGAGGTCCTGGTAGGCCGCCACCGCGTAGGTGCCGGGGGGGACCTGCGCGAAGGCGAAGCGCAGGCTCTCCCCGGCGGCCGGGCCGCTCTGCCCGATGCGGCAGGCCTCCTCCGCCAGGGATCCGGTGCAGAGTGCGACGTAGACGCGGCCGGCCCCCGCCTGCACGCCCGCGACGTCCACCGTGACGGAGGCCGCCGCCGCCGGGCCCGCGAGGGCGAGGAGCGCGAGGGCGGTCCTCACGACGCTTCCCCGAGGGGGCCGGCCTCGCCGAGGGTGCGGGATTCGGAGCGGGCCCGGGCCTCCGAGAGGGCGTGGTCCGGCTCCGCCGCCGCCCGGGGCCGGCGGGCGAGGTCCTCGATCATCAGGCGCGCGGTGATGCGGGCGCCCTCGTAGATCACCGGCAGCCCGGAGCCCGGATGGGTCCCGCCGCCGACGAGGTAGAGCCCCGGGCCGAACCGGTTATGGGGCCGGAAGTAGAGCATCTGCCCGAGGTCGTGCGAGAGGTTGAAGGTGGCGCCCTCGTGGACCGAGAACTCGTCGCGCCAGTGGGTCGGGTCGACGATGCGCTCGTAGCGGATGCGCGACGCGATGTCGGTGAGCCCGAGGGCCTTCAGGCGCTCCAGCACCAGGGCGCGGAAGGAGGGGCCGACCGCCGCCCAGTCGATGCCGGCGCGCAGGTTCGGCACCGGCACCAGCACGTAGAGGCTGGTGTGGCCGGGGGGCGCCATGCCGCCGTCCGTGTAGCCGGCGTGCTGGACGTAGAGCGAGGGCTGCATCGGCAGGATGCCCTCCGACACCTCCCGGATGTTGCGCCGGTAATCGTCGGCGAGCAGGATGGTGTGGTGGCCGAGCGCCTCGGGCATCCGCCCCTCGATGCCGAGGTAGAGCATGAAGGTCGAGCAGGAGAGCCGGGCCTTGGCGACCTTCTGGTCGCGCCAGCGCGGCCGGTGCCGCTCGGGCACGATCTCCGGCACCACCTTGGCGAAGTCGCCGTTGATCACGACCGCGTCGGCGTCGAGGCGCTCGCCCCCGACCTCGACGCCCACGGCGCGGGTCCCCTCGAACCGCACCCGGTCGACGCTGGTGCCGAGGCGGATGTCGACGCCGAGGCGGCGGGCGAGGCCCGCCATCGCCTCCGAGACGGCGCCGCAGCCGCCGACCGGGTGGTAGACCCCGTGCTCGTACTCGAGGAAGCTCAGGATGGTGAACAGGCTCGGGCACCGGAACGGCGACATGCCGAGGTACTTGGTCTGGAACGAGAAGGCGAGCCGCACCCGCGGGTCCTTGAAGTAGCGCTTCAGGTCGCGGTCGACGGTGGCGTGCGGGCGCAGGAGCGGCAGGGCGGCGAGCATCGCCGGGGAGGCGAGGCTGCGCAGGGAATCGAAGGCCTGCTGCAGCACCGGCGTGAAGGCCGCGAGCTTGGCGCGGTTGTCGGCGAGGAAGCGGCCGACGTGGCGGGCGTCCTCCGGCGCGATGCGGGCGATCTCGGCCTCCAGGCGCGCGACGTCCGGCGTCGCCCGGATCTCGCCGCCGCCCTCGAAGACGATGTGGTACTGCGGGTCGAGCCGCTCCAGGACGAGGTGGTCCTCCAGGCGCTCGCCGCAGGACTCGAAGATGTCGGCCAGGATGCGGGGATAGAGGAAGAAGGTCGGCCCGATGTCGAAGCGGTAGCCGCCCGGCGCCGTCACCGTGCGGGTGCGGCCGCCGACCTGCTCCTCCTTCTCGATCACGGTGACCTGGACGCCCTCGCGCGCCAGGAGCAACGCCACCGCGAGCCCCCCCGGCCCGGCCCCGACCACGACCGCACGGCGTCCCGACAGGGTGCGGTATCCATCCCGCGGCTGCAACAACGCTTCAACTCCCGACAAAGCGCGTGACCGGACGCGAGCCCGGCCCGTCCCCAACGGCCTAGTTTTGGTGCGGGGGGGCCGGCCGGCAATTGCCGCTCTTTGTCGCGCGGGGGTGCGCCGGCGGGCCGCTCATGACGCCGACGGGCGCGCCGGCCCCCCGGAGAGGCGCGCGCCCGCGAGCCGGTGCAGCGCCACCGCCCCCGCCGCCGCGACGTTGAGCGAATCGACCCCGGGCGCCATCGGGATGCCGACCCGGCGGGCCCGGGCCATCAGGGCCTCGGGCAGGCCGGTCCCCTCGCTGCCGAGGAGCAGGAGGGCGCGGGGCAGGGGCGGCAGGGACGCGATGTCGTCGCCCCCGGGCGTGAGCGCGACCGGCGCGAGGGCGTGGCGCGCGCAGAGGTCCAGGAGCGCGGCGCCGGTCGCCGCGCGCCCGAACGGCACGGTGAGGCACGTGCCGGCCGAGACCCGGATCGCCTTGCGGTAGAGGGGGTCGCAGGTCGCGCCGTCGAGCAGCACGGCGTCCGCCCCGAACGCGGCGGCGTTGCGGAAGAGGCCCCCGACGTTGTCGTGGTTGGCCAGGCCGACGAGGCCGAGGAGCAGGGCCGGGCCGGGCGGCACCAGGGCGTCGGGGTCGGGATCCGCTCCCCGGATGCCGATCCCCAGGACCCCGCGGTGGATGGGGAAGCCCGCGACCGCGCCCATCACGGCCCGGGGCGCGACGTAGACCGGGGCCGCGAGGCCCTCGAGCGCCGGCGCCAGCCCGGGCAGGCGCTCGGGGGAGACGAGCACGGACTCGATCCCGAAGCGCGACCGGCCGGAGAGGAGCACCCGCAGCACCACCTCGCCCTCGGCCACGAAGCGGCCGCGCCGCCCGACGAGGTCGCGCTCGCGCATCGCCGCGTAGGGCGCGAGGCGGGGGTCGCCGGGATCGTCGATGGCGACGGGGGCGGCCACCGGGCCCGCTCAGCCCTTGCGGGCGCCGAGGGGATCGGCCTCCTGCCGGGTCGGCACCTTCACCAGCGCCTCGCCGTCGAGCACCGTCTCGCCGCCGACCGCGCAGGTGCAGATCAGCCGGGCGCGGCGGCGCTCGGGCACGAGCTCGGCCACCTCCACGGTGACGTCGACGGTGTCGCCGATCCGCACCGGCGCGCGGAAGTTCAGGCTCTGGCTGATGTAGACCGCGCCCGGGCCGGGCAGGCGGGTGCCGAGCACCGCCGAGATCAGGCCCGCCGTGTAGAGCCCGTGGGCGATGCGGGTGCCGAAGGGGGTGCGGGCGGCGAAGTGCTCGGAGAGGTGGATCGGGTTGCGGTCGCCGGTGATCTCCGCGAAGCCGACCACGTCCGACGAGGCGATGGTCTTCGACAGCGTCTCGGACATGCCGACGCTCAGGTCCTCGAAGTACAGCACGCGCAGCTCTGGCATCATCGGCGTGTCCCCCTCACGGTCGACGGCGACCGGCCGGCCCGGGTTCGCACGGGAGCGGGGTCGGAATCCAGTGGCGAAAAGGCCGGGTCCGACCGACCGGACGCCCGGCCTCGTCCCGTCTCGTGCTTGGCCTCGTGCTTGGCCCCGTCCCTGGCCTCGTGCTTGGCCTCGTCCCTGGCCTCCCGGCCGCAACCGGGGCATAGACGGGCCCGGACCCCGACGCGAGGCGCCCGTTGCATCCGCCCGATCCCGACCCGGCCCTCCGCCGCGCCGTGCGCGCCGTCGCCCTGCTCAACCTCGGCTATTTCGGGATCGAGGCGTCGGTGGCCCTGGCGATCGGCTCCGTCGCCCTCGTGGCCGACAGCGTGGACTTCCTCGAGGACGCGGCGATCAACCTGCTGATCCTGGCGGGCCTCGGCTGGCGGCCGGCGGCCCGCGCCCGGCTCGGCGCCGCGATGGCCGGCATCCTGCTGGTGCCGGGCCTCGCCGCGCTCTGGACCGCCTGGGACAAGCTCGGCGCCTTCGTGGCCCCGGCGCCGGTGCCCCTGACCCTCACGGGGCTCGGGGCGCTCGCCGTCAACCTGGCCTGCGCGCTGATCCTCGCCCGCCACCGCGGCGGCAGCGGCAGCCTGACCCGGGCGGCCTTCCTGTCGGCCCGCAACGACGCCTTCGCCAACGTGGCCATCGTGGCGGCGGGGCTCGCCACGGCGGCGACGGCCTCGCCCTGGCCCGACCTCGCGGTCGGCCTCGGCATCGCCGCGCTCAACGCCGACGCCGCCCGCGAGATCTGGCAGGCCGCCGCCGCCGAGCGCCGGGCCGCGCGGGCGGCCGGGCCCTGAGGGCCGCCGTGCGGCTGTTCCCGATCTCCGACCTCCACCTCGAGCGGCGCGCCCTCGCGGCGGTCCCGCCGCCCGCGGCTGCCTTCGACGTCCTCGTCTGCGCCGGCGACGTCTGGGAGGGCGAGCCGGAGCGGGGGTTGGCGGCGCTCCTGCGGCTCGCGGGCGAGCGGCCGGTGATCCTCGTGCCGGGCAACCACGAGCGCTACGCCCCGGCGGGCGATCCCCGCACGGCCCCGGACCTCCTGGCGGCCCTGGCGGCCGAGGCGGCGCGGATCAACCGCCGGGCCGGGCGCGAGCGCGTCGCCCTCCTCGGCGAGGGGGCCGCCCGGGTGATCGCCGGCGTGCGCTTCGTCGGCGCGACGCTGTGGAGCGACTGGTCGCTCGCCGGGCGCTGGCTCCCGGCCGACGCGCCGGGCCGGCCGGAGGACCCGGTCGCCGACGCGGCGGCCCGCATGACCGACCCGGCCACCGGCTCGCGGGAGTACCGGGCGATCCGGCAGGCCGACGGGCGCCCCTGGACCCCCGCCGCCGCCATGGCGGCCCACGCGGCGGACCGCGCCCGCCTCGCCGCGTCCCTGGCCCGGCTCCATCCCGGCCCGACCGTGGCGGTCACCCACCACCCGCCCGTCGCCGAGGCGGCCGACGCCTTCCGGGACGCGCCGGGGGTGCCCTGGTGGGTGCCGGCCTTCTACGCCACCACGATGCTCGCCGACCTGCCCCCGGGCGACCGGCCGGACCTGTGGATCTCCGGGCACTTCCACGCCGGCCACGACCGCGTGCTGCACGGCACGCGCTGCGTGGCGAACCCGGTCGAGGGCAGGACCTTCGACCCGGACCTCCGCCTCGCCGTGTGACGGCGCGCGCGGCGGGCCGGGCGCGCCGCGGCCCCCGCGGCGGGCGGGGGCTCTCGGGCGGGGGATCGCGGGATGCGGGCGAGGGAAGCGCGCGAGCCCCGCGGGCCGGGGTTGGCGCGCGGCCGGTGCGCCCCATGATGGGGCGGGGCGTCCTCGGAGGACCCGGGCGCGGGGATCGCGGCGATGGACGGCTTCCTGGCGGTCGTGCTGGTCTGCGCCGCGACGGTCCCGGTGCAGGACTGCACGGAGGCGACCGCCGCCGACGTGCGCAAGGTCCGGGTGGCGAACGAGATCGGCTGCGCCGTCGGCTGGCAGGAGATCGTCGCCCGCTCCGACCTGCGCGAGGGCCTCGGCCGCGCCGCCTACCTGAAGACCCTGTGCCGGCGGGTGCGGGCGGAGCCCTGAGGGCGCCGGCGCCGCCCGGACGGGCGGCTCTCGAGGCGCCGCCCGGACGGGCGGCCGGGAGAGCGTTGGCACGGCGCCTGCATGCCGGGAGACCTGCATACACGCCTTGTATGCAAGCGTGACGAGCGAGCGGGCCGTGGAGCCGGCGACAGCCACCATCGACCGCGTCGTCGTGGACGCGATCCTCTCCGGGCGCCTCGGCCCGGGAGCGCGCCTGGGCGAGCAGGACCTCGCCAGGCTGTTCTCGGTCTCGCGCACGGTCGCCCGCGAGGCGCTGATCCGCCTGGAGGCGCGCGGCATCGTGCAGGTGAGCCCGCGCCGCGGCTGGTTCGTGATCAAGCCCTCCTTCAAGGAGGCGCAGGAGGCCTTCCAGGCGCGCCGCGCCATCGAGGCGGGCATCCTCGCCACCGTCGACGCGGTCGGGCCCGAAATCGTCGGGGCCCTGCGGGACCACGTCGCGCGCGAGCGCGCCGCCATCGCGGCGGGGGATGCGGAGGCCCGCAGCTTCCTCCTCGGCGACTTCCACGTCTGCCTCGCGGAGGCGTTCGGCAACCGCATCCTGGCCGACATCCTGCGCGACCTCACCGCCCGCACGGTGCTGATCTCCGCGCTCTACCAGTCGGGCCACGACGCGACCGCGTCCTGCGACGAGCACGCGGCGATCACGGACCTGCTCGCGGCGGGCGACCTCGCGCGGGCGGCCGACCTGATGGTCGCGCATATCGGCCACGTCGAGGCGGGCCTGACGCGGGCCAAGGACGACGACCCGCTGCTCAACCTGCGCCGCGCGCTCCGGCTCCCGGACGAGGGGGCCTGACCGGGGACGCGAGAGGCCCCGGACCCGCCGCGAGAGCCCCTGCCGCCCGGCGAGGCACCGGGGCCGGGGAGACCGCCGGGGAATGCCGCCCAAGCCCGTCACCGCCTCGACCCCAGGAACAACCGCGTAGACCCCAAGAACAACCGCGTCGATCCCAACAAGAACCCCTCGACCCCAAGGACCAGGAGCGCGTGCCCATGTCAGCCTCGATCGCAGCCCCGGCGGCGTCCGCCAAAGCCCCGACCCCGCTCTACCGATCGCTCTTCGCGCAGGTCGTCGCCGCGCTGATCCTCGGGGTCGCCGTCGGCATGGCCGCCCCCGACTTCGCGCAGGGCCTGAAGGTGCTGAGCGACGCCTTCCTCAAGCTGATCTCGATGATCGTCGCGCCGATCGTGTTCTGCGTCGTCGTGCACGGCATCGCGGGCGCGGGCGACCTCAAGAAGGTCGGGCGCGTCGGCGTGAAGGCGCTCGTCTACTTCGAGGTGATGACGACCGTCGCCCTCGCGCTCGGGATCGTGCTGGCCTACCTCGCCGGGCCCGGGCACGGCATGCACATCGACACCGCGACGCTCGACGCCAAGGCGCTCGGCAGCTACGCCGACAACGCCCACAAGCTCCAGGGCGGCGGCCTCTCGGCCTTCCTCCTCAACATCATCCCGACGACCTCCTTCGACGCGCTCGCGCGCAACGACGTGCTGCAGGTGCTGTTCTTCGCGGTCCTGTTCGGGGTCGGCCTCGCCCTCGTCGGCGGCCCGGCGGGCGAGAAGGTCACCGGCCTGATCGAGGCGGTCTCGACCGTGCTGTTCAAGGTCATGGGGCTGATCGTGCGCGTCGCCCCCCTCGGCGTGCTCGGCGCGGTGGCCTACACGGTCGGCAAGTACGGGGTCGGCTCGCTCAAGCAGCTGCTCTCGCTCGTCATCCTCTACTACATCTCGGTCGCCCTGTTCGTGTTCGTCATCCTCGGCGCGGTGATGCGCCTGGCCGGCGTCAGCATCGTCAAGTTCATCGCCTACCTTCGCGAGGAATTGACCATCGTGCTCGGCACCGCCTCGTCGGATGCCGTGCTGCCGCAGATCATGCGCAAGCTGGAGTACCTCGGGGTGAAGAAGTCGACGGTCGGCCTCGTGGTGCCCACCGGCTACTCCTTCAACCTCGACGCCTTCTCGATCTACCTGACGCTCGCCGTCGTGTTCATCGCCCAGGCGACGGGCACGCCCCTGTCGCTCGGGGACCTGCTCCTCGTGCTCGGGGTCTCGCTGGTGACCTCGAAGGGGGCGCACGGCGTGCCGGGCTCGGCCATCGTCATCCTGGCGGCGACGCTGAACGCGGTGCCGTCGATCCCGGCGATCGGCCTCGTGCTGGTGCTCTCGGTCGACTGGTTCATCGGCATGGCCCGCGCCCTCGGCAACCTGATCGGCAACTGCGTGGCCACCGTGGTGGTGGCGGCCTGGGAGGGCGACCTCGACCGGGCACGCGCCCGGCAGGTCCTCGACAGCCCGGCGCCGGACATGACCCAGATCGCCGCCGAGGCCGACGCGAGCCCGGTCCCGCAGCCGGCGTGAGCGCGGCCGGGCCCGGCGGCCCGAGGCGCCCGCGGGGCCTCGCCGGAGCGCCCCGCGCGCCCGGCCCGGGACGCGCGGGGCGGCGTCAGCCGGCGGGCTCCGGCCGGAGGCCCCACGCCGCCAGCACCCCGGCCCGGTCCGGATGGGTGAGGTGGGCGACGAGGGCCTCCGCCTCCCGGGCGCGGGGCCCCGGGAGCAGGGCGGCCGCGAACACGGCCCGGCTCTGGGCCTCCTCCGGCAGGGGCGCGACGGGCCCGATCCCGGGGACGAACAGGAGCTCGCTCACCTGCTGGACCGCGTAGGCCGCCTCCCCGGAGACCACGCGCTCGGCGGTGAAGCCCGACGGCACGATCACCGCCTTGGCGTCGACCACGGCGCGCAGGGCGAGCCGGTCGAGGAGGGCGGCGAAGAACCGGCCGCTCGCCCCGCTGCGCGAGTAGGCGATGGAGGGCGCCGCGCGCAGGAAGCGGACGAGCGCCGGAAGGGAGCCGATCTCGGGCGCGGATCCGCCCGGGGCCGCCGCGATCCCGAGGGACGAGCGCACCAGCGGGCGGGGCGCGCCCCGCAGGAGGCCGCGGGCGTCGAGCTCCGCGGCGGCCTCCGCGGTGAGGAGCGCCAGGTCCGGCCGCTCGCCCGCGGCGATCCGCTCCATCAGGAGCGCCGTCGGGGCGAAGGCCACCGTCAGGACGAGGCCCGAGGCGGCCTCGAACGGGCCCCTCAGCGCCCCGACGACCCCCGCGAGCGCCAGCGTGGAGTGGACCGCGAGGCCGCCCGCGTCCCCCTCGCGGCGCCCGCGCTCCGCCGGCTCGTGCGCGCCGCCCGGCACCGCTACCGGTCGTGCTTGACGTAGGCGAAGCGCGGGTCGGACGGGGTGCCCTCGAGGGCGCCGCCCTCGAGGCCGGGCTGCCAGCCCACCACCTCCTCGATCTTGCGCGCCAGCGCCAGGTCCTTCTCGGTCAGGCCCTTGGCCGAGTGGGTGGTGAGGCGCACCTCGACCCAGGCGTAGGAGGCCGTGAGGTCGGGGTGGTGCCAGGCGGCCTCGGCGAGGTGCCCGACGGTGTTGATCACCATCAGGGTGCCCTTCCAGCCGTGGGTCTTGTAGGTGCGCTTGATCCAGCCGTCCTCGTAGTGCCAGGCGGGCAGATCGCGGGCGATGCGGTCGGCGATCTGACTGGGGTCCAGCAGCGGGTCCTTGGGGGTCGTCATCGCGTCCGTCTCCATCTGACCATAGTACAAGTGACCGCCAGGGCAGGGGTGCCCGATGGTGAGGCCGCCGGAGGGTGCGGCGTCGCGGGCGGGGGCGCAAGCGGTGGACGCGGCGGCCCGGCCCGCCTAACTGAGACGGGACGGCACGCCGCGGGCCGATGCGGCGGGCTCCGGGCCGGCAGCACCGGCAACACCGGCGCGGGCGCGCCGGCAACACCGGCGCAGGCGCGCCGGCAGGCAGGCAGGGAGGTGCGCCATGCTCTCACGGCGCGGGATGCTGGCGGCGGCCGGGCTCTGGCCGCTGTCTCTCGGCGCGGCCGGGGCGGGCGCGGCGGGCGAGGGCGCCGCCCTCCGGGTCGGGCTCCTGCCCTTCGGCACCGTCTCCTGGGAGGCGGCGGTGATCAAGGCGGGGGGACTCGACGCCGCGCAGGGCTTCTCCCTCGAGGGCGTGCGCCTCGCCGGAAGCGACGCCGCCCGCATCGCCTTCCAGGGCGAGCAGGTCGACACCATCGTGTCGGACCTGCTCTGGGCCGCCCGCCTGCGGGCCGAGGGGCGGCCCGTGAAGTTCCTGCCCTTCTCCTCGACCGAGGGCGCCCTGATGGTGGCCGGGGGCAGCGCCCTGACCCGGGTGGCCGACCTCGCGGGCAAGCGCATCGGGGTCGCGGGCGGCCCCCTCGACAAGAACTGGCTCCTCCTGCGGGCGCGGGCGCGCGACCGGGACGGGCTCGACCTGGAGCGCGAGGCGCGGCCCGCCTTCGGGGCCCCGCCGCTGCTGATGCAGAAGCTGGAGACGGGCGAGCTCGACGCCGCGCTCCTCTACTGGACGTTCTGCGCCCGCCTGGAGGCCAAGGGCTTCCGCCGCCTGATCGGGGCCGACGCGATCGCGGAGGCCTTCGGGGTCGCCGGCCCGATCGCGCTCCTCGGCTACGTCTTCGACGAGGACCTGCTGCGCCGCCGGCCCGGCGCCGTCGCGGCCTTCGCGCGGGCCTCCCGGAGCGCCAAGGACAGGCTCGCCGCGGAGGCCGCCGCCTGGGCGCCCGTGCGGCCGCTGATGGCGGCGGAGGACGAGGCGACGTTCGCGGTGCTCAAGCGGGAGTTCCTGGCCGGCATCCCGCGCCGCCCGGTCGCGGTCGAGCGCGCCGACGCCGAGCGCCTCTACGCGGTGCTGGCGCGGCTCGGCGGCGAGCGCCTCGTGGGCAGCGCCGCGGCGCTGCCGGCCGGGCTGTACTGGGACGGCGCGGCGAATGGCTGAGGCGCCCCCGCCGCGCGGGCCCGTGCGGCGGGCGGGGCCCGCGCGGCGGGCGGGGCTCGTCCCGGTGGGCCTTGCCGGTCACCCTGCCGCCGCCCGCCCCCGCCCCGCATGGCGGTAGCCGCCCGCCTCCTGTCCGGCCTCGCGCTGCTGGCGGCCTGGTGGCTGGCGAGCCGCTTCACCGACGTCCGCACCCTGCCGACGCCGGAGGCCGTGGCGGCGTTCATCCTGCGCGAGGCGCGCTCCGGCGACCTGCTCGCCAACGTGGGCATCACGCTCTGGCGCGTCGCCGCCTCGTTCTGCCTCGCCATGGCGACCGGGGCCGTGCTCGGCATCGTGCTCGGCCGCTCGCGGGCGGCCGACCGGGCGCTCGACACGCCGCTCCTCGTGCTCCTCAACACCCCGGCCCTCGTGATCACGGTGCTGGCCTACATCTGGCTCGGCCTGACCGAGACCGCCGCGATCCTGGCGGTCGCCCTCAACAAGATGCCGAACGTCGCGGTGATCCTGCGGGAGGGCGCCCGGGGCCTCGACCCGGGCCTGGAGGAGATGGCGCGGGCCTTCCGGTACGACCGCCGCACCTGGATGCGCCACGTGCTGCTGCCGCAGCTCGAGCCCTTCGCGGTGGCGGCCGCCCGGTCGGGGCTGTCGCTCGCCTGGAAGATCGTGCTGGTGGTCGAGCTGCTCGGGCGCCCGAACGGCGTCGGCTACGCCATCTCGTACTACTTCCAGCTCTTCGACGTCGCGGCGCTCCTCGGCTACAGCCTCGTGTTCAGCGCCGTGATGCTGGCCGTGGACGCGCTCGTGCTCCAGCCCCTCGACGCCCATGTCCGCCGCTGGCGCTGAGCCCGACGCTGGCGCTGAGCCCGGCGCCGCGGCCCGGGCCGCCGTCGCGCTGTCGGTCGCGATCCGGCGCAAGGCCTACGGCTCGGCCCGGGCCGCGACCGTCGAGGCGGTGCGCGACCTCAGCTTCACGGTCCGCTCCGGCGAGACCGTCTGCCTGATCGGCCCCTCTGGGGCGGGCAAGACCACGACCCTGCGCATCCTGCTCGGCCTCGACCGCGATTTCGAGGGCAGCGTCGTGCCCGATCCGGCCTCCCTGCGGGTCGGCATGGTGTTCCAGGAGCCGCGGCTCCTGCCCTGGCGCACCGTGGAGGAGAACGTGCGCCTGTCCCTGCCGCGGGCCGAGCGCCGCGCCGCCCTCGACGTCCTGTTCGAGGAGCTCGGCCTCGCGCCCTGGCGGCGGCACTACCCGGGGGCCCTGTCCCTCGGCATGGCCCGCCGGGTGGCGCTGGCGCGCGCGCTCGCGGTCGCGCCGACCCTGCTCGTGCTCGACGAGCCCTTCGTGTCCCTCGACGACGCCGCGGCGGCCTCGCTGCGGGCCCTGGTCTTCGGGGCGGCGCGGGCCCGGCGGGCGGCGGTGCTGATGGTGACCCACAACGTCCCGGAGGCGCTCGAGGTCGCCGACCGGCTGCTGCTGCTCTCCGGCCGGCCCGCCACCCTGGTGGCCGAGGTGCCGCTGGCGACGCCGCGGGCCGCCCGCGACCGGGCCTGGAGCGAGGCCCTGCGCGGCGACCTCGCGGCCCGCTACCCGGCCACCGTCGCGGGTTAGACCGGCCCCCCGCGTCCCGGCCGGCGACGCCGCGCCGCGCCGGGGAGGGTTGCGCCCCGGCCGCTACCGTCCCGGTGGCGCGGCTGCTAGAGCCGGCCAAAAGCGAACGCATCGAGGAAACCCCGCCCGTGCCCCTCCCTCTGCCCGCCGACGGGCCGGATTCCGCCGCCGCGTGGCGGCGCCTCGTCGTCTCCGTCCTGCTCACCACCATCGGGGGCGTCGGCATGTGGTCGGTGGTCGTGGTGCTGCCGGCCGTGCAGGCGGAGTTCGGCGCCGCCCGCGGGGCCGCCGCGCTGCCCTACACCCTCACCATGGTGGGCTTCGCCTTCGGGGGCGTGCTGATGGGGCGGCTCGCCGACCGCTTCGGCATCGTGGCGCCCCTCGTGCTCGGCGGCCTCTGCCTCGTGCTCGGCTACGGCGCGACGGCCCTCGCCGGGAGCCTGTGGCAGTTCGCCCTCGCGCACGGGCTCCTGATCGGGATGCTCGGCAGCGCGGCGGCCTTCGGGCCCCTGATGGCCGACATCTCGCTCTGGTTCGAGCGCCGGCGCGGCATCGCGGTCTCGCTCTGCGCCTCCGGCAACTACCTCGCGGGTACGCTCTGGCCGCCGCTCGTGCAGCGCGCCATCGAGGCCTACGGCTGGCGCGCCACGCAGGCGGGCATCGGCCTGTTCTGCGTCGCCACCATGCTGCCGCTGGCGCTGCTGATGCGGCGGCGCCCGCCGCAGGCCGCCGGGGCTGCCGCCGCGGGCCGGCCGGGCGGCGCGGCCCTCGGCCTGTCGCCGGGCCTCCTGCAGGGCCTGCTCGTCCTCGCCGGGCTCGCCTGCTGCGTCGCCATGGCGATGCCCCAGGTCCACATCGTGGCCTATTGCGGCGACCTCGGCTACGGCGTGGCGCGGGGCGCCGAGATGCTGTCGCTGATGCTCGGCTTCGGCATCGTCAGCCGCGTGGCCTCGGGCTTCCTCGCCGACCGGATCGGCGGCCTCGCCACGCTCCTCGCCGGCTCCGTGCTCCAGGGGGTGGCGCTGCTCCTCTACCTGATCTTCGACGGGCTGACCTCGCTCTACGTGATCTCGGCCCTGTTCGGCCTGTTCCAGGGCGGCATCGTGCCGGCCTACGCCATCATCGTGCGCGAGCTCTTCCCCGCGCACGAGGCCGGGGCACGGGTCGGGATCGTCATCATGGCGACCCTGTTCGGGATGGCGCTCGGCGGCTGGCTCTCGGGCGTGATCTTCGACCTCGCCGGCTCCTACTCCGCCGCCTTCGCCAACGGCCTGCTGTGGAACCTCCTCAACGTCTCGATCACCCTCTGGCTGGTCCAGCGCTTCGCCGCGCGCCGGAGCCTCGCGGCGGCCTGAGCGGCCCCGCGGCCGCGGGCCAGGACGCCGGGCGCGCGCGGACGAAGGTTGAGCCCGTGCCCCCCGCAGGTCGGCGGCCGCTCCCGCCAAGCGGGCACCGTCACGGGCAAGCTTCGCCGCCCCGCAGGGCCTCCTCTGCTTGGCCGATCGACGAAATGCCCCAGAGGCAGGGAACCTGCGGACTGGACGCCAGTTGACCGACGATCATCAGCTCCGTCCGAGCTGGAATCGCCCGGGGAAGACCCCGCAACGGCCCGGCGCCGATGTGCGGGATGTCACCTCGCTGTTGCCCGCGCGTGTTTACCGTTTTCGCAACGGACACGCCTGTGGGGCGCAACTCTTCGGGCGCTCGCGACTTATCCATGGCAAGAGAGCGACGCCGGGCTCCGTTCCCCGGCCTTTCCCGCTCGACGGTCAACGAACAGGAATTCCGATCATGCGTGCGCGACCCGGCGCCCGGCTGCCTCTGCTCGCCCTTCTGGCCCTCGCGGCCGGCCTGACGCTCGCGGGCGGCGCCCAGAATCCGGCGGCGGCGGCCCCCGCGGTGGACAAGGCGCCCGCCAAGACGTCGGGCCGCGCGCCCGCCCGGGACGTCACCACGACGGCCTCGGCCACCGCCGAGGACGCCGACGACGCCAACTGCACCACCTCGCGCAAGCGGCTCTGGCTCGACGGCGAGGGCTGGATCGTCCGCCGCGTGACCACCTGCCGCTGACGCGGCGCCCCCCACGCCATCGCCCTGACGCAACAAGAGGGCCGGCTCCCCGGGGAGCCGGCCCTCTTGTTGCGTCGTCGCGGGGTGCGTCGTCGCGGCGGCGGCCCCCCGCGGGAACGGGGGGCCGCGCTCCGGCGGCTCCCCCGGCGGGCGGGGGGAGCCGCCCGTCCGTTCAGCGCGCGACCTCGCCCTCGTCGCTGAAGATGTCCCGGTCCTTGGTCTCGGGCACGAACAGGAGCCCGATCACGAAGGTCATCAGCGCGATCACGATCGGGTACCAGAGGCCGTAGTAGATGTCGCCGGTCTGGGCCACCATCGCGAAGGCGGTGGCCGGCAGGAGGCCGCCGAACCAGCCGTTGCCGATGTGGTAGGGCAGGGACATCGAGGTGTAGCGGATGCGGGTCGGGAAGAGCTCGACCAGGGCGGCGGCGATCGGCCCGTACACCATCGTGACGAAGAGCACGAGGACGAACAGGAGCCCGACCACGCCCGCGACCTGCGGCCGGAAGATGTCGAAGGGATGGGACATCTTCACGATCTGGGCGTCGCCGCCCTTCGGGTAGCCGGCGCCCTGGAGGGCGGCGGTGGCGGCCTTGTTGAAGTCGGCCGCCGGTGTGCCCTGCGCGAAGGGCACGTCGGTGCCGTTGACCCGCACCACGGTCGGCTGGCCCGCCGGGCCCGTCTCGGTCGCGTACTTCACCGAGGACTTCGCCAGGAAGTCGCGGGCGAGGTCGCACGGCGCCGTGAACACCCGGGTGCCGATGGGGTTGAACAGGTTGCCGCACTCCTTGGGGTCGGCCACCACCGTGACCTTCACGGACTCGATGGCCTTCTCGAGGTTCGGGTTCGCCAGGGTGGTGATCTGCTTGAAGACCGGGAAGAAGCTGAGCGCCGCGATCAGGCAGCCGGCCAGGATGATGGGCTTGCGGCCGATCTTGTCCGAGAGCCAGCCGAAGACCACGAAGAAGCCGGTCCCGAGCAGCAGCGACCAGGCGATCAGGAGGTTGGCGGTGTAGCCGTCGACCTTCAGGATCGATTGCAGGAAGAACAGCGCGTAGAACTGGCCGGTGTACCAGACCACGCCCTGGCCGGCGACGAGGCCCATGAGGGCGATGAGGGCGATCTTGGCGTTGCGCCACTGGCCGAAGGCCTCGGTGAGGGGGGCCTTCGAGGTCTTGCCCTCGTCCTTCATGCGCTGGAAGGCCGGGGATTCGCTGAGCTGCATCCGGATCCAGACCGAGACGCCGAGGAGCAGCACCGAGACCAGGAACGGGATGCGCCAGCCCCACTCGGCGAAGGCCGCCTCGCCCGTGAAGGTGCGCACCGCCAGGATCACGATGAGCGACAGGAACAGGCCGAGCGTCGCCGTGGTCTGGATCCAGCTCGTGTAGAAGCCGCGGCGTCCCTGCGGCGCGTGCTCGGCCACGTAGGTGGCGGCCCCGCCGTACTCGCCGCCGAGGGCGAGCCCCTGGGCCAGCCGCAGGACGATCAGGATGATCGGCGCCGCGATGCCGATGCTGGCGGCCCCGGGCAGGATGCCGACGATGAAGGTCGACAGGCCCATGATCAGGATCGTGACCAGGAAGGTGTACTTGCGCCCGACGATGTCGCCGACCCGCCCGAAGACCAGCGCGCCGAAGGGCCGGACCAGGAAGCCCGCCGCGAAGGCCAGGAGCGCGAAGATGTCCCGCGTCGCCGGCGGGTAGGACGAGAAGAACTGGGCGCCGATGATGCCCGCGAGGGAGCCGTAGAGGTAGAAGTCGTACCACTCGAAGACGGTGCCGAGGGAGGAGGCGAGGATGACCCGCCTCTCCTCCCGGGTCATCGGGCGCGCGGGGTCGCTCGCGTGCCCGAGTGCGGTCGCTGTTGCCATGGGGTTTCCTCCTTCTCGCGCGGGCCTTGTGATCCGCACGGCCTTGTCTCGCCGTGTCGGACCGGGCGGCGGCCCGCCGCCGCCTCGCGGATCCCGTGCACGCGGCAGGGACCGGCGCCCGGGTGGCGACGCCATCGGGCACCGGGCCGCGGTGACGCCCCGATGGTTAAGCCAGGGCGGGCATCCGGCCCAATCGACAATTCGTCGTGAGACTTAGGTCGTGAGACTTCCGTAGGCCCCCGGCCGCCCGGCGCGGCCGGGGGCCCGCCGGGCGGCGGGCGGCCTGCGCACTCTGCCACGGCTGGCGCCGGGCGGGCCGGCGGAACGAGGATGGGGACCGGGCGTTTGACGAGCGCAGCGCCGGCCGAGGGACACGAAACGCATGCGTCGCGACCTGTTCGGGCTCGGGCTCGCCGCCGTCCTGGCGGGCGCCGGCGCCGGCGCGGAGGCCCGGCCGGCCGGCGGGCCGGGCGGCCCGCAC
>NZ_QOWC01000058.1 GCF_003574465.1 Methylobacterium crusticola
CGTCGCCGGCATCGGCTTCCGGCACGCCACCGCCGCCCCGGAGATCCTCGCCCTCGTGGGCGAGGCGCTGGCGCAGGCCGCCCTCGGGGCCGCCCGCCTCGGCGCCCTCGCCACCGCGGAGGACCGCGCCGGCGACGCCGCGATCCGGGCGGCGGCCGAGGTCCTGGGCGTGCCGCTCCTCGGCATCCCGGTCGAGGCCCTGCGCGAGGCCGGGCGCCGGGGCGTGACGCGCTCGGCCCGGATCGAGACCCTGCGCGGCGTCGGCTCGCTCGCCGAGGCGGCGGCCCTGGCGGCGGCGGGGCCGGCCGGCCGCCTGATCCTGCCCCGCATCGCCAGCGCGGGGGCGACCTGCGCGCTCGCCGCTCCGGGAGACGACCCGCGATGATCCACTTCATCGGCGCCGGACCGGGCGCGCCCGACCTCGTCACGGTGCGGGGCCGCGACCTGATCGCCCGCTGCCCGGTCTGCCTCTACGCCGGCTCCCTGGTCGCCCCCGGGATCCTCGCCTGGTGCCCGCCGGGCGCCCGGCGGATCGACACCGCCCCCCTGAGCCTCGACGCCATCGTGGACGAGATGGCGGCGGCCCACGCGCGGGGCGAGGAGGTGGCGAGGCTCCATTCGGGCGACCTCGCGATCTGGAGCGCGGTGGCCGAACAGACCCGCCGCCTCGACCGCCTCGGCATCCCCTACACCCTCACGCCCGGGGTCCCGGCCTTCTCGGCCGCCGCGGCGGTGCTCGGGCGCGAGCTGACGGTGCCGGAGGTGGCCCAGTCGGTGGTGCTCACCCGCACCGGCGGGCGCGCCTCGGCCATGCCGGCGACCGAGCGCCTCGCGGCCTTCGCGCAGACCCGCGCCACCCTGGCGCTGCACCTCTCGATCCACGTGGTCGACCGCGTCGCCGCCGAGCTGATCCCGCATTACGGCCCGGACTGCCCGGCGGCCGTGGTCTGGCGCGCCACCTGGCCGGACGAGCGCGTGCTGCTCGGCACCCTCGCCAGCCTCCCGGCCCAGGTGGCGGCGGCCGGGCTGGAGCGGACGGCCCTGATCCTGGTCGGCCCGGCGCTGGCGGCGCGGGATTTTCGCGAGAGCGCGCTCTACTCGGCGGATTACGACCGGCGCTTCCGGCCGGGCGCCGGGCGGGCGGCGCCGGAGGCGTGACGCGCGCGCCAGCCCGACCCGGGCACCCCTCACCCCACGGGATGGAACGGCGCCCGCCCCACCAGCCAGCCGTCGCGGTCGAACACCACCACCTCGAGGGCGATGCCGGAGCCCGACAGGGCCCGCGCGGCCGTCGCCCAGGCGTGGCGGGCCACCACGTCGGCGAGCGGCAGGTCGCGGGCCCGGGCGAGGTCCAGCACCGCGAGGGCCGTGTTCGCGGCCGCGGCCTGCCGGGCGAGGTCCGGGTCAGCCCCCGCCTCGGCGAGGCGCCCGGCGAGCCAGGCGAGGTCGACGGGGCCGGCGCGGGAATGCAGGTCGAGGAAGCCGTGGCCGAGCTTCGTCATCTTGGCGATGCCCCCCGCCACCGTGACCTTCGGCACCGGGTGCCGCCTCAGGTACTTCAGCATCCCGCCGGCGAAGTCGCCCATCTCGATCAGGGCCTGGGGGGCGAGGCCGTGCAGCCGCTGCACCGCCGCCTCGGAGGTCGACCCCGTGGCGCCGGCGACGTGGGCGAGGGCGCCGGCCCGGGCCACGTCGACGCCGCGGTGGATGCTGTCGATCCAGGCCGCGCAGGAATACGGCACCACCACCCCGGTGGTGCCGAGGATCGAGAGGCCCCCGAGGACGCCGAGGCGCGGGTTGAGGGTCCTCAGGGCGAGGGCCTCGCCGCCCGGGATCGCGATCTCCACGACGGCGTCCGGCCCGCCGCCGTGCCCGGCCGCGGCCTCCGCCAGCGCCGCCGCGATGATGCGGCGGGGCGCCGGGTTGATCGCCGGCTCGCCGACCGGCAGCGGCAGCCCGGCGCGCGTCACGGTGCCGACCCCCGGCCCGGCCCGGAAGGTGACGCCGGAGCCCGGCGGGCCCGGCCGCACCGTCGCCAGCACCAGGACGCCGTGGGTGACGTCGGGATCGTCGCCCGCGTCCTTGACGACGCCGGCCCGGGCGCCGCCCTCCGTCGCCTCGGCCACCGCGAGCGCGAAGGCCGGCCGCGCGCCGCCCGGCAGCGGGATCTCGACGGGGTCCGGGAACACGCCGGTGCGGCCGCCCAGGTAGGCCGCCTTGGCGGCGGCCGCCGCGCAGGCGCCGGTGGTCCAGCCGCGGCGCAGCGCGCCCCTCGGTCGTGTCTCGTCCATCCGGCGTGGTATCACCCCGGGGCGGCGCCGTGGAAGCGCCGCGCGCGCGACGACGCCGCCACCGGAGATCCCCGCCCGTGACCGATCGCCCTGCCCGCGGGCTCCTGATCGCCGCCGCCCGGTCCGGATCGGGCAAGACCACCGTGACGCTCGCCGTCCTGCGGGCGCTGCGGCGGCGCGGGATCGCGGTCGCGGGGGCGAAGTGCGGCCCGGACTACATCGACCCGGCCTTCCACGCCGCCGCCACCGGACGGCCGAGCTTCAACCTCGACAGCTTCGCGATGGACGGCGCACTGCTCGACGCCGTGGCGGCCCAGGCCGGCGCGGGCGCCGCGCTCGTGGTGGCGGAGGGCTCGATGGGGCTGTTCGACGGCGTCGAGGCCGAGGAGGGCCGCAGCGGCGCCAACGCGGACGTGGCGGCCCGCTTCGGCTGGCCGGTGGTGCTGGTGCTCGACGTCTCGGGCGCCGCCCAGTCCGCCGCCGCGACGGCGCTCGGCGTCCGGGCCTACGACCCGCGCCTGCGGCTCGCCGGCGTGATCCTCAACAAGGTGGCGAGCCCGCGCCACCGGCGCCTCGTCGAGGCCGGCCTCGCCCGGGTCGGCCTGCCGGTCCTCGGGGCGCTCCCCCGCGACGCCGGCCTCGTGCTGCCGGAGCGCCATCTCGGCCTCGTCCAGGCCGGCGAGACCGCGGACCTCGCGGCCCGCCTCGACGCGCTGGCCGACCTGGCGGAGGCGTCCCTCGACCTCGACGCGATCCTGGCGGCGGCGGCCGGCCACGTGCCGCCGGCGGCTCCGGCCAGCCTGCCGGCGCCGCCCGGGCGGCGGATCGCGGTCGCCCGCGACGCGGCGTTCTCGTTCGTCTATCCCCACCTGGAGGCGGGCTGGCGCGCGGCCGGGGCCGACCTGCACGCCTTCTCGCCCCTCGCCGACGAGGCCCCGCCGCCGGGCTGCGACGCCTGCTGGCTCCCGGGCGGCTATCCCGAGCTCCATGCCGGGCGCCTGGCCGGGGCCTCGGCCTTCCTCGGCGGCCTGCGGGACTTCGCCCGCACGCGGCCCGTGCACGGCGAGTGCGGCGGCTACATGGTGCTGGGCGAGACCCTGGAGGACGCCGACGGCACCACCCACGCCATGGCGGGTCTCCTGCCGGTGGCGACCTCCTACGCGCGCCGCCGCCTGCATCTCGGCTACCGGCTGGCGACGCTGCTCGCCGACGGCCCCCTCGGCCCCGCGGGCGGGCGGCTCGTCGGGCACGAGTTCCACTACGCGGGCGAGGTGACCGGGGTGCCGGACGCGGCGGTCGCGCTCGCCCGGGTCACGGACGCGGAGGGCCGCGCGCTCGGGCTCGCCGGGCACCGGCGCGGCCTCGTCAGCGGCAGCTTCTTCCACCTCATCGGCGTCCGCTGACCGGCCCCGGGGGGCGCGGACCGGCGCCTGCCCGAGCCGGGCCGTCCCGGCCGGCCCTGCTCAGGCGTCGCGCCCCTCGGCCGGGGCCGGGGCCGGGGGCGGGGGCGACACGGCCCGGCTCAGGCGGGCGGCGGAGCGCACGATCGCCAGCACCTCGCGGCGCAGCTGCTCGTCCTCGATCTGCACGTAGGCCCGCAGCAGCTCGATCGCGCCCTGCGCGCTCAGGAAGCCGAAGACGTTGTCGTCCCCGCTCTCGCTGTCGGCCTGCTCCTCGAAGAAGGCCGAGACCGGCACCTCGAGCAGGCGGGCGATCTCCCGCAGCCGGCCGGCGCCGACGCGGTTCTGGCCCTTCTCGTACTTCTGGACCTGCTGGAAGGTGACACCGACCGCGTTGCCGAGGGCGGTCTGACTCAGCCCCTTCGCCTTGCGCAGCGCCGTGATGCGCACGCCGACGAGGCGGTCGACCTCTGTTGTTTGCTTGGGCATTCGTCCTCAACGTCGTCGCTTGGGGTGACGATGGCCCTCCCATCCCCGAAGGCTCCGCGCACCCGCATCATCTGGCCCCGGCGCCGACCGGCGCGGCATGCGCCGGCGGCCCCGCGGGCTGAAACTGGGAGGCCGGACGCGGACACTCCGCGAATCCGGCCGATGGCAATCCGTCGCCGACGGCGTTCCGGCCTGGGCCGCGCCGTCCCGATTCGGCCTCGCGAGGCCCGGCGCCGTCCCGATCCGGGACAGGCGCCCGCCCTCGACTGGGTTCCCGGCCGTCCCCTCGCAACGAACCGGCCAGCGCGTCCGGGGCCCGCCGCGACGGGCCGGCGCCCGGATCCGGCGGCGCGGCGCCCCCCGCTCCGCGCACGACCGGCACCGTTGCGGGTCTGCCATGCAACCCGATCCCCGTCTACACGCTCCAAGCGAATTCCCCAAGGGAACAAAGGAGAAAAAAATACCGAGATCCGGTGCACCCGCACCAGTGCCGCGCGGCGTGCCGCCGCTTGATCCGGGGCGCGAAATCGCCTTCAGTCGCGCCACCGGGATGCCGTCGCGGCACTCCCCGCTCTCGACCCGCAAGGAGGCCCCAGGCATGTTCATCGCGATGAACCGGTTCAAGGTGTACAAGGACGCCACCCAGGACTTCGAGCAGGTCTGGCTCGGCCGGGACAGTCACCTCGGCGAGATGGAGGGCTTCGTGGAATTCCACCTCCTGCGCGGCCCCGAGCACGAGGACCACGTGCTCTACGCCTCCCACACCGTGTGGGCCTCGCGGGCGGCCTTCGAGGCCTGGACCCGCTCCGAGCAGTTCCGCCGGGCCCACAGCCGGGCGCCCAGCACGAAGCCGCTCTACCTGTCGCACCCGCAATTCGAGGGGTTCGAGGCGATCCAGACCGTCGCCGGCCCCGCCGCGCAGGCGGCCGAGTAGGCGCGGCCGGACGGGGGCGGGCCCGCCCTGCGCGCAGGGGGAGCCCGCCCCCGCACCGGCGCGCGACGGATCGCGCGATCGCTCCCCCGGCCGCCGCGCGCCCCGTCCGCCCTCAGGCGCCGCGGGGCGGGTCGAGGCGCGGCAGGAAGGCCGCCAGGAGGCCGATCGCCGGCAGGAAGGCGCAGACGGCGTACACGAACTCGATGCTGGTGCGGTCGGCGAGTTCCCCCAGCACCGCGGCGCCGAGCCCGCCCATCCCGAAGGCGAAGCCGAAGAACAGGCCGCCCACGAGGCCGACGCGGCCGGGCAGCAATTCCTGCGCGTAGACCAGGATCGCCGGCATGGCCGAGGCCAGGATCAGGCCGATCGGCACCGTCAGCGCCACCGTCCAGCCGAGGCTGGCGTGGGGCAGCGCCAGGGTGAAGGGCAGCACGCCGACGATCGAGCCCCAGATCACCACCTTGCGGCCGAAGCGGTCCCCGATCGGCCCGCCCACCACGGTGCCGGTGGCGACCGCGCCGAGGAACACGAACAGGTAGAGCTGCGATTCCTGCACCCCGAGCCCGAAGCGGTGGATCAGGTAGAAGGTGAAGTACGAGCTCAGGCTCGCCATGTAGAAGTACTTCGAGAAGATCAGCACCAGCAGGATCGCGATGGTGCGCACCACCCGGCCGCGCGGCAGGGCGACGCCCGCCGCCCCGCTGCCCTTGCGGCCGCGGGCGGCGCCGTGGGCGAGACGGTCGCGGTACCAGCGCCCGACGAGGCCGAGGACCACGAACCCGATCAGCGCCGCGACGGCGAAGACCGCGACGCTGCCCTGCCCGTGCGGCACCACGATGAAGGCGGCGAGCAGGGGCCCCAGGGCCGAGCCGGCGTTGCCGCCGACCTGGAACACCGACTGGGCGAGGCCGAAGCGCCCGCCCGAGGCGAGGCGCGCGACCCGCGACGCCTCCGGGTGGAAGATCGCCGAGCCCAGGCCGACCAGGCAGGCCGCCAGGATCAGGACGCCGTAGCTCCCGGCGAGCGCCAGGAGGATGAGCCCGGCGAGGGAGAGCAGCATGCCGCCCGCCAGGGAGAACGGCATCGGCCGCCGGTCGGTGAGCAGGCCGACCATGGGTTGCAGCAGCGACGCCGTGAGCTGGAACGCCAGCGTGATCAGGCCGACCTGTCCGAAATCCAGGCTGTAGGCCTGCTTCAGGAGCGGGTAGATCGCCGGCAGCAGCGACTGGATCATGTCGTTGAGGAGGTGCGACAGGCTCAGGCCCGCCAGCACCGCGACGGTGGGCCCGGCCGCGGCCGGCGGCGCGCGGGAGGCCGGCGCCGCGGCCGTCCGGCCGGTCGCCGGGCCGGCCGCCAGCCCCTCGCGGGTCAGCTCGTCCTCGCTCGCTCGCGCATCCATCGCCCGGGTCGCTCCCTCTCCCGGCCGGGGCCGGCCCCCGCCCCCGGGCCGCTCCGACCGCCCTCCTATACCGCGCGGCCGGGCTTCAAGTCCCGCACGCGGCGCAAGGGTGTCCCGCGCCCCGGCGCAAGGGTGTCCCGCGCCCCGGCGCCGGGCGCTGCCCGCCGACGCGGAATCCGGTTCGGCGCGGCGGGCGGTCCCGGGCTTGCTCGGTCCCGTGCGGCTGACGGTTGCGGCACGCCGAGCGTGCCGTTCCGGAACAGCCGCCCGCCGCAGGCGGTCCCGAACCCGGTGCGGCGGGCGCACCGGAGGACCGCTTCGGCACAGACGGGTTCACGGGCCTTCCATGCGACACGAACGGTTTCCCCAGAGCGACCGCGTCCCGCGCCTCGGATCGGCCGGGCGGCGCGCGGTCTGGAACGCGCTCCTGCCGCGGCGCGGCCGGGCCTTCCTGCGGCTCGCCATCGCGGGCGGGGCGGCGCTCGCCGACCTCGCCGCCGTGGTGCTGGTCGGGGTCGCGGTCGACCTCGCCTATCACGGCGTGGCCTACGACACGCGGCCGTCCCTCGGGCCGGCCCTCCAGGTCGGGCTGTTCCTCGGCCTCCTCGTGGTGACGCCCAACGTCGCGCGCGGCGAGTACGGCATCGAGAACGCCCTGTCGGGCGCCCCCCACCTGCGGCGGACCGCGAGCCTCTGGCTCGCCGCCTGGACGGTCGCGCTGCTCCTCGGCTTCCTGACGAAGACGACGGGCGACTTCTCCCGCGTCGTCGCGGTGGCGACCTTCCTGGCCGGGCTGCCGGCGCTGCTCGCGTCGCGCCACCTGACCGTGACCCTGGTGCGCCGGCTGACCACGCCGCGCTCGGACTCGGCCCGCCGCATCCACCTGATCGGCTACGAGGCCGACGTGGCGCACTTCTACGCCAGCCACGACGCGGCGATCCTCGGCCTGCGGGTGATCGGGGTGAGCACCCTGCGGGCGCCGGGGCCGGGGCCGGACGAGGCCGCGCGCCGCGCCGCCCTCGCCGAGGACCTCGACCTCGCGGTCTCGGTGGTGCGCTTCCTGCGGCCCGACGACGTCTTCGTCCTGGTGCCCTGGGCGGAGGCCGACGACCTCGAGGCCTGCATCGACGCCTTCCTGCGGGTGCCGGCGGCCCTGCACCTGCGGCCGGGCCGGGTGATGGACCGCCTCGGCGACATCCGGATCGGCCGTGTCGGCCGGCTCACCGGGATCGCCGTCGGCCGCGCGCCCCTCGCGCCCCTGGAGGTCGCCGCCAAGCGGGTCTTCGACGTCGTGCTCGCGAGCGCGGCCCTCGTGGCCCTGTCGCCGGTCCTGGTCCTGATCGCGATCCTGATCCGGCTCGACAGCCCGGGGGCCTGCCTGTTCCGCCAGAAGCGCCACGGCTTCAACCAGGAGGCCTTCTCGGTCCTCAAGTTCCGCAGCATGCGGGCGGCGCCGGACCAGGCCTTCCGGCAGGCCACCCGGGGCGACGACCGCATCACCCGGATCGGCCGCTTCCTGCGCCGCACCAACCTCGACGAGCTGCCCCAGCTCCTGAACGTGATCCGGGGCGACATGTCCCTGGTCGGCCCGCGCCCGCACGCCCTCGCGCACGACCGCAGCTTCGAGCGGCGCATCGCCCTCTACGCCCGGCGCCACAACGTGCGCCCGGGCATCACCGGCTGGGCCCAGGTCAACGGCCTGCGGGGCGAGACGCTCACCGACGCCGACATGCGGCGCCGCGTCGAGCACGACCTCCACTACATCGACAACTGGTCGCTCTGGCTCGACCTGAAGATCCTGGTCATGACGGTGGCGGCGCGCAGCGCCTTCCGGAACGCCTATTGAGCCGGCGCCTCCGGGGGCCCGGCGGGCGCGCCGCGGCCCTGGCAGGCCCCGCACTCGCCCTCGATCTCGACGATGCGGCTCGCCGGCTTGAAGCCGGCCCGCGCCAGGGTGTGGTCGAGGCTGCGCTCGATCTCGGCCGAGACGGTCTCGTCGACGGTCCCGCAGCGGCGGCAGATCAGGAACACCGCGCTCTCGCCCCCGCCGTGGCCGTGCTCGCAGGGCACGAAGGCGTTGCGGCTGGCGATGCGGTGCACGAGGCCGTTCTCGGTCAGGAAGTCGAGCGCCCGGTAGACCGAGACCGCCGCCACCCGCTTGCCCGGCGCGCTCAGGCGCTCGGCGATGTCGTAGGCGCCGAGCGGCCGGCCCTCGCCCGCCACCACCTCGAGGGTGCGCCGGCGCAGCGCCGTGAACTGGAGCCCGCGCTCGCGCGCCATCCGCTCGGCCCGGTCCACCAGGCCGGCCCGGCTCGCCGCGCCGCAGCCCTCGCGGCCCTCCGCGCGCCCGCACGCCGGGTGGTCGCACGCCGCGAGGTCGTGAGCGTCCTCGTCGCGGCTCGGGTGCTCGTCCATGCTCGGCCTTCCGTGCCCGGCGGTGGTTGACAGGCCGGTCCTGTTACAGTGTAACAGGTCCGGCCCGAGGGCAGCACCCGGCCACCTCTAGCAAATGAGGTGGCGGACGGCATCCGCCAAGGGCGCGGATCCGGGGCGCCGCTCCGAGGGCGCGGCCCGCGGGGGTGCTCCGGGCCGCCGACCGCCAGACGATGAAGGGCCCGCGATGCAGGCCGACCCCGTTGCCCCGCCGCGCCGCGTCCCGTCGGCGGTTCAGCCCTCGCTCCTGCGCCAGGGCGCGCTGCCGCGCCTCGTCCTGGCGGGGCTCCTCGCGGCCGCGGTCTGGGGCGTGATCGCGTGGGCGATGGCGTGAGCGCCGCTCCCGCCCCGGCCCGCGGCGCCCTGGCGTTCCGGGGCCTGACCCTCGGCTACGCCCGCCACCCGGCGGTCCACCACCTCGACGGCACGGTCCCGGCCGGCACCCTCCTGGCGGTGGTGGGCCCCAACGGCGCCGGCAAGTCGACCCTGCTCAAGGGCATCATCGGCGAGGTCGCGCCCCTCGAGGGCGAGGTCGCGCATCCGGGCCTCGCCCGGCGCGAGATCGCCTACCTGCCGCAGGTCGCCGAGATCGACCGCAGCTTCCCGATCAGCGTCTTCGACCTCGTGGCCATGGGGCTGTGGCGCCGGGTCGGGCCCTGGCGCTCCCTCCGGCCCCACGGCCGGGCGGTGGCGGAGGCGCTGGCGGCCGTGGGGCTCACCGGGTTCGAGCGCCGGCCGATCGGCACCCTGTCGGGCGGCCAGCTCCGGCGCGCCCTGTTCGCCCGCGTCCTCCTGCAGGACGCCCGCGTGATCCTCCTCGACGAGCCGTTCGCGGGCGTCGACGCCCGCACCACCGCCGAGCTCCTCGACCTCGTCGTGCGCTGGCACGGCGAGGGCCGGACCGTGGCGGCGGTGCTGCACGACATGGAGCAGGTGCGCCGGTACTTCCCGGTCACGCTGCTCCTCGCCCGCGAGGCCGTGGCCTGGGGCGCGACCGCGGAGGTCCTCGAGCCCGGCAACCTGCGGCGGGCCCGCCGGCTCTGCGAGGCCTGGGACGACGAGGCGCCGGTGTGCCGCGGCGCCCCGCCGGCCGGCCCCGCCCGGCACCCGCACGGGCACGCCCACGCCGACCACCACGACCACGACCACGGTCCCCCGCACGAGCACGCCGCGTGACCGGCCTCCCGCGCGGGCGCGCCGCGTGCCCACCCTGCGGGCGCGCCGCGTGCCCATCCTGCGGGCGCGCCGCGTGATCGACCTCCTGACGGCGCCCTTCAGCGAGTTCGCCTTCATGCGCCGGGCGCTCGCCGGCTGCGTCGCCCTGTCGGTCGGCGCGGCGCCGGTGGGCGTGTTCCTGACGCTGCGCCGCATGAGCCTGATGAGCGAGGCCATGAGCCACGCCATCCTGCCGGGCGCCGCGGTCGGGTTCCTGGTCGCCGGGCTGTCCCTGCCCGCGATGACGCTGGGCGGGCTCGCCGCCGGCCTCGCGGTGGCGCTGCTCTCGGGTTTCGTCGCCCGCTCGACCGTGCTGCGCGAGGATGCGAGCCTGGCGGCGTTCTACCTGATCTCCCTCGCCGCCGGCGTGCTGCTGATCTCGGCGCGGGGCACCTCCATCGACCTCCTGCACATCCTGTTCGGCACGGTGCTGGCCCTCAACGACGACGCCCTCGTGCTCCTCGGCGGCATCGCCACCGCGACCCTCGGCGGCCTCGCCCTCGCCTACCGGCCGCTCGTGATGGAGTGCGTCGACCCGCTCTTCCTGCGCTCGGTGGGCCGGGCGAGCGGCCCGGTGCATTACGGCTTCCTGGCGCTGGTCGTCCTCAACCTCGTCGGGGGCTTCGCCGCCCTCGGCACCCTGCTGGCGGTCGGGCTGATGCTCCTGCCCGCCGTGACGGCGCGGTTCTGGGCCACCGACCTCACCGGGCTGATCCCGGTGGCGATGGGGACCGCCCTCCTGGCCAGCGCGGCGGGGCTGCTCGTGTCCTACTACGGCAACCTGCCGACCGGCCCCGCCATCGTGCTCACCGCCGGCGGGCTCTACGTCGCCTCCATGCTGCTCGGCCCGCGCGGCGGGCTGGTCTGGCGCCTCGCGCCCGGGCGTCACCTGGAGGCGTGAGGCCCGCGGCGCCCCTCCGCCGCCGCCTGCCGGCGGCAGCGCTCGGAGCAGTAGCGCACCTCGTCCCAGACCCGCGCCCATTTCCGGCGCCAGGCGAACGGGCGGCCGCACTGGGCGCAGGGCTTCTCGGGCAGGTCGCCCTTGCGGCGCATCGGCGGCATCAGCGGACCGTGTTGGCGGCGTCGGCGAGCGAAATGGTGCTCCAGCGGGTGATCTGCACGTAGCCGTCCCGCGCCGCCACCACGAGGTGGCGGCGATGGCGGTGCACCACCGTGCCGGGGGCGTGGCGGTGGGGCTCGGTCCAGCCGTCCGCCGCGACGACGAACATCCGGGTGTCGCCCACCCGCGCCAGCGTCTCGATGGCCCCGAAGGCCCGCACCCGCCGCAGCACGTCCTCGACGCCCTGGCGGAAATCGAGGGTGCGGTCGGCGTCGGTGACGCGCGGCCAGTAGGCGCCGTCGCCCTGCGGCTCGGCCGCCCGCCAGCGGGCCGGCAGCTCGCGGGCGATGGGGCCGCGGGCGAGCCGGAGCGCCGCCATCTGGCAGCGCGCGAGCAGCGTCTCGTGCGTCTCGGCGGCCGACAGGGAGAACAGGTCCTGGGCGAGGATGTCGCCGGTGTCGAACCCCTCCTCGGCCAGCACGTGGGCGGTCACGCCCCAGGTCTCGTAGGAGTCGAGGATCGCCCGGAACAGCGGGTAGGGGCCGCGACCGTCCGGCAGCGGCGAGGGGTGGAGGTTGAGGGCGTAGCGCACCCGGCCGGGCCAGCCGGTGATCAGCCAGGGGTAGCCCGCCACCACCAGCACCCAGTCGCGGCCGTGCTCGGCCGAGAGCGCCTCGATGTCGCCGGCGCGGATCCGCGAGAGCTGGATCGGCAGCCGGTGCCGGCGGGCCTGGGCCACCACCATCTCGTTGTGGTCGTAGATCCCGTCGCAGGGCCGGGTGAACAGCTTGATGGGCTGCCAGCCGGCCGTGGCCAGCGCCTCGAACACGCCGCCGAGAAAGTCGATCCCCGCGAAGGCGAACTTCATCATGGCTCCCCGGCTCCCGAACCGGCCCCGGGCCCGCGGCGGCGCCGCGCCCCGGCGACGGCCCGCGGCAGCCCGCGGCCCTGCGGCAGTAGCGCCCGGCTTCCCGCCCGCACGCCCCGCTTTAACTAGGGTGGGAGAGCGGGCGGGGGAGCGGCATGGGACGGGTTCTGATCTACGGCGGCACCGGGGGCATCGGGGCCGCCACGGCCCGGGCCCTGCGGGCGCGCGACTACCCGCTCCACCTCGTCGCCCGCGACGCGGCCCGGCTCGACGCGCTGGCGGCCGAGCTCGGCGACACCACGGTGACGGCGGGCGACGTCGGCGACGAGGCCCTGTTCGCGCGCGCCGCCGAGGCGGCGGGCGGGGAGCTGTCGGGCCTCGTCTACGCGGTCGGCACCATCAACCTCAAGCCCCTGGGGCGCCTGAAGGCCGAGGAGATCGAGGCGGATTTCCGCATCAACGCGCTCGGCGCCTTCCTGGCCGTGCAGGCGGCGGCCCCGGCCCTGAAGGCGGGGGCCGGCGAGGGGACGAGCGGCGTCGTGCTGTTCTCGACGGTCGCGGTGGCGCAGGGGTTCACGGCCCACGCCTCGGTGGCGATGGCCAAGGGGGCCGTCGAGGGGCTCGCGCTGACGCTCGCGGCCGAGCTCGCGCCGGGCATCCGGGTCAACGCCGTCGCGCCCTCCCTCACCCGCACCAACCTCGCCCGCTCCCTCACCGCCAACGAGACCGTGGCGAACGGGATCGCCGGCATGCACGCCATCGCGCGCCTCGGCGTCCCGGAGGATGCGGGGGCCCTCGCGGCCTTCCTGGTCTCGGACGATGCCGGCTGGATCACCGGCCAGGTGATCGGCGTCGACGGCGGGCGCTCCCGGGTGCGCACCAAGGGCTGAGGGGGAACCGTCCTGGGCACGCTCCGCCTCGTCCTCGGCGACCAGCTGCACCCGCGCCTCGCGAGCCTCGCCGACCTCGATCCGGCGGCCGACGTGGTGCTGATGGTCGAAGTCGCCGAGGAGGCGACCTACGTGCGCCACCACAAGCAGAAGCTCGTGCTGGTGCTCTCCGGGATGCGCCACTTCGCGGCCGACCTGCGGCGCGAGCGCGGCGCGCGCGTGGACTACGTCTCGCTGGAGGATCCCGGGAACACCGGGTCGTTCACGGGCGAGCTCCTCCGGGCGGTGGCGCGCCACCGGCCCGACCGGGTGGTCGTCACGGAGCCCGGCGAGTGGCGGGTCTGGGAGATGATGCGAGCCTGGGGCGAGGCGCTCGAGGTGCCGCTGGAGATCCGCGACGACACCCGCTTCCTGTGCCCGCGCTCCGTCTTCGCCCGCTGGGCGGAGGGCCGCGCCGAGCTCCGCATGGAGACGTTCTACCGGGCGATGCGGCGGCGCACCGGCTTCCTGATGGAGGGGCGGGAGCCGGCGGGCGGGCGCTGGAACTTCGATCGCGACAACCGCCGCCGCCTGCCGGCCGACCACGCCGTGCCCCGGCGCCTGCGCTTCGCCCCGGACGCGGTCACGCGCGGGGTGATGGCCCTCGTCGCCCGGCGCTTCCCCGACCATTTCGGCGAGCTAGAGGCGTTCGGCTGGCCGGTGACCCGGGCCGAGGCGCTCGACGCCCTGCGGCACTTCGTGGAGGCGTGCCTGCCGGCCTTCGGGGACTACCAGGACGCCATGCGGGCGGACACGCCGTTCCTCTACCACGGCCTGATCGCGCCGGCCCTCAACCTCGGCCTCCTCGACCCCGAGGAGGTCTGCCGGGCCGCCGAGGCCGCCTACCGCCGGGGCGGCGCGCCGCTCAACGCGGTCGAGGGCTTCATTCGGCAGATCATCGGCTGGCGCGAGTACGTGCGCGGCCTGTACTGGGCCCGGATGCCGGACTACGCCGGGACGAACGCGCTCAGCGCCGGCCGCGACCTGCCGTGGTTCTACTGGTCGGGCGAGACCGACATGGCGTGCCTGGCCGGGTGCGTGCGCGACACCCGCGTCCACGCCCACGCCCACCACATCCAGCGCCTCATGGTCCTCGGCAACTTCGCGCTGCTCGCCGGGATCGCGCCCGCGCAGGTCGAGGCCTGGTTCCTCGTCGTCTACGCCGACGCCTACGAGTGGGTGGAGCTGCCGAACGTCCACGGCATGGCCCTGTGGGCCGATGGCGGCCTCCTCGGCTCGAAGCCCTACGCGGCGTCCGGCGCCTACATCGACCGCATGTCGGATTACTGCGGGGATTGCGCCTACGACGTCCGGGCGCGCGCCGGCCCGGGAGCCTGCCCGTTCAACGCCCTCTACTGGAACTTCCTGATCGCCCACGAGGCGCGGCTGCGGCACAACCCGCGCCTCGCCATGCCCTACCGCACCCTCGCCCGGATGAGCGCGGCGCGGCGGGCGGAGATCACCGCCGACGCGGGCCGGTTCCTCGCCTCCCTGGGCAACGCTCCCGCGGCCGCCCCCCCGCGGGCGCCCTCAGAGCGGCGTCCACACCGCGAGCGCGCCGTAGACGCCGGGACGCCGGACCTGTTCCTCGTAGACCCATCCGGCTGAGACGCGCAGGCGCACGCGCCCGACCGCGACGTCGGTGGCGTGCAGGCCGAGGCTCCACTTCCGGTAGCCGGTGCGGTCGGCGTAGAGCGCCGCCTCCGGCCCGACGTAGAACGACAGCACCCGCGCGCCCCAGGAGGCCCGGCCCCAGATCGTGGTCCGGGCGCTGCCGGCGATGAGCGTGCCCGTGAGCAGCGTCGCCCCGGTCGGCCGCGCCCAGACCTCGCCGTGCAGCCGGAGACCGGGCGCGGGGGCCGGCAGCCGCTTCGTCGCGGCGCTGTCGAGCACCTCGAACGCGAGCTCGGGGCCGGCGAACAGCGTCACGACGCCCCACGCGTGGAGCCATTGCCAGCCGCCGAGCGCGCCCGCGAGGACGGTGTGACGCAGGACGCGCGGGGGGCGGGCGCCCGCGGATGCCCGGGGATCGCCGTAATAGTCGCGCTCGGGGCGCAGGCCGTAGCCGACGCTCCCGAGCGCCACGAAGCCGTCCGCGGCCGGGCCGCCGGGAGCGTGCTTGGCCCCGACGGCGACGAAGGACGAGCGCCCGGCGTCGAGGCTGCCGAACAGCACCGTGCGCGCATCCGCGCGCTCGTCGCCCCGGCTCGGACCAGCCCCGAGGCAGAGCGCCGCGGCGACCAGGATGGTCCCGGGACGTGCCGGGCGGGCGGGAAGACGTCGCACGGCGGCAGGACGGTCCCTGAAACGACATCGCGGAAATCTCCTTTCCGTATAACGCAGCGTCACGCGGCCCGATACGGGAAATCTGCGGCCGATCCCGCCGCCAGGTGAGCACCGATCGACGCGCGGCGTCTGTAAGAACCTGGAGACCGGCAATGGAGATCTGCAACGGAGACTCGGCGGATCCCCGGCGAAGGTCGGCGCCGTTGCCGCGCGGGCGTGAATCCGGGTATTCGGTCGGCACGCGCGCGACCCGCACCGGCCGATCGGTCCGATCGACTGCAAACCGCACCGCCCCGGCCTGCGCGATGCGGTGCCGAACCGATTAGTGCGGTCTGCCAGCACTCATCCATTGATGCTGCCAACGACGGCGTCGTCCGATGTCGTCGCGATGACGCGTGCTTGATCTTAACCGATGCTTAACCACATCATCGCACGCTTGGCTGGCAAACTATTCCCGCACCCGAGGGCATCACCGCGGCGAGGAGGTTCCATGGTCTCCAAGGAGTTCATGCGTCGGATCGAGGGCTACGGCCTGACGACGGCCCACATCCTCTACCGCATCCCCGACCACCCCGGCGTGCTCCAGACCTTCGTCTGGCAGGAATACGACCTCGCGCCCCGCTTCCCCGTGCTGACGGATTTCCTGTCCTTCTGGGAGCGCGAGCTCGACGGGCCGCTGCACTCGGTGCGGGTGGCCCACTCGCACCTGATCAAGCCGGCGGAGTTCCGGACCGTGAACGGCGTGCTGACGCTGCACTGAGGCGGGCCGGGGCGCGGTTTTCATCCGGGCTGCCCCACGAATGCCCGCTTGGCCGTGTCTGAGCACCGGGGCGGGAACGGTACGCCCGCATCGGCGATTCACCTCGGTGAGCAATGCACAGACGATTCCTCTCGGCGGCCCGGCCGCTGCGCGCGCGCCTCGGGCGGCTGCCCCCGGCTCCCCCCCGCGAGGGCGAGCGCGGCCACGCCGCCGCGGCGCGGGCCCGCGGGTTGGCCCGGCCACCGGACTGGGCTAGAGGGGAGCCCGCCAACCCGGCACCGGACGGCCCAGCCCCCTTGACCCAATTCGCGCGTACTTCCGAGGTCCTCACCGTCCTGGCCGCCCAGGAATCGGAGCGGCTCACCGTGGGAGACATCGTGTCGGTCCTGCGCGACCGGGCCTTCGCGCTCCTCGTGGTGCTGCTCGGCCTGCCCAACTGCCTGCCGATGCCGCCGCCGATCCCGCTGATCTGCGGCCTGCTCCTCGCCCTGGTGGCGGCGCAGATCGCCGCAGGCATGTCGGCCCCCTGGCTGCCCCGCACCCTCCTCGGCCGCTCCATCGCCCGGGCCGACCTGCAGCGGGCCGTGGCGCGCGCCGTGCCGCTCCTGCGCCGGCTCGAGCGCTGGTCCCGGCCGCGGCTGCGGGTGTTCGAGAACGGCATCGGCATGCGCACGATGGGGCTCCTGCTCCTCGCGCTGGCGCTGGTGCTGATCGTCGCGGCGCCCCTGGTCGGGCAGATCCCCCTCGGGCTCGCCGTCACGCTGATGGGCCTCGGGCTCGTGGAGCGCGACGGCATCGTGGTGGTGGCTGGCCTCACCGTCGGCGTGCTCGGGGTGCTCCTGAACCTCGGCTTCGTCTACGCGGTCTTCACCGCCATCGTCGGCCTCCTCAACCTCGGGGCGGTCTCGCGCGGTTTCGTCTGACGGAGCGGCTCCCCGGGCGGGCCGGCCTGCGGCCCGCGCCGCCTCAGCGCGCCGTCCCGCCGAGGCCCGCCAGGGCCGCCGGCGTGTCGACGTCGAGCAGGATCCCGGCCTCCTCGACCGGCACCTCCAGGACGTCGCTCCGGGCCGCCAGCAGGGGCCCGGCGCCGCGGTCGCCGGCGAGGGACGACAGGCCGTCCGCGAGCAGGCGCCGGTTCAGCAGCACCGGGTTGCCCCGCCGCCCCGCCCGCACCGGCACCACGGCGGCGGGGGCCGGAGCGCCGCCCGCGGCGGCCTCCCGGAACGCGCCCGCGAGCCGCACCAGCAGGCCGGCGCCGATCCGCGGCATGTCGCCGAGGAGCACGATCGCCCCCTCGACGGCGTCCGGCAGCGCCGCGAGCCCGGCCCTGAGGGAGGTCGCCATGCCGTCCGCGTAGGCCGGGTTGCGCACCAGGGTCAGGGGCAGCCCGCGCAGCGCCGCGCGGACCTCCGGCTCGGCGTGGCCGAGCACCGCCACCACCGGCCCGAGGCCCGAGGCCAGGGTCGTCGCGGCCAGGGCCGCCGCGGCGGCGTGGCGCACCAGCGGCTCGCCGTCGAGGCGGGCGAGGAGCTTCGGCTCCGGGCCGAACCGGGTGCCGCGCCCGGCCGCCAGCAGCACGAGGCCGACCGGCGCCTCAGGCATCCGCGTCGCTCCCGCCCCCGGACCGGGGCTGGGGCCGCGACACGATCTCCATCAGCAGCCCGCCGACGCCGAAGCCGACGATGTCCTGGCGGGTGACGGGCAGATCCGCGAGCAGGCGGTGCAGGATCCAGTCGAAGCCGTTCTCCTTGGGGGAGCGGGCGCAGCCCGGCGCGCCGATCACCGGCACGGCGCCGAGGCGGCCGAGGAGCAGCAGGTTCCCGGGATCGACCGGCATGCCGAGGTGGTCGACCCGCCCGCCCGCGGCCTCGATCCCGGCCGGGATGACGTCGCGCCGGTCGGCGATGGCGGAGGCGCCGAACACCACCGCGAGGTCGGCCCCGTCCCGCTCCACCGCGTCCCGCAGGGCGCCCGCCACGGCGGCGGCCTCGTGCGGCACCCGCACCTCGGCGGCGAGCGCCGCGCCGGTGGGCGCGAGGCGCGCCTCGAGGGTGCGCAGGGTCTTCTCCACCACGCTCGCCTTGAGGCCGGGCAGCAGGGTCGAGACCGCCGCGACCCGCCGGCGCCGGTAGGGCGCGACCCGGATCGCCGGCGCCGCCGCGGCGGCGAGCGCCCGGTCCAGCACCGCGCCCGGCACGGCGTACGGGATGATCTTGACGGTCGCCACCATCTCGCCGGGCACGACCGGCTTGAAGGCCGGGAGCGTCGCCAGGGTCACGGCCTCGTCGACGCCGTTCACGGCCGCGACGACGGCCGGGTCGAGGCACAGCACCCCGGCCTCGGCGGCGTGGAGGTTGGAGCGCCCGGTGAACGGGGGCTCGACGGTGAGGCCCGGGCCGGCCGCCGCGCGCGCCAGGGCGTGGGCGGCGTCGTCCTCGCCGACGTCGCCCGCCTCGAGCGCGACGGCGACGACCTCGCGGATGCCGGCCGCCGCGAGGCGGAGCGCGTCCTCGCGGCCGATCACCCGGCCCTTGCGCACCACCGCGTCGCCGGCCCGCACCGAGTGGGCGGCGATGAGCCCGGCGGCCTCCGCCACCGGAACCGGCCCGAACCTCATGCGGGGGCCCGGCGCCGGTCCTGGCGCAGGGCGCCGATCACCTCGGCGAGCACCGAGACGGCGATCTCGGCCGGGCTCACGGCGCCGATGTCGAGGCCGATGGGCGCCCGGATGCGGGCGATCTCGGCCTCCGAGAGCCCCGCCGCCCCGAGGCGCTCGACGCGCCGCCCGTGCGTCTTGCGCGAGCCGAGCGCGCCGACGTAGAAGCACGCGGCCCGGGAGGCGGCGACGAGCGCCGGGTCGTCGATCTTGGGGTCGTGGGTCAGGGCCGCGACGGCCGTGTAGCGGTCGAGGGGCGGCAGCCGGGAGAGCCCCTCGTCGGGCCAGAGCGGCAGCAGGGAGACGTCGGGGAAGCGCTCGGGCGTCGCGAAGGCGGTGCGGGGATCGATCACCGTGACGTCGAGGTCGACGAGCGCCGCCATGGGCGCGAGCGCCTGGCTGATGTGGACGGCGCCGATCACCACGAGCCGCGGCGGGGGCACCTGCACGGTGAGGAAGAGCGGTCCGCCCCCGGCCTCGACGATCCCGCTCCTGCCGGACCGGAAGCGGGCGAGCAGCTCGGGGGCGAGGGGGTCGGCCTCGGCGTCGGCCTCGCGCACGAGGCGCTGCGTCCCGTCCGCGACGGCCGTGACCAGGATGGCGGCGCGGCGGGCGGCGCGCTCGCGGTTGAGGTCCCGCAGGAGGTCGAGCTTCACGGCCGCCTCACGCGACCGGCTCGACGAGGACGCGGATGCGGCCGCCGCAGGAGAGCCCGACCCGCCAGGCGGTCTCGTCGGCGACGCCGAACTCGAGCACCCGCGGCCGGCCGTCCTCGATCACGTCGGCGGCCTCGGCGATGACCGCGCCCTCGACGCAGCCGCCCGAGACCGAGCCGAGGAAGTTGCCCTCCTGGTCGATGACGAGGTGGCTGCCGACCGGGCGCGGGGCCGAGCCCCAGGTCTCGATCACGGTGGCGAGGGCGACGCCGCGGCCGGCGTCGCGCCAAGCCTCGGCGGCGGAGAGGATGTCGGTGTCGGTCGACAGCATGGCGGTGGCCTCCCGCGCGCCGGCCCGTGGCCCCGAGCGCGCGACACGCACAAGGTAGGTGTCAGCCGGCCGCGCGCAACCACGCCGTCGGATCGGCCGCGCGGGACGGGGCTGCGCCGAGCGCGCGGCAGAGGTCCGCCATCGCGGCGAGGCTGTGGATCGGCCGGAAGTCGTCGACGTGGGGCAGCATGGCCCGGATGCCGGTGGCGCGGGCCGCGAAGCCCTCGAAGCGCAGGAGCGGGTTGAGCCAGACCAGGCGCCGGCACGAGCGCCGGAGCCGGTCCATCTCGAAGGTCAGCTCCGGCGTGACCTCGCGCTCGAGCCCGTCCGTGAACAGCAGCACGACCGCCCCGCCCCCCAGGACCCGCCGCGACCAGCGCCGGTTGAAGACGTGCAGCGCCTCGGCGATGCGGGTGCCGCCCTCCCAGTCCTGCGCCCGGCCGCTCGCCCGCGCCAGCGCCTCGTCCGGGTCGCGGCGGGCGAGCTCGCGGGTGATGTTGGTGAGCCGCGTCGCGAACACGAAGCTGTGCACGCGGCGCTTCTCGCTCACGGCGTGCAGGAAGTGCAGGAACAGCCGGGAATACTCCGCCATCGAGCCGGAGATGTCGCAGAGGGCGACGAGGGGCGGCGGGCGCACCCGGGGGCTCCGGAAGGCGAGGTCGATGGCCCCGCCCGCCCGCACGGTGCGGCGGAAGCTGCGGCGGGGGTCGATGCGGCCCCGCGCCGTCGCCTCGAAGCGGCGCGTCGGCGTCGCGTCGTCGGGCATCCGCAGGGCCGCGATCAGGCGCCGGGCCTGCGCGACCTCGTCGGCGCTCATCTGGGCGAAGTCCTTGGCCTTGAGCACCTCGCGCTCGGAGACCGACAGGTAGGCGGTGGAGAGGTCCTCCTCCTTCACCTCGGGCGGCCGGCGCTCGACCTTCGGGCTCAGGGCCTCGCGCACCCGCAGGGCGCCGGGATTGGGGGCCTTGGGCGGCGCCTTGTCGGGCGCCACCGGCGACATCTGGGCGATCATCGCCTCGATCAGGTCGCGCCGGCGCCAGAACAGCCGGAACGCCTCGGCGAACAGGGCCGAGTGCTCGTGCCGGCGCACCAGCACGGCGTGGAGCGTCCAGTAGAACTCCTCCCGGGTGCCGATGGCGGCGGCCTCGACCGCCGTCACGGCGTCGAGCACGTCGCCCGGCCCCACGGGCAGGCCGGCCGCCCGGAGCGCCCGGGCGAAGTAGGCGATGTTGGCGGGGAGCCGGCCGCTGCTCTGGCTCATCGGGCGGCGGACCGCACCTCGTCGAGCAGGGCCTTGGCGCGGCCGCCCTGCATGGCCTGGATGTCGTCCTGGTACTTCAGCAGCACGCCGAGCGTGTCGATGACGAGCGTCGGGTCGAGCGCGATGGCGTCGAGCTCGACGAGCGCCGTCGCCCAGTCGAGGGTCTCGGCGACGCCCGGCGCCTTGAACAGGTCCTCCTTGCGGATCGCCTGCACGAAGGCGACGACGTCGCGCGAGAGGGAGGCGGGGGCGTCCGGCAGGCGGGTCCTGAGGATCTCGAGCTCGCGGGCGGCGTCCGGGTAGTCGACCCAGTGGTAGAGGCAGCGCCGCTTGAGGGCGTCGTGGATCTCGCGGGTCCGGTTCGAGGTCAGGATCACCACCGGCGCCCCGGCGGCCCGGATGGTGCCGAGCTCCGGGATCGTGACCTGGAAGTCGGACAGGACCTCGAGCAGGAAGGCCTCGAAGGCCTCGTCCGTGCGGTCGAGCTCGTCGATCAGCAGCACCGGCGCGCCGCCCTCCCCCGGCTCCAGGGCCCGCAGCAGGGGCCGGCGGATCAGGTAGCGCTCGGAGAACAGCTCCGCCTCGAGGCGCGAGCGGTCGACGCTCCCGCCCGCCTCCGCGAGGCGGATCGCCATCATCTGTCCGGCGTAGTTCCACTCGTAGACGGCGGCCGCGACGTCGAGCCCCTCGTAGCATTGCAGCCGGATCAGGGACCGCCCGAGGCCGCGGGCCAGCACCTTGGCGATCTCGGTCTTGCCGACGCCCGCCTCCCCCTCGAGGAAGAGCGGCCGCCCGAGCTTGAGGGACAGGAACACCACCGTGGCGAGCGCCCGGTCGGCGACGTAGCCGGCGGAGGAGAGCAGCGCCAGGGTGGCGTCGATGGAGGTGGGCAGGGTCATTCGGCTTCCGTGGAGTGCGCCAGCATTGTCGCGCGGCGGGCGGTCGTTTGCAGCCCCGCGACGGGCCGGCGCCGGGGCCGGCGGGAGGGCGACCGCCCCCCCGGGGAGCGGGCGGTCTCCCCCCGCGGGGGGAGACCCCGGGCGCTAACGGTCGGCCGCCTTCTGGACCGCGCGGCGGGCCATGACGCCGATCAGGTGCGCCCGGTAGGCGGCGTCGGCGTGCAGGTCGCTGTTGAGGTTCGCCGGCGAGGCCGACAGGCCGTCGAGGGATTTCGGCGAGAAGCGCTTGGCCAGCGCCTCCTCGGCCTCCGTCCAGCGGAAGACGCCGTTCGAGCCCGCCCCCGTCACGGTGACCCGGATGTCGCTCGGGCGCTTGGCCACGAACACGCCCACGAGGGCGTAGCGCGAGGCCGGGTTGCGGAACTTCTCGTAGGCGGCCTTGTGGGGGATCGGGAACGACACCGAGGTGACGATCTCGCCCTCTTCGAGCGCGGTCTCGAACAGCCCCGTGAAGTAGTCCTCGGCCGCGATCTTGCGCTTGTTGGTGCCGATGGTGGCGCCGAGGGCCAGGCAGGCGGCCGGGTAGTCGGCGGCGGGATCGTTGTTGGCGACGGAGCCCCCGATGGTGCCGCGGTGGCGCACCGCGGGGTCGCCGATCAGGGCGGCGAGCTCGGTCAGGGCCGGGATCGCCTCCCGGATCTCGGCCGAATCCGCCACCATGGCGTGGGTGGCCATCGCGCCGATCGTGACGGCGCGGGGCGTGCGCTCGATGCCCGCGAGGTCGGGCACCCGGGCGAGGTCGACGAGGCTGCCGGGCGCCGCGAGGCGCTGCTTCATCGTCGGCAGCAGGGTGTGGCCGCCGGCCACGATCTTGGCGTCGGCGTCCTTGGCGAGGAGGCCGGCGGCCTCCTTCAGGCTGGTCGGGTGGTGGTAGGCGAAGGCGTACATCGGGGGTCCCCTCTTACTCGGCGGCCGCGGGCTGGAGGTGCGGGCTCGCCTGCGCGGCCCGCCACACCGCCAGCGGCGTCGCCGGCATCGCGATGTTCTCGTGCCCGAGGGCGTCCGTCAGCGCGTTCATCACCGCGGCCGGGGCCGCGATGGCGCCGGCCTCGCCGCAGCCCTTGATGCCGAGCGGGTTCGACGGGCACGGCGTCACCGTCATGCCGACCTCGAACGAGGGCAGGTCCTCGGCCCGGGGCATGCGGTAATCCATGAAGCTCGCGGTGACGAGCTGGCCGTCGGAATCGTAGACGGCGCCCTCGAACAGGGCCTGGCCGACGCCCTGCGCGATGCCGCCGTGGACCTGCCCCTCGACGATCATCGGGTTGATGATGTTGCCGAAATCGTCGACCGCGGTGAAGCGCTCGATGGTGACGTGGCCGGTGTCGGGATCGACCTCGAGCTCGCAGATGTGGACGCCCGCCGGGAACGTGAAGTTGGTGGGGTCGTAGAACGCCCCCTCCTTCAGGCCGGGCTCGAGCTCGGCGCCGGTGAACTTGTGGGCGATGTAGGCCTGGAGCGCGACCTCGCCGAAGGCCAGCGACCGGTCGGTGCCGGCGACCGAGAAGCGGCCGTCCTTGAACTCGATGTCGCCCTCGCCGGCCTCCAGGGCGTAGGCCGCCACCTTGCGGCCCTTGGCGACGACCTTGTCGAGCGCCTTGGCGATGGCCGACATGCCGACGGCGCCCGAGCGCGACCCGTAGGTGCCCATGCCGAACTGCACCTTGTCGGTGTCGCCGTGCACGATGGAGACGCTCTCGATCGGCACGCCGAGCCGGTCGGAGACGAGCTGCGCGAAGGTGGTCTCGTGGCCCTGGCCGTGGCTGTGGGAGCCGGTCAGCACCTCGATCGAGCCCGTCGGGTTCACCCGCACCTCCGCGGATTCCCACAGGCCCACCCCGGCCCCGAGGGAGCCCACCGCCTGGGACGGGGCGATGCCGCAGGCCTCGATGTAGGACGAGAAGCCGAGGCCCCGGAGCTTGCCGTTGCGGGCGCTCTCGCGCCGGCGCCGGGGGAAGCCCTTGTGGTCGGCGATCTCCAGCGCCTTGTCGAGGGAGGCCGCGTAGTCGCCCCCGTCGTACATCATGATGACGGGCGTCTGGTGCGGGAACGCCTTGACGTAGTTGCGGCGGCGGAACCGCGCCGGGTCCTGGCCGAGCTGGCGCGCCGCCACCTCGGCGAGGCGCTCGATCACGAAGGTCGCCTCCGGGCGGCCGGCGCCCCGGTAGGCGTCCACCGGCGCGGTGTTGGTGTAGACCCCGTCGACCTCGCAGTAGATCGCCGGGATGTTGTACTGGCCCGACAGCAGGGGCGCGTACAGGTAGGTCGGCACCGAGGACGCGAAGGTCGACAGGTAGGCGCCGAGGTTGGCGATGGTGTGGACCTTGAGCGCCAGGATCCTGCCGCTCTCGTCGAGGGCCATCTCGGCGTGGGTGACGTGATCGCGGCCGTGCGCGTCGCACAGGAAGGCCTCCGTGCGGTCGCTCGTCCACTTCACGGGCCGGCCGACCTTCCGGGCCGCCCAGACGCAGACCGTCTCCTCGGCGTAGATGAAGATCTTGGAGCCGAAGCCGCCGCCGACGTCGGGCGCCACCACCCGGAGCTTGTTCTCGGGCGCGATGCCGATGAAGGCAGACAGCACCAGCCGGGCGACGTGCGGGTTCTGGCTCGTGGTGTAGAGGGTGAACTGCTCCTCGGCCTCGTCGTAATCCCCGATGGCGGCGCGGGGCTCGATGGCGTTGGGCACCAGGCGGTTGTTCACGAGGTCGATCGCCGTGACGTGCGCCGCCCGGGCGAAGGCGGCCTCGACGTCGGCCTGGTTGCCGAGGTGCCAGTTGAACACGGTGTTGTCGGGCGCGACGTCGTGGATGACCGTGCCGGCGCCCGCGGCCCGGGCGGTCTCCACCACGGCGGGCAGGAGGTCGTACGCGACCGCGATCGCCTCGGCGGCGTCCTTGGCCTGGGACAGGGTCTCGGCCACCACCACGGCGACGTGGTCGCCGACGTAGCGCACCTTGCCCTGGGCCAGGGCCGGGTGCGCCCCGGCCTTCATCGGGGTGCCGTCCTTCGAGTGGATCATCCAGCCGCAGATCAGGCCGCCGACCTTGTCGGCCGCCAGGTCCTCGCCGGTCAGGACCGCGAGCACGCCCGGCATGGCGCGCGCCGCCCCGGCATCGATGCCGCGGATCGCCGCGTGGGCGTGGGGCGAGCGCAGGAAGCAGGCATGGGCCTGGCCCGGGCGGTTGAAGTCGTCGACGTAGCGGCCCTTACCGGTGATGAAGCGCTGGTCTTCCTTGCGGCGCACGGGGGCGCCGATGCCGGTGGC
Source organism: Methylobacterium crusticola (assembly GCF_003574465.1). Taxonomy (GTDB): domain Bacteria; phylum Pseudomonadota; class Alphaproteobacteria; order Rhizobiales; family Beijerinckiaceae; genus Methylobacterium; species Methylobacterium crusticola. The sequence continues at coordinate 25,193 of NZ_QOWC01000058.1, forward strand.
GGTCATGGTCTCTCTCCCGTGATGGCCTGGCGCGGGCCCGTCGGGGCGCCGGCTCGGTCGCGGCCCGGCCCCGGACGGTTCGCCGCCGGACCGGACCTCCTGTCTTGGGGCCCCGTCCCGGGGTCCTGTCCCGGAGTCCCGGGGTCCAGTCCCGGGGTCCAGTCCCGGGGTCCTGTCCCGAGGTCCCGGCGCGCCGGGACCCCGCGGGCCCTCGGGCGCGCTACTCCGCGGCGGCCTGCTGCGGCCCGCCCGCCATGGCGGCGGCGCCCGCGCCGATCGCCTTGACGATGTTGTGGTAGCCCGTGCAGCGGCAGATGTTGCCCTCGAGCTCGTGCCGGATGGTGTGCTCGTCGAGGGCGTGGCCCTTGCGCCGCACGAGGTCCACCGCGGTCATGATCATGCCGGGCGTGCAGTAGCCGCACTGGAGGCCGTGGTGCTCCCGGAAGGCCGCCTGCATCGGGTGCAGGGCGCCGCCGGAGGCCAGGCCCTCGATGGTCGTGACCTCGCGGCCCTCGCACTGGACGGTGAGCACCGTGCAGGCCTTCACGGCCTGCCCGTCGAGGTGCACCACGCAGGCGCCGCACTGGCTCGTGTCGCAGCCCACATGCGTGCCCGTGAGGCGCAGGGAATCGCGCAGGTACTGCACCAGCAGGGTGCGCGGGTCGATGTCGGCGGTCACGGCCTTGCCGTTCACCGTCAGGCTGACGGAGCTCATGGGATGCCTTCCTCCTCCTGGCCGATGCCCCCGGACCCTTGAGCGGGTCCCGTGCGGTGTGTGGACCAGGGCCGGCCGCGTCCTGGCTGGAATTGCTCGAATTCGAGTGTCAACCGCCCGGAACGAACGGTCAAGGAGGGGTCCGGTGGACCTTTGGACGCCCAAACCGGCCGAAATCCCGCCAAACCGGCGCGGGCCGGCGCCTGCTGGCGCGGGCAGGCTCCCGGCCGCACGACGGGGCGGCCGATCGGCCGGGCGTGATCGAGCCGTGGGCAGAGGGCTGCCCGGCCGGGCGTGATCAAGCCCTGGGCAGGGGGACGCCCGGCCGGCGGGCGTCAGGCCGCGGGCGGGCCGCCCTGCACCTCCTTGGCGAAGGTGTCGAAGAAGCCGTCCGCGTACTTCTTGGCGACGCCGTTGATCAGGCGCCCGCCGAGCTGGGCGATCTTGCCGCCGACGCTCGCGTCGACGTCGTAGGTCATCCTGGTCTGGCCGCCCTCGACCGGCTCGAGCCGGACCACGGCGCCGCCCTTGGCGAAGCCCGCGACGCCGCCCTGCCCCTCGCCCGAGATGCGGTAGCCGTTCGGGGGGTCGATGTCGGAGAGGGTGACCTTGCCCTTGAAGGTCGCCTTCACGGGGCCGACCGCGATCTTGGCCGAGGCCTGCAGCTCGTTGTCGGCGGTCTTCTCCAGCACGTCGCAGCCCGGGATGCAGCGCTTGAGCACCTCCGGGTCGTTGAGCTTCTCCCACACGGTCTGCTGGTCGGCGGGCAGCACGACCTCGCCCGTCATCGTCATCGCCATCGCGGCGCTCTCCCCCTCGGCGGACATTGCCCCGCACGAGGATAGCGGAGCGGTTCGGCGCGAGCCACCCGGCCTTTCGCACACCCGCCCGGCGGGTCCCGATTGTCGAGTGGTGCGGTGCTTGCTAAGGCTGGTCCCGAGGAGCGGCCGGCACGCGGGGACACGCGCGCGGCCGACCCGGGGGGCCCGAGCGCCGCTGCGCTCCAGGATTATGGAGAACGTGACCGCATGGAGGTCTTCGCGCAGCAGCTCATCAACGGGCTGACGCTGGGGTCGATCTACGGCCTCATCGCCATCGGCTACACGATGGTGTTCGGCATCATCGGGATGATCAACTTCGCCCATGGCGACGTGTTCATGCTGTCCGCCTTCATCGCGCTGATCACCTTCCTGATCCTCACCACCTGGCTCGGCATCTCGTCGATCGCCCTCGCGCTCCTGATCGTGCTGGTGGTGGCGATGGTGCTGACCGCCCTCTGGGGCTGGTCGATCGAGCGCATCGCCTACCGGCCCCTGCGGGGCTCGTTCCGGCTGGCGCCCCTGATCTCGGCCATCGGCGTCTCGATCTTCCTGTCGAACTTCGTCCAGGTGGTGCAGGGCGCCCGCAACAAGCCGACGCCGCCGATGATGCGCGAGGTCATCGTGCTCTGGACCGGGGAGAACGGCTACGCGGTCGCGCTCTCCTACCGGCAGATCGTCATCATGGCGGTGACCGCCGTGCTGCTCGCCGGGTTCTGGTACCTCGTGCAGCGCACGCCCCTCGGCCGGGCCCAGCGGGCCTGCGAGCAGGACCGCAAGATGGCGGCGTTGCTCGGCATCGACGTCGACCGCACCATCTCGCTGACCTTCGTGCTCGGGGCCGGCCTCGCGGCCGTGGCCGGCACCATGTACCTCCTCTATTACGGCGTCGTGTCGTTCGCCGACGGCTTCGTGCCGGGGGTCAAGGCCTTCACGGCGGCGGTGCTCGGCGGCATCGGCAGCCTGCCGGGGGCAGTGCTCGGCGGGCTCATCATCGGCCTCGTCGAGACCTTCTGGTCGGCCTACTTCTCGATCGAGTACAAGGACGTGGCGGCGTTCTCGATCCTCGCCATCGTGCTGATCTTCATGCCCTCCGGCATCCTCGGCCGGCCCGAGGTCGAGAAGGTCTGATGGCAACGCCGGCCCCCGCCCCCGCCATCGCGGCCGCCCCCGCGGCGGCCCGCCCCCCCCTCGACGTCGCCGGGATCGTCAGGGACGCGGCCCTGTTCGCGCTCGTGACCTTCGGCCTCTGCGTCCCGATCATCGCCTTCCGCACCGACCTCAGCGAGACCAGCGCCCTCGGCCTGAAGCCGCGCTGGGGCCTCGTCGCCATCCTGTGCGGGCTCGTGTTCCTGGGCCGCCTCGCCCAGCGCGCGGTGGTGGCCAACCGCGACGCGCGCCGGGCCCTGACGCCGGCGCCCCGGCAGGCCACCGAGGCCGTGGACGCGACCCCGAACGCCGGCCAGAGGGTGTCGGGCCTCGCCCTGCCGCTGTTCCTCGGCGTCGCCGCGACGTTCCCGCTCCTCGCCGTCCTGGGCACCGGGGGGCTCGGCGAATCGCGCTACTGGGTCGACCTCGGCATCCTGATCCTCACCTACGTGATGCTCGGCTGGGGCCTCAACATCGTGGTGGGCCTCGCCGGCCTCCTCGACCTCGGCTACGTAGCCTTCTACGCGGTGGGCGCCTACTCGTACGCGCTCCTCTCCACCACGCTCGGCTGGTCGTTCTGGGTCTGCCTGCCGCTCGCCGGCTTGTTCGCGGGCCTGTGGGGGATGATCCTCGGCTTCCCGGTGCTGCGCCTGCGCGGCGACTACCTCGCCATCGTGACGCTCGCCTTCGGGGAGATCATCCGCCTCGTCCTGATCAACTGGCAGGACTTCTCGGGGGGCGGTGCCGGCATCTCGTCCATCCCCCGCGCCACCTTCTTCGGCATCCCGTTCACGGCGGACGAGGACGGCTTCGCGGCCCGGCTCGGGCTCCCGTTCAGCCCGATGCACCGGGTGATCTTCCTCTACTACCTGATCCTGGCCCTCGCCCTGGTCACCAACCTCGTCACCCTGCGCCTGCGCCGGCTGCCGATCGGGCGGGCCTGGGAGGCCCTGCGCGAGGACGAGATCGCCTGCCGCTCGCTCGGCATCAACACCACCAACACGAAGCTCACCGCCTTCGCGCTCGGCGCCATGTTCGGGGGGTTCGCGGGCTCCTTCTTCGCCGTCCGGCAGGGCTTCGTCAGCCCCGAGAGCTTCAACTTCCTGGAGAGCGCCATCATCCTGGCCATCGTGGTCCTGGGCGGCATGGGCTCGCAGATCGGCGTCGCCATCGCGGCGGTGGCGATGGTCGGCGGGCCCGAGATGCTGCGCAACCTCGGCTTCCTGAGCGCGGTCTTCGGCGAGGGCTTCGACCCCAACGAGTACCGCCTGCTCCTCTTCGGCCTCGCCATGGTGCTGATGATGATCTGGCGCCCCCGCGGCCTGATCTCGGAGCGCTCGCCCTCCCTGGTGCTGAAGGAGCGCAAGCGCATCTCGGGCTCGTTCGTGAAGGAGGGGCACGGCTGATGGGCGCCCCCTCCCCCCGCCTCGACGACCCGGTGCTGACGGTCGACCACGTCACCATGCGGTTCGGCGGCCTCGTGGCCGTCAACGACCTCACGTTCCGGGCCGGGCGCGGCGACATCACCGCCCTCATCGGGCCCAACGGCGCCGGCAAGACCACGGTCTTCAACTGCATCACCGGCTTCTACAAGCCGACCGAGGGCATGATGACCCTGCGCCACCGGGACGGCGCGGAGTTCCTGCTCGAGCGCCTGCCCGGCTACGCGGTGAACCGCCGCGCCCGCGTGGCCCGCACCTTCCAGAACATCCGCCTCTTCACCGGCATGACGGTGCTCGAGAACCTCCTGGTGGCCCAGCACAACCCGATGATGCGGGCCTCCGGCTACACGCTCGCGGGCCTCGTCGGCCTGCCGGCCTACCGGCGGGCCGAGAAGGCGGCGATCGACAAGGCGGTGGAGTGGCTCACCCGCATCCACCTGATCCACCGGGCCGACGACCCGGCCGGGGACCTGCCCTACGGCGACCAGCGCCGGCTCGAGATCGCCCGGGCGATGTGCACCGACCCGGTGCTGCTCTGCCTCGACGAGCCCGCGGCCGGCCTCAACCCCCGGGAATCGCTGGCGCTCAACGACCTCCTGCGGGCCATCCGGGACGACCACGACACCTCCGTGCTCCTGATCGAGCACGACATGTCGGTGGTGATGGAGATCTCCGACCACGTCGTGGTGCTCGATTACGGCACCAAGATCGCGGACGGCACCCCGGCCGAGATCCAGAGCGACCAGAGCGTGATCGCGGCCTATCTCGGCGTCGAGGACGAGGAAGTCGAGACGGTCGAGGCGGAGGTGGGCGTATGACGGTCTCGACCTGGGCGGCCTTCGCGGCGGCGTCGGCGCTCCTGCTGGTGATCCCCGGACCGACGATCCTCCTCGTCGTCTCCTACGCCGTCGGGAGCGGCTTCCGGGCGGCCCTGCCGGCCGCGATCGGGGTCGCCCTCGGGGACCTCACCGCGATGACGCTCTCGCTCCTCGGGCTCGGCGCGCTCCTGGCGGCCTCCGGCAGCCTGTTCACGCTCCTCAAGTGGTGCGGCGCGGCCTACCTGGTCTGGGTCGGGGTGAAGCTCTGGCGGGCGGGCGGCGCCGTCGCGGCCCCGCCGCGGGCGGGCGCCCCGGCGCTCCGCATGGCGGCGCAGGCCTGGCTCGTCACCACCCTCAACCCGAAGAGCCTGACGTTCTTCATCGCCTTCCTGCCCCAGTTCCTCGACCCGCAAGGGGACCTCTTGACCCAGATGGCGATCTTCGAGGCGACCTTCGTCTCCCTCGCGCTCCTCAACGCCCTCGGCTACGCGCTCGCCGCCTCCCGGGCCGGCGGGCTCCTCGCCCGGCCCGGGCGGCGGCGCCTCCTCAACCGTCTCGGCGGCGGCCTCCTGATCGGGGCCGGCCTCGCCGCGGCCCGGAGCGCGCCGTGAGCGTCGCGGGCATCAACGTCCTGGTCGACGAGACCCGCGCCCGCGAAGCGGGCGCCCGCGCGCCGCTCCTCACCGTGCGGGGCGTGAAGACCTATTACGGCAACATCATCGCCCTCAAGGGCGTCGACCTCGACGTCAACGAGGGCGAGATCGTCACCCTGATCGGGGCGAACGGGGCCGGCAAGTCGACCCTGATGATGACGATCTTCGGCAGCCCGCGGGCCCGGGAAGGCAGCATCACCTACGCGGGCCGGGACATCACCCGGATGCCCACGCACGAGATCGCCCGGCTCAACCTGGCGCAATCGCCCGAGGGCCGGCGCATCTTCCCGCGCATGACCGTCTACGAGAACCTCCAGATGGGGGCCGCGGTCAACGGCGGCACCCACTTCGTGCAGGACCTGGAGCGCGTCTGCGGCCTGTTCCCGCGCCTCAAGGAGCGCCTGCACCAGCGCGGCGGCACCATGTCGGGCGGCGAGCAGCAGATGCTCGCCATCGCCCGGGCGCTGATGAGCCGGCCCCGGCTCCTGCTCCTCGACGAGCCCTCGCTCGGGCTCGCGCCGCTGATCGTCAAGCAGATCTTCTCGGTGATCCGGGAGCTCAACGAGCGCGACGGGATGACGGTGTTCCTGGTGGAGCAGAACGCCTACCACGCTCTCAAGCTCGCGCATCGCGGCTACGTCATGGTCACCGGCACCATCACGATGTCGGGCTCGGGCAAGCAGCTGCTCGACGACCCGTCCGTGAAGGCGGCCTACCTCGAGGGGGGGCGGCACTGATGCAGGGCATCCTCTACGAGGAGAGCACGGTCTGGCTCTTCCTGTTCGTGACGGTGGTGATGGGCGGCTGGGGCGCCTGGATGATCGCCCGGGGCATCGCCCTGGGGTGGCGGCCCTACTGGCAGGTCGTCGTGGCGCTGCTGCTCCTCGGCGTCGCCGTGCGCTTCATCCACCACGCGCTGTTCGAGGGCACCTTCGTGTCGCCGCACTACTACGTCGTCGACACGATCGTGCTGCTGGCCGTCGGCTCGCTCGGCTACCGCACGACCCGGGCCCGGCAGATGACGACCCAGTACCGCTGGCTCTACGAGCGCACCGGCCCGCTGACGTGGCGGACCCGCGGCGGGGCGGGCGCGTAGGGCGGGCGCCGCTTTTTCCGTCGTGACTTCGACGGAGCGGCGCGCGAGAGTTGCAGGATTCCGGAGGTCTCCCTCCGGTTCGTCCCGGCCCCCCCGGGGGCCCAACAAGCCTGACGTCAGAACCTGATCCAGAGGAGTTCACCGATGAAGCGCACGCTACTGGCCGGCTTCGCCCTCGCGGCCGGCCTCGCCTGGGCCGGCACCGCCCAGGCCCAGGTCAAGATCGGCGTCGCGGGCCCGATCACCGGCCCCAACGCGGCCTTCGGGGCCCAGCTCAAGAACGGCGCCGAGCAGGCGGTCGCCGACATCAACAAGGCCGGCGGCATCAACGGCCAGAAGATCGTGCTGGTGGTCGGCGACGACGCCTCGGATCCGAAGCAGGGCGTCTCGGTCGCCAACAAGTTCTCGGCCGACGGCGTCAAGGCCGTGGTCGGCCACTTCAACTCCGGCGTCTCGATCCCGGCCTCCGACGTCTACGGCGAGTCCGGCATCGTCCAGATCACGCCGGCCTCGACCAACCCGAAATTCACCGACCGCAAGCTCTGGAACACCTTCCGGACCTGCGGCCGCGACGACCAGCAGGGCGCGGTCGCCGGCAGCTACCTGGCCGACAAGTTCAAGGGCAAGAACATCGCCTTCGTGCACGACAAGACGCCCTACGGCCGCGGCCTCGCGGACGAGACCCTCAAGTCCCTCAAGGCCAAGGGCGGCAAGGACGTGCTGTTCGAGGGCATCAACCCCGGCGAGAAGGACTACTCCGCCCTCGTCTCCAAGCTGAAGCAGGCCAAGACCGACGTGATCTACTACGGCGGCCTGCACACGGAGGCCGGCCTGATCGTGCGCCAGATGCGCGACCAGGGCCTCAACGCGCCCCTGATGAGCGGCGACGGCATCACCGACAAGGAGTACGCCCAGATCGCCGGCCCGGGCGCCGACGGCACCCTCATGACCTTCGCGCCCGACGCCCGCAAGAACCCCAACGCCAAGGACGTCGTGGCCGAGTTCAAGGCCCGCAACTACGATCCCGAGGCCTACACCCTCTACTCCTACGCCGCCGTCCAGATCCTGAAGGCCGCCATGGAGGCGACGAAGTCGACCGACGGCAAGAAGGTCGCCGCCTACATGCACGAGGGCAAGCCGTTCAAGACCGTGATCGGCGACATCTCGTACGACAAGAAGGGCGACATCACCCGCCCGGACTACATCATGTACGTGTGGAAGAAGGGCGCCGACGGCCGCATCGACTACACCGGCAACGAGCTGACCCAGTAGGGCGCCGCCCTCCCGGCGGCCGGCCGGAGGCGCTCCGGCCGGCCCGCCCCGCGCGCGAGCGCCCGGCATCCCGCGCGGATTCCGGGCGCCCGCGTGTGACGAACCCGTGCGTCCGTCACCGGCACGGCTTGCGCGTCCCTACGCCTCACCTTACATGCAGCCCAGCGTTCGAAGGTCCGCAGAGCGCCCGGCCCCGGCCGAGCTCCTTCACGGCCGGCCGCGTCGCGCTGGATTCGATCGAGAATAGGCTCCCGGCGTGCCGACCGCGACGGCGCCCGGAGCGGAGAGTGTGAATGGCGAAAGAAGAGTTGATGCAGTTCGACGGTCTCGTGCTCGAGATCCTGCCGGACGCGCGCTACCGCGTGCAGCTCGACCAGGGCCACGAGATCGTGGCCTACACGGCCGGCAAGATGAAGAAGAACCGCATCAAGACTCTGGCCGGGGACCGCGTCACCGTCGAGATGTCGCCCTACGACCTCGAGAAGGGGCGGCTGGTGTTCCGGCACAAGGACGAGCGCGCCTCAGGGCCGCGCCCGCCCTTCCGCGGCGGCCAGTTCCGCCGGCGCTGAGGCGCCGACGACCCGCCCGCGCCACGCGGACCAGCCGACACTTGGGGCCGGGGTGAGAACCCCGGCCCTTCTGCGTCGACGTCACGGACCCGAGCCCCGGACCTGAGACCCATGACCCGTCCCCTGGTGATCGCCCCCTCGATCCTGTCGTCCGACTTCGCGCGGCTCGGGGAGGAGGTCCGCGACGTGGTCGCGGCGGGGGCGGACTGGGTCCATGTCGACGTGATGGACGGCCACTTCGTGCCGAACCTGAGCTTCGGCCCGGTCGTGGTCCGGGCGCTGCGCCCGCACACGCAGGCGGTCTTCGACGTCCACCTGATGATCGCCCCGGCCGACCCCTACCTCGACGCCTTCGCGCAGGCGGGGGCCGACATCATCACGGTCCACGCCGAGGCCGGGCCCCACCTGCTCCGCTCGCTCCAGGCCATCCGGGCGCTCGGCAAGCGCGCCGGCGTGGCCCTGAACCCGGGCACGCCCGCGTCCCTGGTCGAGCCCGTGCTCGACGCGGTCGACCTCGTCCTCTGCATGACCGTCAACCCGGGCTTCGGGGGCCAGAGCTTCATCGCCTCCGCCTGCGAGACCGTGCGCCGCGTGCGGGCGATGGTGGGGGACCGCCCCATCGACGTCGAGGTCGATGGCGGCATCACCCCGGACACCGCCGCCGCGGTCGTGGCGGCGGGCGCCAACGTGCTGGTGGCCGGCTCGGCGATCTTCAAGGGGGGCCGCGACGCCTACGGGGCGAACATCGCGGCGCTCCGGCGGGCGGCGGAGGCCGCCGCCGGCACCTGGGTCTGAGGCGGCGCGGCCGACGAGGGCGTCCCCGGCGCGAGGACCGCCCGGCCTTCGCCCCCATGCGGCGCGTCCGCCCCGGGATCAGCCGGCGGCCTCGTCGCCGCCCGCCTCCGGCAGGCAGCCCGAGGCCTCGAGCGCGCCCATGAGGGCCTCGAGGCGGCGGCCGCACGCCGCCGCCTCCACCCTGATGCGCGCCCTCAGCGCCCCGAGCGCCGGGCCCGGGACGCGCCCTGCCCGCAGGAGGTCCTGCGCGGCGTCGATCATCCGGCCGAGCGCCGCGAGGCTCTGCTCGACGTCGGCCCGAAGGCCGTCGATCGCGTGCGCCTGCGTGCCGAAGGTCACGTCCTCGCGGGAGCGGCGCTCGATCAGGGCCGGCAGGCGGCCGAGACCGAGCCGGGCGACCGTCGCGGCGAGCGCCTGGACCTCCGCCACCAGCGGATCGGCCTCGGTCGCGCGCCGCCGCGGGGCCGGGGCGGCGCAGGCCGCGAGGCCGCGCCCGCGCTCCGGGACCCGGGCTTCCCCGCCGGTCGCCGCCGGCTCCTTGACCAGGTGCCCCTCGGCGCCGGCCGGCCAGCGTCGGCGTCCCGCGCGGCCGAGGTCGATGTAGGCGCGAGTGAGCCGGAATCTCGCTGTCATGCGATGCCATCGTCGGGAGTGGTGACCGAAGTCGCTTGTAGGGCCCAATCGTAAATTTCACAAGCACTGACAAGTAGAAAATAATAGAGCACTTTTTGCTCATAAGTCGATGGCCAAGTTAAATTTGAGCATTTATCGCTCATACGAACCTTGGTTGTTACGCTTGATCACAACCGCTTGTGGTTGTCTCGACCCAACGCGGCCGCGGCCGCGGCCACGCAGCCACGCAGCCATGCCGGCGCGCGACCGGGCGCGGAGCCGGGGCCGCGGCGGCGGTCCGGTCGTGCGGGGATCGGATCGGTCGAGCTCGCCGCAACGGGCCGGATCGCCGGCGCGCCGGGCGTGCGGGCCCGGCCGCCGGCGCCTTCCCGGGAGTACCGGTCTTCTTCAGGCCGGCGCGGGAGGGGGGCCGCCGCTCAGCGCCCGACGGCGCGGCGCGCCGGCCAGGAGCGGTCGGCCAGGGGGTCGCGAGGGGGCGAGGCGGTGGCCTCGGCGGCGAGGCGGGCGATCCGCCGGTCGAGCCGCGCGGCCGAGCGCCGGAGCGTGACGATGCCCAGCGCCGCGGCCCCGCTCACCAGGCACGGAACGAGGACGAAGGCGTAGGTCGTCAGGCTCATCATCGCAGGTTCGTCAGCGTCAGCCTCGCACCGCAGTGTAGACCAACGCCGAGCACGAACCAAACGACCATCAGGGCCAGGGCATCGTCGCCGATGCGGCCGGTGGTCGCCAGGGCGCCCGTGAGCGGAGCGACGATGCCCGTGATGGCGAACCCGGCCGCGCCGATATTCATCAGGTTGGCGGTGAGCTTCACCTGCTCGTTGTGGATCAGCGTGTCCCGGGCGAGCGCCGCCTCCGCCCGCCGCCGCTCCTCGGCCGCGGCGTCGCCGCGACCCGGGTCTCCGCTCTGATCGATGGGGTGCCCGCTCGCCATGCCGGGCCTGCCGCCTCCCTATGCCCTGCTGCTCTTCGGGAACCCGCGCGGCGCCATGACCCCGACCGTGCCGCGGTGGCCGACCCACTTGGCGAGCTCCTCGCCCGCCACCGTGCGGGTGCGCCCGGCGCTGTCGGGCCAGGTCAGCCCCTCGGCGAGCTTGAACACGCTCAGGGTCGCGAGGCCGCCCTCGCGGTAGCGCTGGAGCCGCACGCCCTTGCCCCTCGCCATCTCGGGCACCTCGGCCAGGGGGAAGACCACGAGCAGCCGGTTCTCGCCGCAGGCCGCGACGTGGTCGCCCGCCCCGACCTCGACGCAGTGGGTCGTGGTCGCCGGGTCGTCGAGCGCCACGAGCTGCCTGCCCTTGCGGGTGTTGGCCACGAGCCCGTCCGCCGGCGTGACGAAGCCGCGCCCGTCGCTGGTGGCGAAGAGCAGCCGGACGCCCGGCCGGTGGGCCCAGGCGGTGACGATCTCGGAGCCCTCGTCGAGGTCGACCATCAGGCGAAGCGGGTCGCCGAAGCCGCGCCCGCCCGGCAGGCGCGCCGCCTCCAGGGTGAAGACCTTGCCGTTCGAGGCCAGCACCAGGATCTTGGCGGTCGTCTCGGTCGGGAAGCTGAGCTTGAGGGCGTCGTCGCCCTTGAACTGGACGCCCGAGAGGTCGGCGACGTGGCTCTTCAGCGCCCGGATCCAGCCCTTCTGCGACACGATCACGGTGATCGGCTCGCGCTCGACCATCGCCTCCGAGAAGTCGATGCCCGTGGTGTCGGGCGGGTTCTCGAGGGTGGTGCGCCGGCGGCCGATCGCGGTCTCGGGCCCGTAGGTCTTGCGCACCGCCCGGATCTGCCTGGCGATGGAGGTCCATTGCTGGCTCTCGGAGCCGAGCAGCGCGTCGAGGTCGGCCTTCTCCCTGGTGAGCGCGTCGAGCTCGCGCTTCAGCGCCATCTCCTCGAGCTTGCGCAGGCTGCGCAGGCGGGTGTCCAGGATGGCGTTCGCCTGCAGCTCGGTGAGCTGGAAGACGCGCATCAGCTCGGCCTTGGGCTCGTCCTCCTCGCGGATGATCTGGATCACCCGGTCGAGGTCGAGGTAGACGATGAGCAGGCCGCCCAGGATCTCCAGGCGGCGCTCGATCTGGTCGAGGCGGTGGCGCGAGCGGCGCTGGAGCACGACGCGGCGGTGGTCGAGCCACTCGCGCAGCGCCTCGGCGAGGCCGATGACCCGGGGCACCTGCCCGCCGACCAGCACGTTCATGTTGAGCGGGATGCGGCTCTCGAGCTCGGTGAGCCGGAACAGCGATTCCATCAGGATGACGGGGTCGACCGTGCGCGAGCGCGGCTCCAGCACCACCCGGACGTCCTCGGCCGACTCGTCGCGCACGTCGGCGAGGAGCGGCAGCTTCCGTTCCTGGAGCAGCTCCGCCATCTTCTCGATCAGGCGCGCCTTCGGCACGCCGTACGGGATCTCCGTCACCACGACGGCCCAGGTGCCGCGGCCGAGATCCTCCCTCGTCCAGCGCGCCCGCACCCGGAAGCCGCCGCGCCCGGTGCGGTAGGCCTCCGCGATCGAGGCGGCGGAATCGATCACGATGCCGCCGGTCGGGAAGTCCGGTCCCTTGACGAAGTTCGTCAGCTGCTCGGAGGTCGCGGCCGGGTGGGTGATGAGGTAGAGCGCCGCGTCGCAGAGCTCGGCGGCGTTGTGGGGCGGGATCGAGGTCGCCATGCCGACCGCGATGCCCTGGGAGCCGTTGGCCAGCAGGTTCGGGAAGGCCGCCGGCAGCACCACCGGCTCCTCTTCCTGCCCGTCGTAATTGGGCCGGAAGTCGACCGCGTCCTCCTCCATCCCGTCGAGCAGGAGGCGGGCGACCTCGGTCATCCGGCACTCGGTGTAGCGCTGGGCGGCCGCGTTATCGCCGTCGATGTTGCCGAAATTGCCCTGGCCGTCGACCAGCGGGTAGCGCTGCGCGAAGTCCTGCGCCAGGCGCACCAGGGCGTCGTAGACCGCGGTGTCGCCGTGCGGGTGGTACTTGCCGATCACGTCGCCGACGACGCGGGCGCACTTCTTGTAGCCGTTGCCGGGATCGAGCTTGAGCAGCCGCATGGCGTGCAGGATGCGCCGGTGCACGGGCTTGAGGCCGTCGCGCGCGTCCGGCAGGGCCCGGTGCATGATGGTCGAGAGCGCGTAGGCGAGGTAGCGCTCCTCGAGCGCCGCCTTGAGGTCGACGTTCTCGATGCCGTCGCGGTCGGTGGGTGGCTCGAAGGGCTTGCCCATGGGATCCGTCAACTCACGATTCGCCGGTCACGAGACCAGAACATAACACGAACATCGGCGCGTGGCCAGGAAGCGCGCCGTTCGCGCCCGACGTCCTGGCACGAGGCCCGACAGTGACTTAGCGCGTCTCGGCGGTGCCGAGTGCGACGAAACGCGCCCGCTCCTCCGGCTCCGGAACATCGCGCGGACGCCAGATGTGCTGGTCGAGAAAATATCCCGTCAAGGTAAATCCCTGACGAATGTCGCCCGCGCTCGGCACGTTGAGGCCGCGGCGGTCGTCGCGCGGGACCAGGAAGTCGGGCAGGGCCAGCAGGCGGTCGCGCCAGGGCTCGCCCGCGGCGGCGCTCACCGCCCGGCCGCTCTTCGGCGAGACGTAGGCCAGGTAGGCGTTGGTGCCCGTCGCCGCGCAGGTCGCGAGGTCGAGGCCGAAGCCGAGCTCGGCCAGCATCGCGAGCTCGAACCGCACCATCAGGGCCGGGGCGAGGGCCGGGTCGTGCAGGTGCTCGATCAGCACCCGGGCCGCCGCGTACAGGGCCGGGTGGGGATCGCGCTCCGGGAGCAGCCGCATCAGGCCGGCGGCGTGGCCGAGGCCGTAGAGGGCGAGCCGGGACCCCATGAGCCGGGCGGCGGCGGTCTCGAGCGGCTCCACCGCGAAGCTGCCGAGGCTGTCGTCGAGGCGGGCGCGCCACACCGCCCGCACCAGGTTGCCGGGCTGGAGCACCGGCTGCATCCGGCGCGAGCGCCCGCCGTGCACGAGGCCGAGGTGGCGGCCGTGCGCGGCCGTCATCAGCTCGAGGACGCTGCCGGTCTCCCCGTGCCGGCGCACCCCGAGAACCAGCCCGTCATCCGTCCACTGCATGGCGCGGGATGATAGGGCCTCGCGGCCCCGACCGGAACTGCCGCCGGGCGCTCACGCCGGCGTCCCCTCCGCGACCGGCAGCGGCAGGCTGACCCACACCCGCGTGCCGCGGCCGGGCTCGCTGTCGATGCCGATCGTGCCGCCCATGAGGTCGATCAGGTGGCGGCAGATCGTGAGCCCGAGGCCCGACCCGCCGAAGCGGCGCCGGATCGAGCCGTCGGCCTGGCCGAAGCGGACGAAGAGCTGCTCGAGCTGCGCCCGCGAGATCCCGATCCCGGTGTCGCTCACCGTGAAGCGCAGGCGGGCCTGCCCGGCCTCGAGGCCGTCGAGGGTCACCGCCAGGGTGGCGGACCCGGCGGCCGTGAACTTCACCGCGTTGTCGAGGAGGTTCAGCAGCACCTGCCGGATCCGCCCGGGGTCGCCCACGACCCGGGCCGGCAGGTCCGGGCCCCGCAGGACGGCGATCGGCAGGCGCTTGCGGGACGCGACCCCGCGGGCGATCGCCACGGTCCCGTCGACGAGGTCCTGGAGGCCGAAGGGCTCCACGTCGAAGGCGACCCGGCCGGCCTCGATCTGGGCGATGTCGAGCACGTCGTCCACGACCCGCAGCAGCGCCGACCCGGCGTCGTGCACGACGCCGATCTGGCGCAGCGTCTCGCCGTCGAGGGGGCGCTTGAGCAGGTGGTCGGTGAAGCCCAGGACGGCGTTCAGGGGCGTGCGGATCTCGTGGCTCATGGTGTCGAGGAACTCGGACTTCGCGCGGCTCGCCCGCTCGGCGTCGTCCCGGGCCCGGGCCAGGGCCTGCTCGGACTGCTTGCGGGCCGTGATGTCGAGGGCCAGGCCGACGATGCGCGCGCTCGTGCCGGTGGCATCGTCGAGCACGCGGCCGATGCTCTGGATCCAGCGCACGCCCCCGGCCCCGTCCCGCACCCGGAGGTCGGCCGAGAACGGCGTCCGGGTCGACACCGCCTGGGTCACGGCGTCCCACAGCACCTTGCGGTCCTCGGGCTCGATCAGCGCCGTCCAGGCCGCGGAGGTCAGCGTGCAGGCGCGGGCCTCCAGCCCGTGCAGGTGCGCGCCCTGCTCCGACAGGGAGAGGGCGCCGGAGCGCATGTTCCAGTCCCAGAGGCCGGCGCCGGCCGACTTCTTGGCCAGGAGCAGCAGGTTCGTGGTGGCCTCCAGGGCCTTGTTGTCGGCGACGACGTCGTCCACGTCGACCGCGGTCACGAGCCAGCCGGCCACCCCGCCCCCGCCCGGGATCGGCACGGTGTCGGTCTGGTGCCAGCGCCAGTTCCCGTCCTCGCTCCGGTAGCGGCCGGTGAACACGTAGGCCGCCCCCGAGGCGAGCGCGCCGCGCCGCGCCTCCACGGCCCGGGCCCGGTCCTCCGGGTGGAGGCAGCCGGCCTCCCCGCGGGTCTCCGACAGGTCGGAATAGGCCGTGCGGGCCGACCGGTTGGCGAACGTGACGGCGCCGTCCGGGCCGAGCAGCCAGACCTTGTGCGGCATCGCCTCCAGCAGAAGGCGCGCGGGCGCGTCGCCGGCCTCCCGCGCCGCGCCCTCCTCCCGGCCCCCCTCGTCGAGATCGCCGAGCGGAACCGGGAACGGGACGCCGTTGAGCGGATGGTGGCTCCGGACGGTCATCGGTCTTCCTTCTCGCACGCCCGCGGCACCGTCCGGGTCCCACCGGTCGGCGCCGATCGGGGCCGCGACGGCGACCATCCGCGCCGTCCGGGGCTCGATCGCGGCGCCGGCCGAATCGGGCACGCACAGAGCTTCTCCTTGCTAACCCAGGGACGGCGTCTGGCAAATCCCGTTCACGGAGAAAACACGAAGTCTTGGTTCCGGCGCAACACAGTGCATCCCGATACCACCTCTCCGTCAGGCGCGTACAGACGTTTCCAGGACAACGGCTCGGCCGCGGGATGAAGGCGCCGACCGGGCAATCGCGATGAGGCAGATCGCGGGGAAGCCGGGCGTGCTCGACCTGTCGGAACCCTGCGCGGCGAAGTAAAACGATGGTGCCGGCCTCGCGTCCGCGGGCCGCGACCTTCTCCGACACTGACGCGCGGCGGCCGGGATGCCGATCCGGCCGGCCCGAGGCGGTCCGCCGGCGAGGCCGGCCCCGGCGAAGCCGGCCCCGGCGAAGCCGGGCGCGGGCTCAGCGCGTGCCGACGGCGCGGTCGGCGCAGAGGGCGCCCTCGAGGCGCCCGGCGATGTCGTCCCGGGCCGCCGGGTCGAGGCCGAGATGGACGCCGTCCGGCGAGAGCGCCAGGGCCTCGGGGCTGCGCCGGCCCGCGTAGATGTCGAGGAAGCGGCAGCCGGCGCGCGCGCATTCCTCCGCGACGATCGCCGAGTAGGCGGCCTCCTCGCCCGCGTCATACTGGCTGGCGATGCCCGCGCGCGCGGCATCGAAGGGCGGCACCGGCGTGGCGACGAGCGTCCGGGTCAGGGGCGCGAGATCGGCCATCAGCCCGCGGACGTCCCGGCGGAAGCCCTCGGCCGCGTCGCGCTCCGCGGCGCGGTGGCGCCGGGTGAGGTCGTTGGTGCCGACCGTCACCACGATGGCGGCGGGCGGCCGGGGCAGGCGGATGCGGGCCACGACGCCCCGCAGCCCGGCCGCGCGGGTCCCGGCGATGCCGGCGTCGACCGCCGGCGCGCCGCAGAGCCGCGGCAGGTAGAGGCGCTCGAGCTGCGAATCGCCGAGGAGGAGGCTGTAGGGGCCGGCGATCTGGCCGATCTGGGCCGAGACCGCGAACGCCCGCGCCTCGCGGAACGCCGTCATCTCCTGCCCGGTCTCGCCCCCGCGGGCGAGCCAGGCGCCCGCGCCCGCCGCGGCCGCGAATGCGGCCGCGGCGATCCAGACCTCTCTCCGCACCCGCACGACCCCGTTCCCCGTCGACCGCGCCTCCGCGCGGCGCCAGCGATCGCGCTCCCGCGCGGCGCCAGGAGCGCCTCGCCGGGCGGGGAGTCAACCGGCGTCCCCGCCCCGGGGCGATGCGCGGGCGGCATCGTCGCGCGGCGAACGCTAACGAATTCGTGAAACGTCCGGTTTATCCACGGGTGGCGCGCACCGCCCGACATCTTGGCGCCTGATTCGTGGCCTTCGATGCACGGTCAAGGGCGTTGCGTGTGGAGAGCCCCGTGCCGATGATGTCCGTCGAGATCGATCCGACAGAGATGCGTACGCCGCGGGCAGCCCCGCGGAGCCTGGGCCGTCCGGTCCGGCTCGCGATGCTGGCCGCCCTCGGCGTCGGTGGCTTCGCGGGGCTCGGGGCGGCCGCCTACCCGGTCGTCACCGACATCCTGCGCCCGCGCCAGAGCGAGGTGCGGTTCGGGCGCATCACCGACATGCCGGAGATCCGCGACGGCATCCCGGCGCTGAAGGCCGGTCCGGCCGCGGCCGCGGCCCCCTCGGACGTCGCGGCCGCCTCGGGCGCCGCGGTCGCCCCCTCCGGCGGGCTCGTGCGGACGGTCGCGATCGCCCCGGCCGCCGCGCCCGCCGCCTCCCTCGACC
>NZ_QOWC01000059.1 GCF_003574465.1 Methylobacterium crusticola
CCGCGGGCGCCGCCGGCACCGGGGCGGCCGGCGCGCCGCGGGCGGCCCCGCGGCCGCCGGCGAGGCGCGAGACCAGCCCCATGAGCCCGTTCGGCATGAACAGGACGACGAGCATCAGCACGACGCCGTACACGAAGCCGTGCAGCCCGAGCGCCTTGGCGCCGAGCCAGCCCCGGGCGAGCTCCGTCAGCGGCACGAGCAGCACGGCGCCGAGCAGCGGGCCGAACACCGTGCCGATGCCCCCGATGAGCGCGAACATCGCGATCTGGATCGAAAGCGTCAGCGAGAACATCGCGGCCGGCTCGATGAAGGTCAGGTACATCGCGTGGAAGGTGCCCACCATGGCGGTGAGCGCGCCCGACAGCGCGACGGCGACGAGGCGGACCCGCACGGTGTCGACGCCGGCGGCCTGGGCCGCGGAGGCGCGCTCGCGCGTCGCCACGAGGTAGTAGCCGAGCCGGCGCCAGCGCACCCACCAGGCGACCGCGAGCGTGACGAGGAGCATGCCGAACGCGATGGCGAGGAGCGGCAGGCGCTCGCGGAACACCATCCACTCCCAGCCGAGCCTCAGCGGGATCATGAGGCCGGTCGCGCCGCCGGTGATCTCGCGCAAGTGCAGCGCGAGGACGCGGAACACCTCCAGGAACGCGATGGTGGCGAGCGAGAAGAACGGGCCGCGCAGGCGGAAGCACGGGTAGCTGATCGCCACCGCGACGAGCACCGCGAGGGCCGCCCCGGCGAACATCCCGAGCCAGGGGCTGATCCCCATCCCGGCCAGGATGACGCCGCAATAGGCCCCGATCCCGTAGAAGATGCCGTGGCCGAGCGAGAGCTGGCCCGTGAATCCGCCGACGATGTTCCAGGCGCTCGAGAGCGCCGCGAAGATGCAGATCGTGATGAAGACGTGGTAGACGAAGGGGTTGTCGATCCCGACCGGGATCGCCACGAGCGCCGCCAGCAGCAGCGCGAGGGCGGCCGCGCCCCGCCGCGGCGGGGCGGGCGCGGCGGGGCTGTCCGCCGTCGGGAGCGCCCTCACGGCGACACGTGCGCGAGCGTGAGCCGCGCCCCGAACAGGCCCGAGGGCCTGAGGATCAGGATGAGCAGGAAGACGCCGAACACCGCGACCTCGCGCAGGTCCGAGCCGACGTAGAACCCCGCGAGGCTATCGATGAGGCCGATCAGGATCGCCCCCCCGAAGGCGCCCCCGATGGAGCCGAGGCCGCCGAGCACGACCACCACGAAGGCGGTGAGGACGAAGTACGTGCCGCTCGTCGGCGAGGTCGGGTAGAGCGGCGCGACCAGCACGGCGGCGACCCCCACGCAGGCCGCGCCGATGCCGAACGTCAGGGCGTAGATCCGCCCGACGTCGATGCCCATGAGCTCGGCCGCCGCGCGGTTCTGCGCCACCGCCCGGATCGCCCGGCCGGTCTGGGTGCGCGACAGGAAGAGCTGGAGCCCCGCCACCAGGACGGCCGCCGCCGCCAGGATGACGACCTGCCCGGCGAGCACCCGCACCGGGCCGATCACCACCGGCGCGCGCAGGCCGTGCGGGGGCGTGTTGGCGATGTCGGCCCCGAAGGCCAGGAGGGCGAGGTTGATCAGCGCCGTCGACAGCCCGACCGTCGCGAAGATCTGGATGTGGTCGTCGCCGGCCGCCATCAGGGGCTGGATCAGGAGCCGCTGGGTCAGGACGCCGAGGACGAACAGGGCCGGCACCACCGCGATCACCGCCACGAAGGGGTGCAGGCCGAGCCCGGTCGTGACCAGGTAGGTGCCGTACATCCCGAGCATCAGGAACTCGCCGTGGGCGAAGTTCACGACCTTGACGATGCCGAAGATGAGCGTGAGCCCGACGCTCACGATGGCGAAGAGGCCGCCGAGCATCAGCCCGTTGGCGAGCACCTGCAGGAGGATGTCCATTCGCGCCTCGCGGACACGGGTGGGGCGGGGCGGGGCCCGCGGGGCTCGGCAGGCCGGTGCCCCGGCAGGGCGGGCCCCCGGCACGGCGGGGCCCCGGCGGGGCGGCTACTTGCGGAACTGCATCGGCGCGACGGCCGCCTCGTCGGGGTAGACCGTGACGAGCTTCCCGTTCTGCCACTGCATGCCCATCATGGCGGCCCGCTCGTTCTGGTTGTTCGCGCCGAACTTGAAGCCGTACCCGACCGCGGTCACGCCCGGCTTGACGTCGATGCCCTTGACCGCCCTGGTGATCGTGTCCGGCGTGAAGCCCTTCACGGTGTTCAGCTCCTGCAGGATGATCTTGGCGCCGACGTAGTTGTTGAGCGAGTGCCCGGAGCGCGGGCTGCCGTTGTACTTCTTCCTGTAGGCGTCGACGAAGCCCTCGATGCCGGGCGTGTACCGGGTGTTGACGAGGAACTGGGTGAAGTCGGTGTCCAGCACGCCCTCGATGATGCCGTGGCCGACGGCGTCGGCGGTGGGCTGCATCGAGTAGCCGCCGCCGCCGCCGATGATCGCGCCCGGCTTGAAGCCGGCCTCGTTCGCCTGCTGCAGGAACAGCACGGAATCGTTCAGGTAGGAGGTCTGGAGCACGACGTCGACGCCGCGCCGCTTGAGGTCGAGGACGAGGGAGGACATGTCGAGCGTCGCGGCCGGGTAGCCCTGCGCCGTGACGACGTTCAGCTTCGCGCCCGCGGCGAACTTCTTCTGGTGGCCGGCGACCGAGGTGCCGTAGCTCGAATCCTCGTAGATGATCCCGATCTTCAGCTCGTCCGGCTTCTTGCCGAGGCCGGCCGCGACCTTGCCGACGATCATCTCGACCGCGAGCTTGCCCATGTCCTCGGCGGTCGGGTTGGTGCGGTAGAGGAACTTGAGGCCCCGGCCCGTGACCTCGTCGGCGACGGCGCCGAGCTCGAAGTAGGGCACCCCGGACAGCTCCGCGACCTGGCTCGCCGCGATCGAGCGCGCCGACGAGTAGGAGCCGAAGATCGCCGCCACCCGCTCGAGGGAGATCAGGCGGCGCGCCTCGCCGATGGCCTGGTTGTTGTCCACGGCGTCGCCGCGCACGAGCACGACCTTCTCGCCCTGCACGCCCCCGGCGGCGTTGATCTCGTCGACCGCGATCTCGAGGCCGCGGGCGCTCTCCTCGCCGAGCAGCGCGAGCTGGCCGCTGAAGGGGTAGAGCGCGCCGAACCGCACGTCCGCCTCGGCCGCCGTCGCGGCCAGCCCGAGCAGGACGGCCACGGCGGTCCTCGTCACGACAGCGTGTCTCATGGTTCCTCCCCGGTGGCGTTCTGGGGACCGCAGGGCCCCGTGTCTCGCGGGCCGCGGGGCCCGCCGTCAGTACGCGAGGGCGTCCTTGCCCTCGAAGCTGGTGATGGGCGGGTAGGCCCGCTGGTCCGTCACGACGTCGACGACCGTGACGCCGTCCGCCGCCAGGGCGTCGCGCAGGGCGCCCGCGAGGTCGTCGGGCCGCTCGATCCGGACGCCCGCGCAGCCGCAGGCCCGCGCGATGGCCGCGTGGTCGACGGCCTCGAAGTGGCAGACGTCCGTGAAGTTGCCGAAGAGCGAGAGCTCGGCGTGCTTCTGGTAGCCGAGGATCTGGTTGTTGAGGACGACGAGCACCACCGGCAGCTTCATGCGCCGCGCCGTCTCGAGCTCGGCCCAGACGTGGCCGAAGCCGCCGTCGCCGGTGACGCAGATCACGGGCGCGTCCGGGCGCGCCACCTTGGCGCCGAGGGCGAAGGGCAGGCCCCAGCCGAGGCCCGCGATGCCGCGGGGCGTGAGGAAGCGCTGCCCGGCCCGGCGGGCGGTGAGGAAGTTCGCGATCCAGATCGAGGCGTAGCTCGCGTCCGCGACGGCGATCGTCTCGGGCGTCAGCACGGCGTCGATCTCCGCCATGATCCGCTCGGGCCGGATCGGCACTGCCGCCATGTCGACGAGGGCGCCCATGTCGGCGTCGTGGCGCGCCCGCGCCTCGGCGATCCGCCCCTCCAGGGCCTCCCGGCCGTCCCGCGAGCCGGGGAGCCCGGCGGCGCCGAGCGCCGCGGTGAGCGCCGCGAGCGTCAGCCTGGCGTCGCCGGCGAGCCGCAGGGCCTCGTAGTTCCGGCCGATTTCGCCCCCGTCCACGTCGACGTGCACGTAGCGGGCGTCCCGCGGGTACAGGGACCAGCTGTCCGTCCCGTTCTGGTTCGCCCGGTTGCCCACGAGGAGCACCACGTCGGCCCCCGTGACCACCTCCCGCAGGTGGGACGCCCGCCCGCGGGGCGCCATGAAGTACCCGACGACGCCGAGGGAGAGCGGGTGGGTCTCGTCGACCGCGCCCTTGCCCATGACGGTGGTGCCGACGGGCAGCCCGAGGGCCTGGAGGGCGGCGAGCTCGGCGCTGGCGCCCGAGGAATGCACGCCGCCGCCCGCGATCACGACCGGGCGCCGGGCGCCCGCGATCAGCGCCGCCGCCTCGGCGACGCGCGCCGGGTCGGCGACCGTGCGGTCGAGCGGGTAGGTGCCGAGGCGCGCCGCCCGGCGCGGCGCCACCGCGTCGATCCCCGCCGGCTCGTCCAGGATGTCGAGGGGCACGAGGAGCACCGCGGGGCCCGGCCGGCCGGTGCCGGCCGCCGTGAAGGCCATGTCGACGTAGTCGTCGATCCGGCTCGGGTCGCCGACGCGGCGCACCCACTTCGCCACGCCGGAGAACAGGGCGAGGTGGTCGAGCTCCTGGAACGCGTTCTTGTCCGTGAAGCGCCGGCTCACGTCCTGCACGATGGCGACGACCGGGATCGAGGCCTTCAGGGCCTCGGCGAGGCCCGGGACGAGGAGCGTCGCGGCCGGACCGTTCTGCGCCGCCACCACGCCGACCCGCCCGGAGACCCGCGCGAAGGCGTCCGCCATGGCGGCGCCGGCATTCTCCGTGCGGTAGCCGATCTGCCGGATGCCGTAGCCCGGCGCGGCCAGGAAGAGGGCCGACGGGATGCTCTGGCCGAACACCTCGCGCACGCCGTGGCGCTGGAGGGCGGCCGCGAGGGCGTCGGCGCCGGTCATGTTGCCCCCGGGGGCCGGGGAGGCGGGTCTCGCGGCGAGGGTCATGCTGGTGTCCTTATCCGGCAGGGTTCCGGCATCGCCCCCGGCCCGGGGCCGACCGGCCCGGCGCGCGCCCCGGCCTCGTTGCGCACGCGGGCCCCGGCCGCCCGGTCGGGCGGGACGACGGGGTGGGTGGGTGGGCGCGCCGTGCCGGTCGCCGGCGGCGGCACGGTCCCGGCGCGGGCGGCCGGCCGCGGCGGGGGCACGCCCCCCCCTCCGGGCCGCCCGGGACGAGCATGACCTTCACGGCCCGGCGGCTGCGGGCGAGCTCGAACGCCGCGACCCCCTCGGCGAGGGGGCGCCGGTGCGTGATGAGCCGGCCCAGCGCCTCGGCGTGGTCCGAGAGGAGCCGGATCGCCTCGTCGAGGGCCCGCGCGGTGGTGTCGTGGGCGGCGCGCAGCTGCGTCCTGCTGCGCACGAAGGCGGTGAGGTCGAGGGTGAGCGCGCCGGAATGGATGCCCGCCGCCACCAGGATGCCGCCGGGGCGCAGCAGGGCGAGGCCGTCCGTGACGGAGCGCGCCGCGCCCGTCGCCTCGATCACCCGGTCGGGCGGGCCGCCGAGGAGCCGGGACACGGCCTCCTCCAGGGTCTCGTCGCCCAGGTCGACGCAGCGGGCGATGCCGATCTGGCGCGCCTTGGCCAGCCGGACCTCGTCGTCGAGGCCGGCCAGCAGGACCGCGGCGCCGCGGTCCTGCGCCACCCAGGCGATGCCGAGGCCGATGGGGCCGGGGCCGAGCACGACGACGCGGTCGCCCGGCCGCACCTCGGCGACGTCGACGGCGTTCACGGCGACCGCCAGGGGCTCGGCCAGGGCGGCGACGTCGAGGGGCAGGCCGTCGGGCAGCCGGCGGCAGTTGCGGGCCGGGACGACGACCGCCTCCGCGAAGGCGCCGTCCCGGTGGAGCCCCACGATGGCCCGGTCCCGGCATTCCTGGGGCCGGCCGGCGCGGCAGGCCGGGCAGGCGCCGCAGGTCACGGTGGGCCAGCACGTCACGGGGTCGCCGCGGGCGAGGTCGGTCACGCCCGCGCCGACCTCGCGCACCCGGCCGGCGAATTCGTGGCCCAGGGTCACCGGCAGGGCGCGCGCCATGAACCCGTAGCCGGGCGTCCAGGCATAGGCGTGGAGGTCGCTGCCGCAGATCCCGGCCGCCGCGACCGCGACCGTCACCTGTCCGGGGCCGGGCGCGGCCGGAGGGGCGACCTGCGCGAGGTCGAGCCCGAACGCGGCAGCCGATTTTCGCAACGCCAGCATCTTCCTCCCGGGGCGCGACCGTGGTGACCTGCGCCGGGTGCCCTGCTATGAGGCACCCGCTGTAATTTGTTATAACACTCATCGTCCGAGACGGGACCGCATGTCAAGCCGCTCCGCGCGCGAGGATCAGCCCGGATCCGAGGCGACCGACTGGGTGCGCCCCCTGGTTCGCGAGAACCTCGGCGAGCGCGCCTACGCGGAGCTGCGCGCGGCCCTCATGCGGGGGCAGCTCCGCCCGAACGAGCGCCTGCGGCTGCGGCCGATGTCCGTGCGCTTCGGCATCAGCGCGACGCCGATGCGGGAGGCGCTGCTGCGGCTGGTGTCGGAGCGGGCGCTCGCCCTCGACGCCCGCGGGACCGTCGTCGTGCCGATGCTGACCCTGGCCGAGCTCCTGGAGATCCGGGCGATCCGCATCGACCTCGAGGGCAGGGCCGCCGCGACGGCGGCCCTGATCGCGTCGGCCGACGCGATCGACGGGCTCGCGGCCATCCACGCGGCGATCTCCGACTGCCACCGGACCCGCGCCTTCGCGCGGGCGGTGGACCTGAACACGGAGTTCCACCTCGGCCTGTGCCGGCTCGGGCGCCTGCCGGTGCTCTACGAGATCGTCGAGATGCTCTGGATCCGCTGCGGGCCGATCCTGTCCCACCTCTACGACGGCGGCCTCCCGGACTGGGAGCCGCACCCGCACCGCCGCATCATCGACGCGCTGCGGGGCCGCGATCCCGGGGAGGCGCGCGAGGCGGTCCGCGAGGACATCGAGCGGGGCGGCCAGGGCCTGCTGGCCCGCGTCAAGGCCGCGGCCGCGCCCTCCTGACCTCGCGGGGCTGCGCCGCCGCCGACGGCCCGTCGCGCGTTCCGGTTGAAATCGCCGGGGTGCCGAGCCCTGGCGCGAAAGGCCCTGGCGCGAAAGGCCCTGGCGCGAAAGGCCCTGGCGCGAAGAGCCCTTGGAAGAGCCCTTGTTTGACAGAGCCTTTGCTCGCGCCGCACTGTCGGCGGCGAACCGGTGTCCACGCCGTCGGAAAAGCGGCTCCGGGCGAGGCACGTTTGTCCCACGCCGGAGCGCGGGGTCCACCATGCGTCTGCTCGCCCCCGCCTGCGCGGCCCTGGCGCTCCTCGCGGCCCCCGCGGCGGCGGCGGAGACCTCGAGCGCCGGCGAGGCGGGGCGGATCGACGGCGTGCGGGTCTGGACCCTGCCGGACACGCCCAACGGGCTCCACCCGTCGCAGAGCTGGCACGCCACGGGCTCGGCCCCGAACGGCGACCTCTACGTCGCCGGCATGGACCACCGCACCAACGCGGCCCTGTACCGGCTCGCCGCCGGGACCGACCGGCTGCGCCTCGTCGGCGACGCCCGCTCGGCCTCGGAGGCGGCGCGCAACTGGGAGCCCGGCGAGACGGCGGAGAAGTTCCACACCCGCCCGCTCTGGTTCGGCGGCAAGGTCTACGTCGCGACGATGGACCGCTCGGGCCTCGACGACGGCTACCTGTCCCGGCGCGGCTTCCACTGGTACGCCTACGATCCGGCCGCGGACCGGTTCGGGGACCTCAGCGCCGCGGAGCCGGGCGGGACGGGCCTGCCCCACGGCGGCCTCGTCGCCCTGGCGGCCGATCCGGCCTCCAACGCGGTCTACGGCGCCGTGGTGCCGACCGCGGAGATCGTGCGCTACGACGTGGCGCGGGGCACCACCGAGAATCTCGGCCGGCCGGCCGGCTACGACCGGCCCTACGTCTACGCCGGCCGCTTCATGTTCGTGGATTCGCGCGGGCGCCTCCACGTCTCGGCCGGCCACCCGGGCGGGGCGGCGGGCGCTCCGGGCGCCGGGGCGGGGCGGGACGCCTCGCCCTACTCCCACCTCCACGCCTACGAGCCCGGCCGGGGCATGACGGCCCTGCCGGACCTCGCGCTCGCGCAGCCGCGGGCCCTCGAGACCGGCCGCTGCTTCCCGGAGCGGCGGGCCTGCGTGGCGGCCGACGACGAGGGCCACGTCTACCGGTTCTCCGAGGAGGGCCCGGCCTGGACCTTCCTCGGGCCGGTCGCCCGGGACCGCCCGGGGGCGCGCCTGTGGATGTTCCAGGTCACGGCGGACGGGCGCCGCGCCTACGCGGCCACGACGAGCTACGACCCGGGGGCCGGGCCGGCGGCGCTCTACGAGGTCGATCTCGCGACGGGCGCCTCCACGCGCCTGTGCAGCCTCGCGGATCTCGATCCCCGCCTCGGGCGGCGCACCGTGCACACCGGCTCCGACGCCTGGGACGACCGGGGCCGCTTCGCCTTCGCGAGCTTCGCCGCGGACGGGTCGGGCGACGTCCTGCTGACGCGGGTCGACCCGGTCCGCCTGAAGGCCGCGCTGGCGGCCCGCTGACGGCGCTCACCGCAGGCGCAGGCGGAACCCGTCGTCGCCGGCCGCCGGGGCGGCCGCATCCCCGGCGAACGTGGTGAGGCGCAGGGCGAAGCGGCCGGCCTCCGGCTCGGGGGCCCGGCGCTCGGGGGCGACCGCGTAGGCAAGGCAGGTGCCGACGCACAAGGACGTGCCGAGCGTCACGGCGGCGAGCCGGAGCCCCAGGGCCGCCACGGTGCCGGCGCGCGCCGCGCCGGGCGTCCGGTCCGCGTCCGCAGCCCCCTCGATCCCGAGCCGTCCCCGCATGCCCGCCTCCCGCCCATGGCTGATCCGATGGCCGATCCGATGGCCGATCCGGCGGGTGCGAGACTCCGTCCCGTCCCGTTGACGGGTCGTCAACGCTCCGGCGCGGCCGGGGGCCGAGGGGCCGGGCGTCCACGCAATCCACAGAGGATCGCCGGTCCGGGGGGCCCCGGCGCCTCACGCCGCCGCGCGGCGCTCCGGGTAGAGCCCGAGCAGCCCCTCGGGCGTGGCCGGGGCGACGCCGCGCTCGGTGATGATGCCGGTGACGAGGCGGGCGGGGGTCACGTCGAAGGCGGGGTTCGCCACCGGGCTGCCGGGGGAGACCACCGCGATGGTGGCGAGGGCGCCCTCGTCCGTGCGGCCGGTGAGGTGGGTCACCTCGCGGGCGTCGCGCTCCTCGATCGGGATGCCGGCGATGCCGTCCGCGAGGGTCCAGTCGATGGTCGAGAAGGGCAGGGCGGCGTAGAACGGCACGCCGCAATCGCGGGCCGCCAGGGCCTTCAGGTAGGTGCCGATCTTGTTGCAGACGTCGCCCGTCGCGGTGGTGCGGTCCGAGCCGACGAGGCAGAGGTCGACCTGCCCGTGCTGCATCAGGTGGCCGCCGGCATTGTCGGCGATCACCGTGTGGGGCACCCCGTGGGCGTTGAGCTCGAAGGCCGTGAGCGCCGCGCCCTGGTTGCGCGGCCGGGTCTCGTCGACGAAGACGTGGACCGGCACCCCGGCATCGTGGGCGGCGTAGACCGGGGCGAGGGCCGTGCCCCAGTCGACGGTGGCGAGCCAGCCGGCGTTGCAGTGGGTCAGCACGTTGACGGGCCCGGCCTTGCGGGCGCCGGCCTCGGCGATCAGCCGCGCCCCGTGCACCCCGATGGCGCGGCAGCTCGCGACGTCCTCGTCGGCGATGCGGCCGGCCTCCGCGAGCGCCGCCTCCGCCCGCGCCCCCGGGGAGAGGGGGCGCAGCAGCGCCGCGGCCCGGTCGAGGGCCCAGCGCAGGTTGATGGCGGTCGGCCGCGTCGCCGCGAGGCGCCGCACGGCCTCCTCGAGTCCGCGGTCGGAGGCGTCCTCCCGCAGGGCGAGGGCCAGCCCGTAGGCGGCCGTGGCGCCGATCAGCGGCGCGCCGCGCACGATCATGGTGCGGATCGCCACCGCGGCGTCCTCCGCGCTGCGCAGGGTCCGGATCTCGAAGGCGAAGGGCAGGCGGGTCTGGTCGATGACGCAGATCCCGTGCCCGCCGGGCTCCGGGAAGATGGTGCGGTAGTGGCGGCCGGCGATGTTCATGCGGGCGAGCCTTACCACGAAAGGGGGCGGGAGGGAGGCGGGGACCGCCCTCCCGCCGCTTCAGAACCGCACCGCCCGGGCCCGCTTCACCTGCGGGATCGCCTCGATGGCGCGCAGCAGCTCCGGGGAGACCGGCTCGTCCACGGCGGCAAAGCAGATCGCGTCGCCCCCCGGCCGGTCGCGGCCGAGGTGGAAGGTCGCGACGTTGACGCCCGCCTCGCCCATCAGCGTGCCGAAGCGGCCGATGAAGCCCGGCCGGTCGGCGTTGCGGATGTAGAGCATGTGGGGGGCGACCGCGGCCTCGAGGGCGATGCCGCGGATCTCGACGATGCGGGGCCTGCCGTCCTGGAACACCGTGCCGGCGGCGTCGCGGGGCATGTCCTCGGCCTCGACCGTGAGGTGCAGGCGCGAGCCGTAGGTGCCGTGCGCCACGGTGCGGGTCGTCGCCTCGACCACGATGCCGCGCCCCCGCGCCACCTCGGTGGCCGACACCATGTTGACCCCCTCGAGGAACGGCCGCAGGACGCCGGCGACGGCGGCGGCGGTCAGCGCCCGGGTGTTCATGCCCGCCACCTCGCCCTCGTAGGCGATGCGGATGGCGCGGATCGGCGCCTCGGTGAGCTGGCCCAGGAACGCGCCGAGCTGCTCGGCCAGGGTCACGTAGGGGCGCAGGCGCGGCGCCTCCTCGGCGGAGATCGACGGGAAGTTGACCGCGTTGCGGATCGCCCCGTGCAGCAGGTGGTCGGACATCTGCTCGGCGACCTGGAGGGCGACGTTCTCCTGCGCCTCCGTGGTCGAGGCGCCGAGATGCGGCGTGCAGATCACGTTGGGATGGCCGAACAGCGCGTTCTCCGTCGCCGGCTCGACCGAGAACACGTCGAAGGCCGCCCCCGCGACGTGGCCGGAATCGAGGGCCGCCCGCAGGGCCGCCTCGTCCACGAGGCCGCCCCGGGCGCAGTTGACGATCCGCACCCCGGGCTTGGTGCGGGCGAGCGCCTCGGCCGAGAGGATGTTGCGGGTCTTCTCGGTCATCGGCACGTGCAGGGTGATGACGTCGGCCCGCCGCAGCAATTCGTCGAGGTCCACCTTCTCGACGCCGAGCTCCTGCGCCCGCTCGGGCGTCAGGAAGGGGTCGTAGGCGACGACGCGCATGCGCAGCCCGATGCCCCGGTCGGCCACGATGGCGCCGATGTTGCCGCAGCCGATCACCCCGAGGGTCTTGGCCGTGAGCTCGATGCCGAGGAAGCGGTTCTTCTCCCAGCGCCCGGCCTGCGTCGAGGCGTCGGCCTGCGGGATCTGGCGGGCCAGCGCCAGCATCATCGCGATGGCGTGCTCGGCGGTGGTGACCGCGTTGCCGTGGGGCGTGTTCATCACGATCACGCCGCGGGCGGTGGCGGCCGCCACGTCGACGTTGTCGACGCCGATGCCGGCCCGGCCGATCACCGCGAGGCGCCCGGCCCGCGCCAGGAGGGCGGCCGTGACCTTGGTGGTCGACCGGATGGCGAGGCCGTCGTAGTCGCCGATGGCGGCCGCGAGGGCCTCCTTGTCCTTGCCGAGTTCGGGGCGCAGGTCGGCCCGCAGCCCGTGCTCGCGGAAGATCGCGACCGCGGCGGGCGAGAGGGAATCGGAGATCAGGATCGTCTTCGGGTGCGGCATGGCGGGCGGCCTTCGGGCAGGCGCGCGGATCCCCCCTGACGCGCCGCGTCGGGCAAATCCGCGCCTCGGGGCGGCGGGGGCCGCGCCGGCGCGATGCGGCCGCGGCTCCCGGTCTCGATGGATCGGACCCGCTCCCGGCCGGCGCGGCCCCGGGCGGCCGGGGGCGCGGGCAGGCGGGCGGCGAGGGGTCAGGCCGCCTGGCTGAGGCGGGCCTTCTCCTGGGCGAAGGCCCAGTCGAGCCAGGGCGTCAGGGCCTCGAGGTCGGCGGCCTCGACGGTGGCGCCGCACCAGATGCGCAGCCCGGGCGGGGCGTCGCGGTAGGCGCCGATGTCGTGGGCGACGCCCTCGCGCTCGAGGGCCGCGGCGATGCCCTTGGCCACGGCCGACACCGCGGCGGGCCCGCGGGCGACGACGTCCGGGTCGCTCACCACCAGGCAGACGCTGGTGTTCGAGGCGGTGGCCGGCTCCTGCGCCAGGTTGGCGATCCAGGGCGTGCGCGCGACCCAGGCGGCGATCACCCCGGCGTTCCGGTCGGCCCGGGCGCGCAGGGCGGCAAGGCCGCCGATCCCCTGCGCCCAGCGCAGGGCGTCGAGGTAGTCCTCCACCGCCAGCATCGAGGGCGTGTTGATGGTCTCGCCCTCGAACAGCCCCTCGATCAGCTTGCCGCCCTTGGTCATGCGGAAGATCTTGGGCATCGGCCAGGCCGGGACGTGGCTCTCGAGCCGGGCGACGGCCCGGGGCGAGAGCACCAGCATGCCGTGCGCGGCCTCGCCGCCGAGCACCTTCTGCCAGGAGAAGGTCACGACGTCGAGCCTGGCCCAGTCGAGGTCCTGCGCGAAGGCGGCCGAGGTGGCGTCGCAGAGCGTCAGCCCCTCGCGGTCGGGGGCGATCCAGGCGGCGTCGGGGACGCGCACGCCCGAGGTGGTACCGTTCCAGGTGAACACGACGTCGCGGCGGCGGGTGTCGACCTGGGACAGGTCCGGCAGCCGGCCGTAGGGCGCGGTGATCACGCGGGCATCGAGCCTGAGCTGCTTGACCGCATCTGTCACCCAGGTCTCGCCGAAGGATTCCCAGGCCAGCATGTCGACCGGGCGGGCGCCGAGCAGCGACCACATCGCCATCTCGACCGCCCCGGTGTCGGAGGCCGGCACGATGCCGATGCGGTAATCCTCGGGCACCTCCAGCACCGCGCGGGTGAGGTCGATGGCCTGCTTGAGCTTGGCCTTGCCGAGCTTCGCCCGGTGCGAGCGGCCCAGGGCCGCGTCCGCGAGGGCGGCGGGCGTCCAGCCGGGGCGCTTGGCGCAGGGGCCGGACGAGAAGTACGGCGCGCGCGGGCGCGCCTCGGGCCGGGTCGTCATGTGCGTGAGTCCATCCTTCCAGATGGGCGCCCCTCGGTGGGGAGAGGTGTCCCGCCGGGCGGAATGGCCGAGACCGGGGCGGCGGTCAAGCGGCCGCCGACGATCCGCTGCGCCGGGCGAAGGCGCTCCCCGGGGCCCCGGCGGGACGCCGCCGCCCCCCCGCGGGCCGCCCGGGCCCGGCCGCGACAGTATGGCACGCGGATCCGCGGCCGGGCCCGGGGCGCCGACGAGAGGCGCCCGCGGCCGCGCGAAATGCTCTATGAGGCGCCCAGCATGGACGAGTTCGGTCGCGCGCTGGGCCTGGCGCTACAGTTGATCCTGCGGGCGGACGCCGAGCTCGTCGCCATCGTGGGCCTGTCGCTGCGCGTCAGCCTCGCGGCCGCCGGCCTCGGCTTCGTGCTCGGGGCGCCCCTCGGGGCCCTGATCGCGGCGACGCGCTTCCCCGGGCGGACGGCGCTCCTCGTCGTGCTGAACGCGCTCCTGGGGCTACCGCCGGTGGTCGTCGGCCTCGTGCTCTACCTGCTCGTGTCGCGCGCCGGGCCCCTTGGCGGCCTCGGCCTGCTGTTCACGCCGGGCGCCATGGTGCTCGCCCAGTGTCTCCTCGCGCTGCCGATCGTGGCGGCCCTGGCGCACCGCGC
Source organism: Methylobacterium crusticola (assembly GCF_003574465.1). Classification (GTDB taxonomy): domain Bacteria; phylum Pseudomonadota; class Alphaproteobacteria; order Rhizobiales; family Beijerinckiaceae; genus Methylobacterium; species Methylobacterium crusticola. The sequence goes on from NZ_QOWC01000059.1 coordinate 13,862, forward strand.
CTGCGAGGGCCTGTGGGCCGAGTACGGCGACGCCCTGCGCATCGACGGGGTCGGGCGCGGGCACGCGGTCGCGATCCTGCTGGCGATGGCCCCGGCGCCGCTCCTGACGGCGTTCCTGGCCGCCTTCGGGCGGGCGATCGCGGAGGTCGGCGCCATCCTGATGGTGGGCGGCAACATCCGCGGCCACACCCGCACTATGACGACGAGCATCGCCCTCGAGACGAGCCGCGGCGACCTCGCCCAGGCGCTGGGGCTCGGCCTGATCCTGCTCGCCGTCACGCTCCTCGTGAGCGCGCTCGCCTTCGGGCTCAGCCGGGCGGCGCTGCCGCGGGGCTGAGGGCGGCCTACTGGCTCGGCATCGTGCCGGCCGGGACGAAGAGCGGCTCGCCGCCGACGCGGTGGGAGGCGATGGCGTCCCGGCCCCGCTCCGAGGTCAGCCACGCGTGCCAGGTCCTGGCGTCCGCGGCCCGGATGTGCGCCCCCTTGGCGGGGTTCACCAGGATCGCCCCGTAGGGGTTGAACAGCGCCGGATCGCCCTGGACCAGGATCTCGAGGCCCTGCCGGTTCCGGAAACTGGCCCAGGTGGCCCGGTCGGCGAGGGTGTAGGCGTCCATCGCCGCCGCGGCGTTGAGCGTCGGCCCCATGCCCTGCCCGAGCTCGCGGTAGGCCGGCCCGAGGGCCGCCCGCGCGTCGATGCCGGCGCCCTTCCATAGCCGCTGCTCCGTCCGGTGGGTGCCGCTGTCGTCGCCGCGGCTGGCGAACGGCGCCCGCGCGCGGGCGATCCGCGCCAGCGCCTCCCCGGCGTCGCGCAGGCCGCGCAGGCCCGCCGGGTCGGCGGCCGGCCCGACGACGACGAAGTCGTTCGCCATCACGTCGCGCCGGTCGAGCCCGTGCCCCGCGGCCACGAACGCGTCCTCGCCGGCCCGGTCGTGGACGAGGAGCGCGTCGGCGTCGCCCTTGGCGCCGATCGCCAGGGCCTGGCCGGTGCCGACCGCGACCACCCGCACGTCGATGCCGGTCTCGCGCCGGAAGATCGGCAGGATGTGGCCGAACAGGCCCGACTGCTCGGTCGAGGTCGTGGAGGCGACCGTGATGGCGCGCGTCTGCGCGCCGGCGGGCCCGGCCGGGAGCCCGCCGGCGGCGAGGAGCAGCGGCAGGACGAGGAGGCGGCGGCGCAGCATGGAGTGGCACTCCCCGGAGGGCGGACGTGGGCCACGACATCCACGCCCGGTTCCTCGCTCGCTCACGGCCGCTCCCGCGCGGCCAGCCCCCCGGCCGCCCCGCCGCCCTCGCGCCCGGCGACCGGCACGGGACCGACGAATTCCGGCTTGCTGCGCTCGTGAGCGTCGAGCAGGGGGCCGGCGATCCGCACGAGCGCGTCGAGGTCGAGGATGGTCACCCGCCGGCCCCGCATCGTCGCGATGCCGTCGACCCGGAACGTCCTCAGCACCCGGTTGACGTGGACGTTCGAGATGCCGAGGTGGTCGCCCATCTGCTCCTGGGTCATCGGCAGGTCGTAGGCGAGGGAGTCCGGCGGGAGGGTGCCGGACAGGATCAGGCGGCCCCGGAAGTCGATCAGCAGCAGGGCGAGGCGCTCGTCGGCGTTGCCGCGCCCGAGCCCGACGATCCAGCTGTGCAGCCGGCGCTCCTCCTCGACCACCTGCCACATGCAGCGGACCGCGACGTCCGGGTCCCGGACGTAGGCCTCCCGCAGGGTGCGGTGGTCGACCTGCTCGACCACCACCTCCGACAGGGCCTGCACGGCGTCCGGGCTCTGGGGAACGAACAGGCTCTTGACCGCGAACAGGTCGCCCGGAAGGAAGATCAGGATGTACTGGGTGCGGCCGTCCTCGAGGGTGCGCGTGCGGGCGACCCAGCCCTTGCGCAGGCGGAAGATGGAACCGTTCTCCGCGCCGGCCTCCACCAGGACGCGGCCGGCCGGGAAGACGCGGGCCGCCGGGCCCATCAGGCGGGCGAGCGCCTCGTCTCCTCGCCGGAGCGCGTCGCCGATCTCGGGCCGATGCATCAGGTAGTGGGCGGAGTCGGGCATGGGGTGCGGGGGCTGACACGGGAGTTCGGCACGGGGCCGCGGCACCTGCCGGCAGATAATCGCCGGTCGCCCCGGCGCAAGGCCATGGACTTACGAGTCCTCCGGCGCCGCCGCTTCTACGCAGGATGAACTCGGGCCGCGGCGGCGGCGCCTCACGCCATCGAGCGACGTCCGCACGTGTCGGGCGCGGCCCGCGCGACAACACTTCGCGACGCCGGACGCCGTCACGGCCCGTCCCGCCCGAGCAGGTCGGGGCGGCGCTCGCGGGTGAGGCGGGCGGCCTCGGCCGCGCGCCAGCGGGCGATGGCGGCGTGGTTGCCGCCCGTGAGCACGTCCGGGATCGGGCGCCCCTCCCACTCCCGCGGCCGGGTGTAGTGCGGGTACTCGAGCCCGGGCCCCTCGAAGCTCTCCTCCACGCCCGAGGCCGCCTTGCCCATCACCCCGGGCAGGAGGCGCACGCAGGCGTCGATGAGCACGAGGGCGGCGGGCTCGCCCCCCGACAGCACGTAGTCGCCGACCGAGACCTCCTCGAGGCCGCGGCCCGCGATGACCCGCTCGTCCACGCCCTCGAAGCGGCCGCAGACCGCGATCAGGCCCGGCCCCTCGCTCAGGGCCCGGACCTGCGCCTGCGTCAGCGGCCGGCCGCGGGGGCTCATCAGCAGCCGCGGGCGCGGGTCGGAGGCGGGGGCCGCGGCGTCGATGGCGGCGGCCAGCACGTCGCAGCGCAGCACCATGCCGGCGCCGCCGCCGGCGGGGGTGTCGTCCACCGCCCGGTGGCGGCCGAGCCCGTGGTCGCGGATGTTGCGCGCCTCGAGCGCCCACTCGCCCCGCGCCAGCGCGTCGCCGGCGAGCGAGAGCCCGAGATGGCCCGGGAACATCTCCGGATAGAGGGTCAGGACCGTGGCGCGCCAGGACGGGGTCATGCGGGGTTGATCGCGCGGGGCGGGGGCGGGGTCAACCGGAGCGGCCCGCCGCGCGGGCGGGCACGGGCCGTCCGGGCCGGCTCAGCCCGCGTCGGGGTCGCGCGCCTGGCTCGGGGCGAACAGGTCGTCGGGGGGGTCGATCCTGACCCGGCGGGCCGCGACGTCGACCTCCGGCACGAAGGCCTTGGTGAAGGGGAGGAGCGCGGAGGCGCCGCCGTGGGCGGGCGCGATCTCCAGGAGGTCGCCGCCGCCGAAATTCGGCACCGCCCGCACCGTCCCGAGGACGGTCCCGGCGCCGTCGGTCACCGGGAGGCCGACGAGGTCGGCGGTGAGGAACTCGTCCTCGTCCGCGGGCGCGCCGAGGCGATCGCGGGCGACGTAGAGGGCGAGGCGGGCGAGGGCCTCGGCCGCCTCGCGGCCGGCGATCCCCGCGACCCGGGCGACGAGCATGCCGGGCCCGCCCGCCGGGCGCACGGCGAGGAGCTCGACCCGGCGGCCGTCCGCCCCGGCGAGGGGCCCGTAGGTGGCGATCGCCCGCGGGTCGGCGGTGTAGGATCTCAGCCGCACCTCGCCGTGGAGGCCGTGGGCGCGGCCGAACTCGCCGAGCAGCACGAAGCCGGGATCGTCCGCGATCCCGGCCGTCGGCGGGGCCGGCGCGACGCCCCGGCGTGCCTCCGGGCTCCGGGCCCGGGGAGGCTTCGCGCCGGAACCCCCGGCGCCGGGGGTTCCGGCTCCGGGCTTCCCGGCTCCGGGCGGGGTCGGGGCGTCGGGCCGGCGCGCCATCGCTGCCGGGCTTACGCCGCCGCGTCCTCGCCGGCGCCGGCCTTCTCGGCACGGGCGGCGGCGCGGTCCTTGGACTTCGTGCCGGGCTCGGCCTTCTGCGGGTTGTTGCGGGCCGGGCGCTTGGCGAGGCCGGCGGCGTCGAGGAAGCGCAGCACGCGGTCGGTCGGCTGGGCGCCCTTGGCGAGCCAGGACTGGATCTTCTCGGCCTCCAGCGTCACGCGGGCCGGGTCGTCCTTGGGCTTCATCGGGTCGTAGGCGCCGACCTTCTCGATGAAGCGGCCGTCGCGGGGCGAGCGGGCGTCGGCCACGACGATGCGGTAGTACGGGCGCTTCTTGGCGCCGCCGCGGGTGAGACGGATCTTGAGGGACATGGTGCTCTTCCTGTGGGTGAGGGGATCGGGACGGCGACGGTCGGGCCCGCCTGCCGCCTACTTCTTCTTGCCGAAGGGGAGGCCGCCGAGGCCCGGGAGGCCCGGGAGCCGGCCGCCCCCGAGCCCCGGCAGGACCGGCCCCTTGGCGGGGGCCTGGGCCGGGGCCGGGGCGGGGAGCCTGCCCGGGGCGCTGGCGGCACCCTTGGCGGCGCTCTGGGCGGCGCCCTTTGGGGCGCCCTGGGCCTGCGGGCCGCCGAGGCCGGGGGGCATCGGCGGGAGGGTGGTGCCGGGGGGCAGGGCCTTCTGCATCTCGGCCAGCATCTCGGGGGTGGGCTGGGGCATGCCGCCCATCATCCGGCCGAGCCCGCCCATGCCGCCGCCCATCCCGCCTGCCATGCCGCCGCCCAGGCCGAACATGCTGCCGAGGGCCTGGCCGATGCCGCGCTTGCCCGACCCCATGGCCTTCATCATGTCGGCCATGGTGCGGTGCATCTTGAGGAGCTTGTTGATCTCCGCGACGTCGACGCCCGCGCCCCTGGCGACGCGCTTCTTGCGCGAGGCCTTGAGGATGTCGGGGTTCTTGCGCTCGGCCGGGGTCATGGACGAGATGATGGCGCGCTGGCGCCGGAACATCCGCTCGTCGAGGTTGGCGCCCTCGACCTGCTTCTTGATCTGCCCCATGCCGGGCAGCATGCCCATCAGGCCGCCGATGCCGCCCATCTTCTCCATCTGGGCGAGCTGCATCGACAGGTCGTCGAGGTCGAACTTGCCCTTGCGCATCTTCTCGGCGACGCGCAGGGCCTCTTCCTGGTCGATGGTCTCGGCCGCCTTCTCGACGAGCGAGACGATGTCGCCCATGCCGAGGATGCGGTTGGCGACGCGGGCCGGGTGGAACTCCTCCAGCGCGTCGACCTTCTCGCCGGTGCCGACGAGCTTGATCGGCCTGCCGGTGACGGCCCGCATCGAGAGCGCGGCGCCGCCGCGGGCGTCGCCGTCCATGCGGGTGAGCACGATGCCGGTGACGCCGAGGCGCTCGTCGAAGGCGCGGGCCGTGTTGACCGCGTCCTGGCCCGTGAGGGCGTCGGCGACGAGCAGCACCTCGTGGGGCCGGGTCGCCGCCTTCACGTCGGCGGCCTCCTGCATCAGGCCCTCGTCGAGGGTGATGCGGCCGGCGGTGTCGAGCATCACGACGTCGAAGCCGCCGAGGCGGGCCGCCTCCATGGCGCGCCGGGCGATCTGCACCGCCGTCTGGCCGGCGACGATCGGCAGCGTCTCGACCCCGACCTGGCGGCCGAGGATCGCGAGCTGCTCCATGGCGGCCGGGCGGCGGGTGTCGAGGGAGGCGAGCAGCACCCGGCGCTTGTCGCGGCCCGTCAGGCGCCGGGCGATCTTGGCGGTGGTGGTGGTCTTTCCCGAGCCCTGGAGGCCGACCATCAGGATGGCGACCGGCGACGGCGCGTTGAGGTCGATGACCTCGGCCTCGGTGCCGAGCATCGCCACGAGCTGGTCGTTGACGATCTTCACGACCATCTGGCCGGGCGTCACCGACTTCAGCACCACGGCGCCGACGGCCTGCTCGCGCACCTTCTCGGTGAAGCCGCGCACCACCTCGAGCGCGACGTCGGCCTCGAGGAGGGCGCGGCGCACCTCGCGCAGGGCGGCGGCGACGTCGGCCTCCGTCAGGGCGCCGCGGCGGGTCAGCCCGGACAGGATGCCGGAGAGGCGGTCGGAGAGGCCTTCGAACATGGGTCGGTTCCCCGGGGTCTACTCGTCCACGCCCGCGGACGCCGCGCGGCGGGCCTGGAGCGCGCCCTCGAAGTGCCGCACCGCGCTCTCGAACTTGTCGCGGCAGCCGGGGTTGCAGAAGCCCACCACGGCGCCGTTGTAGAGGGTCAGCGAATCGGCCGCGACGGGCTTGCCCGACCACGGGCAGACCTCGTTCACCGCGTCCTCGATGCGCAGCCGCGCGTGATCCGTCTGGTTCATCCGGCGTCCTGGGAGCGGCCGCGCGGCCGCTCGTCGTGAGGCACCGCTCAACGCCGTTCGCGCCCGAGGGCGCATCGCGCTGTCGGGCGTTGACCTCCGGCCTCGCGGGGCCGGTCGGCGTCGAGACGAGACCTCGTCCTGAGAGGGCGGGGCGTAGAGGGGTGCGGGCGAAAAGTCAATGCGGCCCGGGCCGGACGCCAGGGCCGCGAACTCGGGTTAACGGCTGTTTACGGATTGCGTTGAGGCTGACTCTGTGGGCGCCGCTGAGTCGGAGCCTTGCTGATGAGCCTTGCGATCCTGGAGAGCCTGCCGCCCTCGCGCCTGAAGGCCCTGCTGGCGCACTTTGCCGAGATCGAGGATCCGCGCGAACCCTGGCGGGTCGCCCACCCGCTGCCCGAGGTGCTGCTGCTGGTGGTGTGCGGCACGATCTGCGACTGCGAGGACTACGACCTGATCGCGGCCTGGGGCGAGGCGCACCTGCCGGTGCTGCGCCGCTACCTGCCCTACCATCACGGCGTGCCGGGCGGGCGCTGGCTGACCCTTCTGATGAACCGCATCGATCCGGGCCTGTTCGCGCAGGCCTTCACGGACTGGGTGCGCGCCACCTGGCCCGAACGGCCCGACTTCGTGGCCATCGACGGCAAGACCTCGCGCCGCAGCCACGACCGCGCCACGGGCGCGCCGCCCCTGCATCTGGTCTCGGCCTTCGCCACCACCGCCCGCCTCGTGCTCGGCCAGGAGGCGGTGCCCGACAAGGCCAGCGAGACCACGGCCATCCCGGCCCTGATCGCCCGCCTGTCCGAGCGGGACGGCCTGAAGGGCGCGCTCGTCTCCATCGACGCGGTCGCCACCAACCCGAGTATCGCCGCAACCATCACCGCGGCGGGCGCCGACTACCTACTCGCGGTCAAGGCCAACCAGCCCACCCTGCGCGCCGAGATCGAGAGCCTGTTCGAGACCGGCCTCTCCGACGAAGTCGAGACCGTGACCGAGCACGACAAGGGACACGGCCGCATCGAGGAGCGGCGCGTCGGCGTCGTACGGCAGGTCGACTGGCTCGACGGGCCCCGCCGCTTCCCCGGCGAGACCCGCCTGCCGGGCGCGGCCTGCCTCGTGCGGGTCCAGGCCCGCACCGAACTCAAGGATCGCTGCCGCACCGAGACCCGCTACTACGTCTCCTCCGCAGCCCTCACCGCCGCGCGCGCCGCAGACGCCGTGCGCGGACACTGGGCCATCGAGAACAGCCTCCACTGGGTCCTCGACGTGGTCTTCGCCGACGACCAGTCCCGCCTGCGCAAGGGCCACGGCGCCCACACCATGGCCGTGGTCCGCCACTTCGCCCTCAACCTCGTGCGAACCGCCCCGCCCCGCCCGGAGCCGAAGCGATCCCCGCTCAAGCGCGCGCCACGACCAGGCGCACCACCCAAGACCATCAGCCTCAAGCTCCGACGCAAAATGGCAGCTTGGGACCCAAACTACCTACAGGCTGTCCTCGGCATCAACCCGCGTTAACCTGGATTCATGGCCCTGGGCCGGACGCGCCGGGGCGGCGCCCGCCAGGCTCGTTTACGCCTCCTTAACCATGATCGGGTCTGTTCGGGGCGTCGAGAGTTGCAGGAGACGCGGCGTGTCCGATCCCGCCTACCAGATGCAGAGCAATGCCGCCGCCTCGCGGCAGCCCTCCGGCCCGCTGCGGGACTGGCTCGCCACCCTGTCGCGGATCGACACGGCCGAGACCGGCCGCCCGGCCGCCCGGCCCGCGGAGGCCCGCCGGCCGCCCGAGGCGCAGGCCGCCTGGGAACCCCGCGTCGTCCCGGCCACCCCCGAGGCCGCGCCGGAACCGCCCCCGGAGCAGAGCGAGGACGACGACGTCGCCGCCCTGATGGCCGAGAACATGATGCTCAAGGCCCGCCTGCGCCTCGAGGCCGAGCGCTACGACGAGGTGCAGACCCTCCTCGCCGAGGAGCTGCGCGCCCTGCGCAGCCACGTCCAGGGCGAGATGGAGAAGGCCGAGGACCTGCGCGCCGAGCGCGACCTCTGGATGGCCCGCGCCGAGGCCCTGGCCCAGCCGCTGTTCCAGAAGCGCTGAAGGCGCCCGCCGCGCGCCCGCTCAGGCGTCCAGGGCCGCCCGGATCCGCTCCGCGTGCGCGGCCAGCACGGCCGGGTCGGCCATGCCGCCGGCGTGGCGCCGCGGGGCGGCGCCCTCGTGGCGCGGCAGGACGTGGACGTGGAGGTGGAAGACGGTCTGGCCGGCCGCCGCCTCGTTGTACTGGTAGACGGCGACGCCGTCGGCCGCGAACGCCGCCTTGGCGGCGGCGGCGACCCGCTGCACGGTGGCGAACAGGGGCGCGAACACCGCCGGGTCGGCGTCGAGCAGGCCGCGGCTCGGCCGCTTCGGCACCACCAGGGTGTGGCCGTCGGCCTGGGGCATCACGTCCATGAAGGCGAGGGTGTGGGCGTCCTCGTAGACCCGGTGGCACGGGATCTCGCCCCGCAGGATCTTCCCGAAGATGTTGGCGGGATCGTAGGCGGAGCTCGTCATCGGCGCCTCCCCTCAGGCCGCCGAGGCCGAGCGGCGCTCGACCAGGCGCGCCAGGTAGGCGGCGCCGAGCGGGATGATCGCGTCGTCGAAGTCGTAGGCCGCGTTGTGCAGGTTCGCGCCCGACTTGCCGCCGAGCCAGGCGTAGGCGCCCGGCACCGCGTGCAGCATGTCGGCGAAATCCTCGCTCCCCATCTTGGGCTCGGGATCGGTGTCGACCTGGCTTGCGCCGAACAGCTCGGCGGCGATCTCGGCCGCCGCGGCGGCCTGCGCCTCGCTGTTGCGCAGGACCGAGAAGATGTCGCGGATCTCGACCCGGATCTCGGCCCCGAAGGCCGCCGCGACCCCGGCGGCGATCTCGCGCATGCGCCGGGCGACGAGGGCGCGCACGTCGTCGTCGAAGGTCCGGATCGTGCCGGCGAGGTGGGCCTCCTCCGGGATCACGTTGTAGGCGGCGCCGGCGTGGACCTGGGTGATCGAGAGCACGGCCGACTTGAGCGGATCGGCGTTGCGGCTCACCACCGTCTGGAGCGCCTGGACCAGGGCGGCCTGGATCACCACCGGGTCGATGCCCCGGTTCGGCTGCGCCCCGTGGGCGCCCCGGCCGACGACGCGGATGTCGAAGAAGTCGGCCGCCGCCATGGCGGGGCCCGCCCGCACCGACAGGCGCCCCACCGGGCCGCCCGGGTTGTTGTGCAGCCCGTAGACCTCGTCGCAGGGGAAGCGCTCGAACAGGCGGTCGGCCAGCATGGCGCGGGCGCCCCCCAGGCCCTCCTCGGCGGGCTGGAAGATGAACACGGCGGTGCCGTCGAAGGCGCGGGTCTCCGCCAGGTACTTGGCGGCCCCGAGCAGCATCGTGGTGTGGCCGTCGTGGCCGCAGGCGTGCATCGTGCCCGGCACCGTCGAGCGGTAGGGCAGGTTCGTGGCCTCCTCGATGGGGAGCGCGTCCATGTCGGCGCGCAGGCCGATCCGGCGCGGGCTCGTGCCGCGGCCCTCGAGGATGCCGACGACGCCGGTCCGGCCGACCGCGCGATGCACCTCGATGCCCCAGGCGGCCAGCTTCTCGGCCACGATGCCGGAGGTGCGCACCTCCTCGAAGCCGAGCTCGGGGTGGGCGTGCAGGTCGCGCCGGATGGCGACGAGCTCGTCGAGGTCGGCGGCGATGTGATCGATCGGGGTCATGCGGGCGGACGCTCGGGCTCTGGCGCCCGGACGGGGCCGGGCCGGACGGCGCCATCCTTCCCCCCTCCGGCCGGGGGAGTCCAGAGGGGGAGGCGCCGGGACCGGGCCCGCCGGGCCCCGCGGCGGCGCTCAGTCGACGATCGCCCCGTACACGAGCTGCTTGATCTCCCGGCGGTAATGGGCCCGGCTCGGCCCCGGCGCCTGGGTCATCATCACGACCGCGAGGTCCTCCTTGGGGTCGACCCAGAAGAACGTCCCGGCGTAGCCGGCCCACATGAACTCGCCCTTCGAGCCCGGCACGCCGGCGATCCCGGGCTCCTTGCGCACCATGAAGCCGAGGCCGAAGGTGTAGCCCGGCACGCCCATCAGCAGGTCGCCCGGGGTCGCGACGGGCCGGATGCGGTCGCCGAGGTGGTCGGAGGTCATCAGCTCGACACTGGTCCGGCTGAGCACCCGCGCCCCGTCGAGGGCGCCGCCGTCGAGCATGGCCTGGGCGAAGCGCAGGTAGTCCGAGGCGGTGCCGTAGCCGCCGGCGCCGCCGGAATCGTTCTTCGGCACGCTCCCGTCGATCAGCCGGTTCGGCGCCCCCGTGGCGGGATCGGTGGGGAGGGGCAGCGCGATCCGCCCCGCCTTGTCGGCCGGGACCGAGAACCCGGTCTCGGTCATCCCGAGCGGCGCGAGGACCCGCTCCTCCAGGTAGGCGCCGAGCCGCTGGCCGGAGGCCTTCTCGACCACGCGCCCGAGCACGTCGACGGCGAGGCTGTACTGCCAGACGGTGCCGGGCTGGTAGGCGAGCGGCGCGGCCGCGAGGCGGCTCGTGAACTCCTCGGGCGAGAGGTCGGTGGTGTTGTAGTCGAAGTCGGGCTTGAACAGTCCCGCCTTGGCGTAGGCGGCCTTCACCAGCGCGTTCGTGGTGATCTCGCCGTAGGCGAGGCCGGCGGAGTGCCGCAGGAGGTCCTGCACGGTCGGGGCCCGCTCGGCCGCGACCAGGTCGACGGCCTGCTCGCCGAGGGCGTTGGGGCGCGGGACGGCGACCTTCAGGTCCTTGAACTCGGGCAGGTACTTCGAGACCGGGTCGGTGAGCTGGATGCGGCCGTCCTCCACGAGCGTCATGGCGGCGACCGACGCCAGGGGCTTCGTCATGGAGTAGATCCGGAAGATCGCGTCCTTGGCGAGCGGCGCGTTGGCGGCCTTGTCGCGGAAGCCGAAGCTCTCCGCGTAGGCGAGGCGGCCGCGGCGCGCGATCATCACGACGGCCCCGGGCAGCCGGCCGGCCGCGACCTCCTCCTCCATGACCCGCCCGATGCGCGCGAGCCGCCCGGAGGACAGGCCGACCTCCTCGGGCCGGGCGGCCGACAGCACCGCCCCGCCCCGCGGGCGCCCCGTCGCGTCCGCCCAAGCCGGCGCCGCCGCGAGGGCGACCAGGGCCGCCCCGATGCAGGACATCACGATCCGACGGGATGCGGGCACGCGCCCTCCCTCGCTCCTCGCCATGGCGTCGTCTCCCTCTCAGCCTCTTGCCGGAACCCGCGGGCCCCGCCCGGGCCTCTCGCGGGCCCGCCGACGCGAGCCTAGCCGGCCGCAGGCCGGAACGCCACGGCCGAGGTCGGGGCCGGAACGCCACGGCCGAGGTCGGGGCCGAAACGCCACGGCCGAGGCCGAGGCCCCGCGCCGCACCGGCGCGCCGCCCGGTGGGAGCCCCGGCCGGGGGGAGCGCCGGCCGGGGCCGCCCGGCGGGCCTCAATCCTCCTCGCGCCGGGCCTCCTCGCGCCGGAACGGCGTCGCGGCGTCGAGCTCGCGGGCGGCCGCCTCGACGTGGCGCGCCTCGCGCCGCAGGTAGTCGGCGATGGCCGCCCGCAGGGAGGGGTCGGCGATGTCGTGGACCGAGTGGGTGATGACCGGGCGGTAGCCGCGGGCGAGCTTGTGCTCGCCCTGCGCCCCGGCCTCGACGCGGCTGAGGCCCCGGCGGATCGCGAAGTCGATCGCCTGGTAGTAGCAGACCTCGAAGTGCAGGAAGGGGTGGTCCTCGATGCAGCCCCAGTTGCGGCCGTAGAGGGCGCGGTCACCGATCAGGTTGATGGCGCCCGCCACGTACTGCCCGGCGCGCCGGGCCATCACCAGGAGGATGCGCTCCGGCATGCGCTCGCCGATCAGCGAGAAGAAGCGCCGGTTGAGGTAGGGCCGGCCCCACTTGCGCGAGCCGGTGTCCATGTAGAAGCGGTAGAAGGCGTCCCAGTGCGCCTCCGTCAGGTCCGAGCCCGTGACCCACTCGACGGTGAGCCCCGCCGCCAGCGCGTCGCGGCGCTCGCGCCTGATCGCCTTGCGCTTGCGCGAGGCGAGGGCCCCCAGGAAGTCGTCGAAGGTGGCGTAGCCGGCATTGTCCCAGTGGAACTGCTGGTCGACGCGGTGCAGGAACCCGAGGGCGGCGGCCCGCTCGGCCTCCGCCTCCGGCAGGAACGTGACGTGGACGGAGGAGGCCTTGGTCTCCCGGCGCAGGGCCCGCAGGCCCGCCACCAGCGCGGCCGTGGCCTCGGCCGGCGCCTCGCCGGGCGCGATCAGGAAGCGCGGCCCGGTGACGGGGGTGAACGGCACGCTGACCTGGAGCTTCGGGTAGTAGCTGCCCCCGGCGCGCTGGAACGCGTCGGCCCAGCCGTGGTCGAACACGTACTCGCCCTGGGAATGGGACTTCAGGTAGCAGGGCGCGACCCCGACCACGCGCCCGTCGCGCTCCGCCGAGACGTGCAGCGGCAGCCAGCCGGTGCGGCCCCCGACGCAGCCGGATTCCTCGAGCGACGACAGGAAGGCGTGGGACACGAACGGGTTGTGGCTCTCGGCCGCCCCCGTCAGGCTCTCGGCCGAGAGGGCGCACCGGTCCCAGCCCGCCGCCCCGATCTCCGCGAGCCGCGGCACGACGCGCACCTGGAGGGCGCTCGCATCCGGGGTGGCGCCGCACCCTGCGTCGTTGGGAGTGTCCATGGAGTCCGGACTTAGGCCTGCGAGGCGCCGCGGCAATGCGGCGGCGCCTCGCAGGCCCCCCGGCACGAGCTCCGGACCCGCGGCGGGGCCTCGGGCGTTGACGCCGGCAGGACGGAGGCGGCATGGACGCGGGCATCACGGAGGCGGCCGGCACCGGCCCGACGGCGCAGGCCTGGGACGCGCGGGTCGACCGGCTGCTCGGGCGGCTGCCGCGGCGCATCGGCGACGGCATCGCCTGGCTGCGGGCGCCCGCGCGGCGGCTCGTGCGCATCCCGGCCGCCCTCCTGCTGATCCTGGGCGGCTTCCTGGCGATCCTGCCGATCTTCGGCCTGTGGATGCTGCCCCTCGGCCTCGCCCTCCTGAGCGAGGACATCCCGGGCATGAAGGGGCCGCTCGAGCGCGCCGCGCGCTGGCTGGAGCGCGCCTGGGCGCGCCTCGCCGGCCGCGCCTGAGGCCCGGGAGCGCCGCGGGGGGCCGCGGCGCGTGCCCTCAGTTCAGGGACGTGATCGCCCCGGTGCGCGCGGACGGCCAGGACACCGCCGGGCCGTCCGCCGTCGCCGGCTCGACGCTGATCGCGTCGCCGGGCAGGACCAGGGTGGTCTCCTCGGCCACGAGCTCCTGCGTGGCGGCGCCGGTCTGGCGGGTGATCCGCACCAGGGGCTGGACGCGCCGGGACTTGGCGCGGTCGGCCAGGAAGCGCGGCGCCGTGACCTCGGCCTCCAGCACCAGCCGCTCGGCGGTCTCCATGCGGGGCTTGAGGTGGTCGAGCAGCTTCTGCGTCTCGCGCAGCTCGGCCGTCACCTCCGTGGCCCGCCGGGCGCGCAGGTCGAGGATCGTGAGGTCGGCCCGGGTGATCGCCTCGCGGGCCCGGGACAGGTCGGTGTTGATGCGCAGCTTCTCGCTCTCCATCTGGGCCATCGCCCGGCCGGACGCGATGGTGCGCTGCTGGGTGGCCAGGCCGCGCTCGGCGAGCTGCTCGTTGCCGCGGATCTCGGTGGCGATCAGCTTGATCTGGGTGTCGGCGGTGGCGAGCTGGCCGTTCAGCGCGTCGAGCTGCTGGCGCAGGAAGCGCTTGAGGTCCTCGACCGCGTCGGCCTGGGTGGCGATGGCCTTGCGGCGCGCCTCGAAGATCGAGACCTCCCGCTCCATCAGGGTCGTGAGCCCGGCGTCGCCCCGGGACGCCAGGTCCTTCGGGAACTCGACCTTCGGGCGCTCGTCCTTCTCGGCGGAGAGCCGGGCCAGGCGGACGAGCAGCTGCTCGCGCTCCTTGTGCAGCATCACGAGGTCGCCCCGGGAAGTGATCGCGTCCCGCTCCAGGCGGAGCAGGACCGGGTCGACGGTGCGGGGCGGCCCGCCCGCCACCGCCATCGCCTTGGCGACGGTCAGGCCCGGCCGGAAGGCGTACTCGCCCGGCTTGTCGACGGCGCCGCTGATGTAGAAGGGCCGGTACTGGGCGATCTCGACCGCGGTGTCGGGCGCCTCGGCGAGGTCCATGCGGTCGCGCAGCCGCGCGCCGACGAGGCGGCCGACCTCCCGGGTCGGCAGCCCGGCGACCTGGATGTCGCCGATGATCGGCAGGGAGAGCGCGCCCTCCGCCCCGATCGTGAACTCGTCGTTGAGCGCGGTCCAGGCGTAGACCTCGTCGCGGCTCGCCCGCCACTCGAACACCTTGAGGCGGACCCGGTCCTGCGGCCCGAGCACGTAGCCGGGCGGCCCCTCGGCCCGTGCCGGGACGGCGAGGCAGGCCTGGAGCAGCACCGCGCCGAGCACGAGGCCTCCGCGCCACCGTGCCCGGGCGCCGGAGGGGGGGGTTGTCGCTGTCATACCGGGGCACCTCGTCAGTCCGGCGGCCGCGCCGGGAGCCGCCGGAAGCCTCGGCCGTCGGGCCGGCCGGCGCAGCATCCTAAAACGGCGTAGGCCGCCCCGGCCCGGCCGCGACCTGGGAGAGGGGGCTGGCGGCCCCGCTACCGCTGCGGGCGATGCGCTCATCCGGAAGAGGTAGCCGGCCCCCGCAAGGGCACCGGGTCGAGCGCACGAATTGCGAGAATCGAGTACCACCTTTCCGGCCGGTCCGACGCTGTCGCAGCCGCTTGGGTCACAGTCCAACGTCAGCCTAAGTCAGTCATGCCTTAAGTCTGTTGCGAAGTTGACCTTACCGTCACCCGGCAGCGTATCGTTAACGTCTCGTTAACGGCGGAGACGGCGATGGCCCCGGTTGCGCGACTGCGAGCTCCCGCCGACACGGACGGCGCGGCGCTCCTCGACGAGGCGCCCGCGCGGGCGCCGGGCCTGCCGTCGCTCGCGCCGGCCCCGCTCCCGGCCGGGTCGGCCCCGGCCCTGAGCCTGCCCTCCCGGACGGCGAAGCGGACGCTCGACCTCGTGCTCGCCGGGGCGGCCCTGGTCCTGCTGATGCCGCTCCTGGCGCTGATCGCCGTGCTGATCACGCGGGATTCCCGCGGCCCGGTGATCTTCCGCCAGAACCGCGTCGGGTTCGGCAACCGGCCGTTCCAGGTCTGGAAGTTCCGGACCATGACCTGCTGCGAGGACGGCCCGGTCGTGCGGCAGGCCCGCCGCGACGATCCCCGGGTCACCCGGGTCGGCCGCTTCCTGCGCCGCTCGAGCCTCGACGAGCTGCCCCAGCTCGTCAACGTGCTGCGGGGCGAGATGTCCCTGGTCGGGCCGCGCCCCCACGCGATCGCGCACGACGCGCAGTATTCCGGCCTCATCGCGGGCTACCCCGACCGGCACGCGGTCAAGCCCGGCATCACCGGCTGGGCGCAGGTGCGGGGAAGCCGCGGCGAGACCCCGGACGTCGCCGCGATGAAGCACCGGGTCGACCTCGACCTCGCCTACATCGAGAGCTGGTCCATCCTCCTCGACCTCGTGATCCTGGTGATGACCGTGCGCGAGATCTTCCGCACGCACCGGGCCTACTGACGCGCCCGCGAAGGCCGCCCGCGCCGGCAAGGCCGCGCGCCGGCAAGGCCGCGCGCCCGCGAAGGCCGCCCGCGCCGGCACAGGGCCGCGCGCCCCGGCCCCCGCGGCGGCCGCCCGTTCACCTCGAGGACAACCCCGCGATGCTCCTGATGGACCTGGTGTTCTGTGGCCTGGCGCTCGCGGGTGCGGTGCCGGTGCTGGTCTTCCTCGCGCAGATGCTGGCCTCGCGCCCGCCGGTGCGGCCGCGGCCCGTCCCGGCCCATCCGCGGCCCTCCCTCGCCGTGCTGATCCCGGCCCACGACGAGGGCCGCATCATCGCCGGCACGGTCGCGGGCCTCATGCCCGAGCTCGCGGCGGCCGACCGCCTCGTGGTGGTGGCCGACAATTGCCGGGACACGACCGCGGCGGCGGCCCGCGCGGCCGGGGCCGAGGTGGTGGAGCGCGACGACCCGGCGCGGCGGGGCAAGGGCTTCGCCCTCGACCACGGCCTGCGCTACCTGGAGCGCACCGGGCTGCCGGAGGTGGTGGTGGTGATCGACGCCGACTGCGCCATGCAGGCGGGCGGGATCGACCGGCTCGCGCGCCTGAGCGCCGCCACGGACGGGCCGGTGCAGGGGGCCTACCGGCTCACGGCGCCGCCGCGGGCCTCCTCGAGCCACCGGATCGCCGCCTTCGCCACCCTGGTGAAGCAGGTCGGGCGCCCGCT
Organism: Methylobacterium crusticola; assembly: GCF_003574465.1. Classification (GTDB taxonomy): domain Bacteria; phylum Pseudomonadota; class Alphaproteobacteria; order Rhizobiales; family Beijerinckiaceae; genus Methylobacterium; species Methylobacterium crusticola. Next base: position 30,315 of record NZ_QOWC01000059.1, read on the forward strand.
GGGCTGGAGCCGCCTCGGCCAGCCCTGCGCCCTCTCGGGCACGGGCTTCGCGGTGCCGGCGCGCCACCTCGCCGCCGCCAGCCTGGCGAGCAGCCACCTGACCGAGGACCTCAAGCTCGGGATGGATCTCGCCCTCGCCGGGCATCCGGCGCGGTTCTGCCCGCAGGCCGAGGTGACGAGCGTCCTGCCCGAGGGCGACGCGGCGCGCCGCTCGCAGCAGACCCGCTGGGAGCACGGCCACCTCGCGCTGATCCTGCCCTACGCCTCGGCCCTCGTCGGCGGCGCCTGGCGCCGGCGCGACCCGCGCCTGCTCGGGCTCGCCCTCGACCTCTGCGTGCCGCCCCTCGTCGTCCTGACCCTGGCCGAGGCCGGGCTCGGCCTCGCGGCCCTGGCCTGGTGGTGGGCCGGGGGCGGTCTCGCGCCCCTCCTCGTCGCCGGGCCGGCCGTCCTCCTGCTCGGGCTCGCCCTCGCGGTCGCGATCGGGCGCTGGGGCCGCGGCCTGATCGCCTGGCGGGACGCCCTCGCGCTGCCGGGCTTCGCCGTCGGCAAGGTGGCGATCCTGCTGCAATTCCTGGTGAAGCCGCAGGCCGAATGGGTCCGGGCCGAGCGCCGGACCGGCGGCGGGGCCGAGCCCCCGGCCGGGTAGGGGCGGGGCTCTCTCGGACGACGCCTCGGCGTTCCGGCCCGGACGCGGCGTCCGGCCCGGACGGGAAGCCCCATCCGGGCTCGGCCGGCACCGAGACCGCGCTCCCCGGTCGGCCCCCCGCGCGCGGCGCCCGCCGGCCGACCCCTGTCCGGCCCGCCGAGCGGGCGCGGCGCACGGGATCAGCGGGCGCGGCCCATGGACCGGCTCGCCGCGTGGAGCGCCTGGCCCGCCGTGAAGGTCCGGACCACGCGCTTGAGGTAGCGCACCGGGTCGGATGCCAGCGAGCAGTCCCGCAGGAGCACGCGCCGGGCGGAGACGGGGTCGCCGGCCTCGAGGAGCTCGCCGGCGTACTCGAGCAGCAGGAGGTTCCCGTAGCGCCGCGCCGTCGCGACGAGGGCGGGCGGCACCGCCCCGTCGCGGACCAGCCGCGCCAGGGTGCGGGAGAAGCGCGGCGGCGGCGGGACGCGGCCCTGGATCCGCGGGCGGGCGCCCCGGAGGCGGTCGCGGTGGATCGCGGTCGGCCGGGCGACGTACCGGAACGCGCCCTGGAGGGCGAGGCGGCACCACAGGTCGGTGTCCTCGCCGGCCGGCGCTCCGACCGGGAACAGCCCGGCATCGATCGCCGCCGCCCGCTCCACCATGACGGCGCTCGCGTGGACGGGGTGGCGGTGGACCGCGAGCGCGAAGGCGAAGAGGTCGGGCACCCGTCGGGCGGGCACGCTCATCGGGATGACCGGCCGGCCGCGGCTCTCCAGGACGTAGTTGCCGAAGATCGCGACCGCGTCGCCGAAGCGGGCGCCCGCGACCATCTCGGCGAGGTGGTCCTCGCGCCAGAGGTCGCCGGCGTCCAGGAAGGCGACCCACGCGGCCCGGGCGCCGAGCAGGCCGCGGTTGCGGGCCGCGGCCACGCCCTGGCGGCCCTGGCGGATCAGGCGGACGCGCGGATCCGCCAGGGCCGCCGCCGCCTCGGCGCCCCCGTCGGTGGAGCCGTCGTCCACCACCACGACCTCGAAATCCGAGAAGCTCTGGCCGAGCACGCCGGCGAGCGCCTGCCCGATCGTGCCGGCCCCCTGGTGGAGCGGGATCACGACCGAGACCCGCGGCGGCGCCTCGCCCCGCATGGTCAGTCTCCCCCGGCGCGGCGCAGGGGACGCGCCGGGTTGCCGACGACGGTCGCGCCCGGGGGCACGTCGCGCAGCACGACGGCGCCGAGCCCCACCAGCGCCCCGTCGCCCACCGCGACGCGCTGGCGCACGCTCGCCCCCGCCCCGACGTAGCAGGCGCGGCCGAGGCGCACGAAGCCGCTGACGATGCAGCCCGGGGCGAGCATCGCGCCGTCGCCGACGACGCCGTCGTGGCCCACGATCACGCCCGGCCCGATCCCCACATGGGCGCCGACCCGGACGTTCCCGCCGATCGTGGCGCCGTGGTGGACGCAGGTGCCCGCGCCGAGGACCGCCCGGGACGAGACGCTGGCGCCGGCATGGACCAGCGTGGCGAAGCGCTCGTCGGGCAGGCCCGTGCGGGCGACGATGCCGAGCCGGTCGCGGTGGCTGGCCTCGCTCCCGATGGCGTTGACGAAGGCGTGGCCGGGGAAGTCCTGCGCCCCGGCGATCGCGCCGAGCACCGGCAGGCCGGCGATCCGGGTGCCGGGGGGCTTCGCGTCGTCCAGGAACCCGACGGCGCGCCAGGCGCCGGCGCGGCTCTCGACGAGGTCCAGGATGTCGAGGGCGTTGCCCCCGGTGCCGAGAATGATGAGTGGACGCTGCATGACCCCGATGCCTGAAGGCCGCGCGGGGGCGCGTGGGCGGGCCCCGCTGCCGGCTGCCCGGAAGGCTACCGGCCCGGTGCCGCCGCGGAAGCCTCGCAATCGGCGGAAGCGGACCCGTCGAAAGCCGTAGCCCGGGGCGGGGGCGTCGTCCGTTCTGGGCAGCGCCGCGACCGGATTGCGCCGCTCCGGCGCGAGCGCCGCCGACCTAGTCTCTCCCCGGGCGGGGCCCCCCTCTGCCCCGGGCGGGCCCCCCGTCCCCGCGGGCGAAGCCCCGCCCGGGGAGAGGGGGCCCGCCGGGCTCCCGCCGCCGCCAACCCGATGCCCCGGCCGGCCGCTGAGCGCCGGCGCACCGCGAGGATCGCCGCCCGATGAGGATCGCCTACCTCCTCAACACCTACCCGATGACGAGCACCACCTTCATCCGGCGGGAGATCGAGGCCCTGGAGGCGGACGGGGTCGCGGTGCGGCGCTTCGCGATCCGTCCCTGGCCGCACGCCCTCGTCGACCCGCGCGACGTCGCCGACCAGGCGCGGGTGCACTACCTCCTGAGCGGGAACGCCGCGGGCCTCGCCCGCGCCCTCGCCCGGCAGGCGCTCCTGGGGCCCCTCGCGCTCCTCAGGGGCCTCTGGCTCGCGGCGCGGCTCGCCCGCGCCGGCGGCGGCCTCGTGCGGCACGCGGCCTACCTCCTGGAGGCGGTCTACCTGCTGGCGCAGCTGCGGACCGCCGGCATCGAGCACGTCCACGCCCACTTCTCCTCGAACGCCGCCGCGGTGGCCCTGCTGGCCCGCCGCATGGGCGGGCCGAGCTACAGCTTCACGGCGCACGGCCCGGACGAGTTCCTGACCGCGGCGGCCGACGGCCTGTCCCTGAAGCTCGCCGACGCGGCCTTCGTGGTGGCGATCTCGGATTTCTGCCGCGGCGAGCTCCTGCGCCTCGGCGGCGCCGAGCACCGCGACAAGATCGCGGTCGCCCGCTGCGGCCTCGACCTCGCGGAGTTCGTGCCCGCGGGGCCGCCGGCGGCGGCCGACCGGGACGTCGTCTGCGTCGGGCGCCTCTGCCCCCAGAAGGGCCAGGCGCTGCTGCCCGCCGCGGCCGCCGCCCTGCGCGGCACGGTGCCGCCGTTCCGGCTGATCCTGATCGGCGACGGCGAGAGCCGGGCCGAGATCGAGGCCGCCATCGCCCGCCACGGGGTCGCCGACCTCGTCTCCCTGGCGGGCTGGCGCAGCAACCCCGAGGTGCGCGCCGCGATCGCGGGCGCCCGGGCCCTCGTCCTGCCGAGCTTCGCCGAGGGCCTGCCGATCGTCCTCCTCGAGGCGCTCGCCCTCGAGCGCCCGGTCGTGACCACCACGGTGGCGGGCATCCCCGAGCTGGTCGACGCGGGCTGCGGCCGGATCGTGCCCCCGGGCGACGTCGGGGCGCTGACGGGCGCCCTGCGGGACATCCTCCTGGCGGATCCGGAGACGCTCGCCGCGATGGGGCGGACGGGCCGCGCCCGGGTGGCCCGGCACCACGACCTGCGCGACCTCTCCGCGACCCTGCGAGGCCTGCTCGCCGCGGCGGTCGCGCCCGGCCCGCGGGTGCCGGCCGACGCCGCCCCCGCGAAGGCCCGCGCCGCCGAGGCGGCGGTGGCCGCCGACGCCTGAGGGCCCGGCCCGGGCTCGGCCCGGCGCCTCCGCCCCGGCGAATCCTCAGCGCGAACCCGGCCCGGGCCCGGCGGCCTCGGGCGCCGCCGCGAGCCTTCAGGCACGCCCCCCCTTTCGCGGGCAGGGGCGCCTTCGCGGGCAGGGGCGCCTTCGCAAGCACGCGGGCCCGGCGCGGCGCAAAGCCCCGGCGGGCCGCCGGGAAAGGCGCCGGCGGGCCCGCAAGGCGCGTCCGCGGGACTCCCGCCCACCGCGAAAATCCGCCCGCCACGGGGGCCCGCCCAACGAGGAACGGCCGATCGGGGCGAGCCCGATCGGCCGTTTGCCTCCGGCGCCCCCCCGGGGTCAGCCCACGCTCGCCTCCTCCAGCCCGGCCTCCTGCCGGAACTGGAGGTGGAGGCCGCCGACCCGCAGGCGGCCCGAGCGGGCGAGGCCCGCGAACTGCCCGAGCCGCGCGAGCACGAACCCGGCGTCCGAGGCGTAGCGGCCGGCCAGGCGGCGCGGGTTGGTGGCGAGCCGCCAGACCCATTCGAGGCCGGTGCGGCGCAGGAACACCGGCGAGCGCCGCTGCACGCCGAGCTCGAACTCGAACGCGGCGCCGCAGCACAGGATCGAGGCCTCGGCGAGCCCGGCCCGGCGCATCCGCAGGGCCAGCATCTCGCTCTGGGGGGCGCCGACCGCGATGAAGATGACCTCGGGCTCGAGCGCCCGGCAGCGCGCGATGACGTCCTCCACGGCGGCCGGGTCGCGGATGAAGCCGAAGGGCGGCCGGACGACGTCGAGGCGCCGGCTCGCCATCACCCGGGCGGCGTCCGCGGGCGTCACGTTGCCCACCACCAGCACCGACTTGTCGCGCAGGGCGCCGCGGCTGCCGAGGAAGTGCACGAAGTCGCTCCCCGCCGCGACCGTCATGCGCCGGCGCAGGAAGCAGGTGTTCAGCCAGTTGCTGTCCAGCGTGACGATCGAGGCCTCGCGGTAGCTCTCGCGAAACTCGGGATTCTGCGCGAGCAGGCGCAGGTGCATCAGGTTCAGGGTGAAGATGCTGGTGCGCCCCCGGGCCAGGGCCTGGGCCAGAGCGTCGAAGCTCAGGCCCCGGACGATGCAGGTCGGTGCGGTCTCGGCGACAGTCGGCATGATGATGCTCCTTCGCGCGAAGTGTCGGGACCGCGGGGCGCCGCCGCCTAGACCGGAAAACGGCGTGCCGGGCGCGGACCCCGACCTTGCACGATGGGCGCGGACTCCACCCGAAGAGGTAGCGTGCCGCGCCCGTTCGCGCATCGTTCGGGGTGATTAGGGCGTACCGCACTCACTCGCATTGGCACGATTACTTGCCGGTCCCGGCCGCCTAGCGTCGACCCGGGATGCAGCGAGGCGAGGGCCAGATGCCGGTTGTGAACGCGGAGATCGACGGCTCCGCCCGCCTGCCCGATCCCGCCCTCGTGAACCTCTACGGCTGCCGCATCGGCGCCGGCACGACGATCGGGCCCTTCGTGGAGATCCAGCGCGACACCAGCGTCGGCGCCCGCTGCCAGGTCGGCACCCTGGCCTTCCTGTGCGAGGGCGTGACCCTGGAGGACGACGTCTCGGTCGGCCCCGGGGTGATGTTCACCAACGACCGCTACCCGCGCGCCCTGACCCTCGCCGGGACCCCGATGGCGGCGGGCGACTGGACCCTGCTGCCGACGCGGATCGGCGCCGGGACCCGGATCGGCGCCAACGCCACCATCCTGTGCGGCCTCACCATCGGGCCGGGCGCCCGGGTCGCCTGCGGGTCGGTGGTGACCCGGGACGTGCCCGCCGGCGCCACGGTGGCGGGCGTGCCGGCCCGGATCGTGGCCGGCCCGCCGGCCGGGTCCGCCCCGCCGGCCGGGGCCGCCCCGCCGGCCGGGGCCGGCCCCTGAGGCGGCCCCTCTCTTTCCGGGGCCGGCGCGAGAGCCGGCCCCTCCCACGCATCACGACAGACCAACCAGGCGGAGGCCACATGATCGGGATCGGCGTCATCGGATACGGATACTGGGGGCCGAACATCGCGCGCTGCGTCGCAGAGGCGGCCGGCTGCACCCTGAAGGCGATCGCGGACCCCTCCGGCGCCGCCCAGGCCCGGGCCGCCCTGCGCCACCCGGGCGTCGCCATCGACGACGGCTGGCAGCGCATGCTGACGGACCCCTCCATCGACGCGGTGGCGATCGCCACCCCGACGCGGCTGCACTACGAGATCGCCCTCGCGGCCCTGATGGCGGGCAAGCACGTCCTGGTCGAGAAGCCCCTCGCCCCCACCTCCCGCGAGGCCGCGCGCCTCGTCGCCGAGGCGGCCAAGCGCAATCTCGTGCTGATGGTCGACCACACCTTCGTGTACACCGGCGCGGTCCAGAAGATCCGCGACCTCATCGACTCCGGGGTGACGGGCGACCTGTTCTACTACGACTCGACGCGGATCAACTTCGGCCTGTTCCAGGACGACGTGAACGTGGTGTGGGACCTCGCGGTCCACGACCTCGCGATCCTCGACTTCCTGCTCGGGGCCGAGCCCCTCGCGATCTCGGCCAACGGCGCCGGGCACATCAAGGGCAGCCCCGAGAACCTCGCCCACATCACCCTCTACCTCGAGGGCGGCGTCACGGCCCACCTCAACGTGAACTGGCTCGCGCCGGTCAAGATCCGCCGCACGCTCATCGGCGGCAGCCGCCGCATGATCGTCTACGACGACATGGAGCCGAGCGAGAAGGTGAAGGTCTACGACCGCGGGGTCGAGTTCCACGAGCGCCCCTCCCAGGAGGAGATCCGCCGCATCCTGCCGGCCTACCGCATGGGCGACGTCTGGACGCCGCACATCCCGGTCAAGGAGGCGCTGATCACCGAGATCGAGCATTTCGGCCACTGCGTGGCGAACAACCAGGTGCCGCTGACGAGCGGCGAGAGCGGTCTGCGGGTGGTGCGCCTGCTCGAGGCCGCCTCGCAGTCCCTCGCCCAGCGCGGCCATCCCATCGACCTCGTACCCCTGAAGGCTGCGTCATGATCCCGCTCCTCGACCTGGAAGCCCAGTACCGGGCCGTGCAAGAGCCCCTGGAACGGGCGGTGCTCGACGTGATGCGCAGCGGCGCCTACGTGCTGGGCCCCCCCGTCGCGGCCTTCGAGCGCGACTTCGCGGATTATTGCGGGGTCGCCCACGCGGTGTCGGTCAACACCGGCACCTCGGCGCTCCATCTCGGGCTGATCGCCGCCGGCATCCGCCCGGGCGACGAGGTGGTGACGGTCGGCATGACCTTCGTGGCGACCGTGGCGGCGATCCTGTACGCCGGCGCCACCCCGGTGATCGTCGACGTCGATCCCCACACCTACACGATGGACCCGGCCGCCTTCGAGGCGGCCATCACCCCGCGCACCCGCGCGGTGGTGCCGGTCCACCTGCACGGGCGCCTCGCCGACATGGCGGCGATCGGCGCCATCGCCGATCGCCACGGCATCATGGTGATCGAGGACGCCGCCCAGGCCCACGGCGCCGAGCAGCACGGGCGGCGCGCGGGCGGCTTCGGGACCGTCGGCTGCTTCAGCTTCTACCCGGGCAAGAACCTCGGCGCCTGCGGGGAGGGCGGGGCGGTCGTGACCGACGACCCGCGCATCGCCGAGGAGATCCGCTCCCTGCGCGACTGGGGGCAGGAGGGCCGCTACAACCACGTCCGGGCCGGGTTCAACTACCGGCTCGACACCGTGCAGGCGGCCGCCCTCGGGGTGAAGCTGCCGTTCCTGGCGGGCTGGACGCTGGCCCGGCGCCGGGCGGCGGCGCGCTACGACGCGCTGCTGGCGCAGGCGGGCCTCAGGGCCCCGAAGCCCGGCGGGCGCGAGCACGTCTACCACGTCTACGCCGTGCGGGTGCCCGACCGCGACGCCGTCCGGGCCCGGATGCTCGAGGACGGGGTCGCGACCGGCATCCACTACCCGCGCCCGGTGCACCACCAGCCGGCCTACGCCGACAAGGTGGTGCTCGGCGGCCCCTGCCCCGTGGCCGAGGCGCTCGCCGGGGAGTGGCTGTCGCTGCCGCTCTTCCCCGAGATCACCGACACGCAGATCGCGACGGTCGTCGCGTCCCTGACCCGCAGCCTGGGAGACCGATATGCTGAAGCGGTTTGAGTCGATGCCGCGGCGGCTCGATCGGGTCCTCGTCACCGGCGGGGCCGGTTTCGTGGGCTCCCACATCGTCGACCTCCTGGTGGCCCGGGGCTGCCGCGAGATCGTGGTGGTGGACAACCTGGTGCGCGGGCGGACCGAGAACCTGGCCGGGCCGCTCGCCTCCGGGGCCGTGAAGCTCGTGGTCGGCGACATCCGCGACCGCGACCTGATGGCCGGGCTGGTGGCGGGCTGCGACACGGTCTTCCACCAGGCGGCCCTGCGCATCACCCACTGCGCGGCCGAGCCGCGGGAGGCCATCACGGTGATGGTCGACGCCACCTCCGACCTGATGCAGCTCTGCGTCGAGGAGAAGGTCGGCAAGGTGGTGTTCGCCTCCTCGGCCTCCGTCTACGGCATGGCCGACACCTTCCCGACGCCCGAGTCGCAGGCCCCCTACGGCAACCGCACGCTCTACGGCGCGGCGAAGAGTTTCGGGGAGGGGCTGCTGCGCTCCTTCCACGACATGTACGGCCTCGACTACGTGGCCCTGCGCTACTTCAACGTCTACGGCCCGCGCATGGACCTGCACGGGCGCTACACCGAGGTGCTGATCCGCTGGATGGAGCGGATCGCCCGGGGCGACCCGCCGCTGATCTTCGGCGACGGCCTCCAGACCATGGACTTCGTCGACGTGCGCGACATCGCCCGGGCCAACATCCTGGCGGCCGTCTCGACCGAGACCGACCTCGTCCTCAACGTCGGGCGGGGCGAGGAGACCTCCCTGATGGACCTGGCGCTCCGCCTCGCCACCGTCATGGGGCGGCCGGACCTCGTCCCGGTCCACGAGGCCGAGCGCAGCGTCAACCCGGTGCCCCGGCGCCTGGCCGACGTCTCCCTCGCCCGGGACCGGATCGGGTTCACGGCCGAGACCGGCCTCGCCGAGGGCCTCGACGCCCTCGTGGCCTGGTGGCGGGCGAGCCGCGCCGCCGACACCGCCCCTCTCGCCCTGGACCTCGCCTCATGATCCCGATCATCAAGCCCGTGATGGGCGAGCCCGAGGCCGAGGCCGCCGCCGCGGTGATCCGCTCCGGCTGGCTCACGCAGGGTCCCCAGGTCGCCGCCTTCGAGGGGGAGTTCGCGCGCGCGGTCGGGGCCGACCACGCCTGCGCGGTCTCGAACTGCACGACGGCGCTGCACCTCGCCCTCCTCGCCGCCGGGGTGGGCCCGGGCGACGAGGTGATCACCGTCAGCCACACCTTCATCGCCTGCGCCAACGTGATCCGGCAGTGCGGCGCCCTGCCGGTGTTCGTGGACATCGACCCGCTCACCTTCACGATGGACCCCGACCGGGTCGAGGCGGCGATCACGCCGCGGACCCGGACCATCCTGTGCGTGCACCAGATCGGCATGCCCTGCGACATGGCCCGCCTGATGCCGATCGCGCGCCGGCACGGCCTCACGGTGGTGGAGGACGCGGCCTGCGCCATCGGCTCGGAGATCCACGTCGACGGCCAGTGGGAGCGGATCGGGCGCCCCATCGGCGACGTCGCGTGCTTCTCCCTGCACCCGCGCAAGCTCCTCACCACGGGCGAGGGCGGGATGCTGGTGACGCGCCACGCCGAGTGGGACCGCCTCTTCCGCCTCTGGCGCCAGCACGGCATGAGCGTCTCCGACGTCGCCCGGCACGGCATGAGCGCGGTGGTGTTCGAGGACTACCCGACGGCCGGCTTCAACTACCGGATGACCGACATCCAGGCGGCGGTCGGCCGCGAGCAGCTCAAGCGCCTCGACGCCATGGTGGCGGAGCGGCGCCGGCTCGCCGACGCGTACCGCGACGCCCTGGCGGAGGTGCCGGGGGTGAGCCCCCCCGCCGAGCCCGACTGGGCCCGGACCAACTGGCAGAGCTACTGCGTGGGGCTGCCGCCCGGGAGCGACCAGGTCCGGGTGATGCAGGGGATGCTCGACCGCGGCATCGCGACCCGCCGCGGCGTGATGTGCATCCACCTCGAGCCGGCCTACGCCGACCTCGAGCAGCGGTTCCGGCTGCCGCACTCCGAGGCGGCCCGCGACCGCTGCATCCTGCTGCCGCTCTTCCCCGGCATGTCCGAGGCGGTGGTCCGGCAGATCGCGGGCGCCCTCGACGAGGTCCTGGACCGCCGGCCGGTCCTGTCGCGCACCGCCTGAGGCCCCCAAGGGCCCGGCCGATCCCGATCCCCGGGTAATCGGCCGGGCCACGACCCGGCCGATCCCAATCCTGCCGGGCATCGCCCGGGCCGCGGCCCGGCGGCTAAGCGCATGGCAACTCTGTTAATTTACCGTCAAAAATTATCTTTTGATATAGATCGCATTCTTTCATTGTGGCGTTAGTCACGGCTCGCGAGACGCGAAGAACCGATACTGCTTTGATCAATTGCATACATCGTTTGATGGAGGATCGACCGGAGCAAGCCTTGTCCTGAGGATGCCCACCAGGCGCCGCGGGCGCGCGATCCCCGGCCTCATACAGGCCATGCCCGCATCGAGCCAGACCTGATTTCCCCGACGCGATGGCGGGAACGGACCTGGCGGCACTCGTCCTGTTCGCCGGCGCGCTGCCGGACAGGAGCACGGTCGCCCCCGGCGCGCGCCGCGGCAGGCTGCCGCCCCGACCCTCACCGGCCAGATCCGCGAACCTGTTCCTCGAGCGAGAGCCTGAGGAGCGGGGTGTTTCGCGTCCCTCAGCCCGGCGGGGACTACGCCTTTTTGTCAATCGAGATCCACTTTATGCACCCGTGCCGCGGGCATCGTCAGCAGTTCTACACATCTTGATTCAGCGGAATCCGGTCAAATTCGGCGAAATTTAGTTCTAACATCTGTAGCCATTGGACTGTTTCCGCTCTATTATGCCAGCAACAGTAACCGAGTGAGGTAGGTCGAACCGATTGGTCATCCTGCAGCAGCGACCCCATCGATCGAACAGCGCGCAGGACGAGTCCACTCGAAAACGACCTCGGCATCGAAGCAGAATGGATGAGCAGGCCTGTCGCGGACAAGCCTGCGGTGCGGTCCCGGGACAACCTGGGCCGTGCGGACAAGCAACAACAAGATACTCGCACGAGTCATGGAGGTGAAGGATGTCGACGTCTGCGCTGGTTGATTACAGCCTCGCCCCGAGAGGCCGCGGCCTCGTCGGGATGCCCGAAGCGACGCCTGCGTGCGAACCGGACGAGGATGCCGACACCCGCCCCGCCATCGTGATCATCGAACCGCGCCAGCTCGTGCGCGAGTGCCTCAGCAACTGCCTGGCCGAGGCCATCCCGGACCACCGGATCGTCACCTACGCGTCGATCGACGCCTGG
>NZ_KZ984616.1:0-3821 GCF_003574465.1 Methylobacterium crusticola
GCCGCGGCCGCGGCCGCGGCCGCCCGCGCCGGGCGGGCGCGGCCGGGCTCGGAGGGCGTGAAGCGCTCGACGTGGACGCGCTCGGGCGGCAGGCCGAGGCCGTGCAGCGCCGTCCCGACCGCCTCGATCATGTCGGCCGGGCCGCACACGAAGGCGTGGTCGACGAGGGCCGCCGGCACGATGGTGCGCAGGAACAGGGCCGCCTTCTCGCCGTCCAGGCGCCCGTTGAGGACCGGGAGGTCCTGGGTCTCGCGCGACAGGACGTGGAAAACCGAGAGCCGGTCGAGGAAGCGGTCCTTCAGGGTCTCCAGGGCCTCGCGGAACAGGATCGAGCCCGTGGAGCGGTTGCCGTAGAACAGGAAGACGCGGCTCCCCGGCTCGGCCGCCAGCACCGTGCGGATGATCGACAGGATCGGGGTGATGCCGGAGCCCGACGCGAAGGCCACGACGGTGCGCGCCGCCTCGGGCCGGATCGCGAGGCCGAACCGCCCCATCGGCGTCATCACGTCGATCTCGTCGCCCGGCCCGATCGCCTCGTTGGCGAAGCACGAGAACAGGCCGCCGTCCACGCGCTTGACGGCGACGCGCAGCTCCGGCTCGCCGACGCCCGAGCAGATCGAGTAGGAGCGCCGCACCTCCTCGCCGTCCACCACCGCCTTCAGGGTCAGGTACTGGCCGCACGAGAAGCCGAAGGCGTCGCGGGCCTCCTCCGGCACCGCGAAGGCGATCGAGACGGCGTCCGGCGTCTCGCGGCGGACATCGGCGACGCGCAGGCGGTGGAAGCGGGGGCTCATCGGCGCCTCAGATGCACTTGAAGGAGTCGAAGGGCTCGCGGCAGGCCGTGCAGCGCCACAGCGCCTTGCAGGCCGTCGAGCCGAACTCGGAGATACGCTCCGTGCGGGTCGAGCCGCAAAGCGGGCACGTCACCTGCTCCTCGCCGAACAGGGCGCGGCGGGAGGCCTTGCCGGCGGGCGGCGCGATGCCGTAGGCGCGCAGCTTCTCCTTGCCGGCGTCGGTCATCCAGTCGGTGGTCCAGGCCGGGGACAGCACCAGCCGGACCCGGGCCTGCGCGATGCCGGCCCGCGCCAGCGCGGTCTGCACCTCGAGGCCGATCACGTCCATGGCCGGGCAGCCCGAGTAGGTCGGCGTGATGGCGACCTCGACCACGCCGTCCCGGACGCTCACCTCGCGCAGCACGCCGAGGTCGGCGATGGTCAGGACCGGGATCTCCGGGTCGCAGACCGTCGCGGCGGCCGCCCGGGCCGTCCGCGCCAGCGCGTCGTCGGCGGCGCTCACCAGGTCGCTCCCGGATGGGCGCGCTGGAGGTACTGGAGGTCCGCGAGGATGAAGCCGAGATGCTCGCTGTGGCGCCCGAGCCGGCCGCCGGTCTGCATCCAGGCCCCGGCGGGCCGGGTGAGCGTCGCCTGGCCCAGCACCGCCTCGAGGGTGGCGTCGTAGGCCGCCGCGAGCCCCCGCGGGTCGGGGGCGATGCCGGCCGCGATCACGGCCGCCTCGGCGTCGTCGACCTCGAACAGCTCGCCCGTGTAGGGCCAGAGCTCGTCGAGGGCGGCCTGGGCCCGGGCGCGGCTCTCCTGCGTGCCGTCGCCGAGGCGGATCAGCCACTCGGCCGAGTGGCGCAGGTGGTAGGCGGTCTCCTTCTCGGCCTTGGCGGCGACGGCCGCGAGGGTCGCGTCGGCGGAAGCCGCGAGGGCGCGGAAGTAGGGGTCGATGAAGGCCGAGAACAGCACCTGCCGGACGATCGTCGCCGCGAAGTCGCCGTTCGGCTGCTCGACCAGGAGGCAGTTGCGGAACGCCCCGGCCTCGCGCCGGTAGGCGAAGTCGTCCTCGGTGAGGCCGCCGCCGTCGACGACCGCCGCGTAGTCGTAGAGCGAGCGGGCCTGCCCGACGCAGTCGAGGGCGATGTTGGCGAGGGCGATGTCCTCCTCGAGCATCGGCGCGTGGCCGCACCATTCCGAGAGGCGGTGGCCGAGGATCAGCGCGTCGTCGGCCCGGCGCAGGACGCACGTGAGGAGCGGCGTCGCGGCGGGGCTGATGGAGGTGGTCGGCATGGCGGGCCTCAAGGCGGGAAGCGTGACCCGGGGCCCGCCCGGGGCGCGGCGGGCCCGTCCCCGGCGCGGGGGGAGGAGAAGCGGGGGGCGCCCGGCCCTCACATGTGCCCGACGTCGTCCGGCACCTCGTAGAAGGTCGGGTGGCGGTAGATCTTCGAGGCGGTGGGCTCGAACATCACCTCCTTGTCGGAGGGGTCCGAGGCCACGATGGCCGCGGAGGGCACCACCCAGAGCGAGAGGCCCTCGCCCCGGCGGGTGTAGACGTCGCGGGCGGCCTGGAGCGCCATCGTGGCGTCGGCCGCGTGCAGCGAGCCGACGTGCTTGTGCGCCAGGCCGTTGCGCGAGCGGATGAACACTTCCCAGAGCGGGATCTTCTGCTCGGCCATCGCCGCCTCCCCTCGTCTCACGCCGCCTCGGGCACGGCGCGCGCCCGCCGCGCGCGCTTCTCGGCATGCGCCATCGCGGCCTCGCGCACCCAGGCGCCCGCCGCGTGGGCGTCGCGGCGCTGGGTCATGCGCTGCCGGTTGCAGGGGCCGTTGCCGGCCAGCACCTGGCGGAACTCCTCCCAGTCGATCGCGCCGAAGCGCCAGTGGCCGGCGGCCTCGTCGTAGGCGAGGTCCGGGTCCGGGAAGGTCAGGCCGAGGTGGCGGCCCTGCGGCACCGTCGCGTCCACGAACTTCTGGCGCAGCTCGTCGTTCGAGAACCGCTTGATCTTCCACCTGGTGGACTGGTCGGAGTGCTGGCTCTCGGAATCCGGCGGGCCGAACATCATCAGGCAGGGCCACCACCAGCGGTCGAGGGCGTCCTGCGCCATGGCCTTCTGCTCGGGCGTGCCGCGGCAGAGGGTGAGCATGATCTCGTAGCCCTGGCGCTGGTGGAAGCTCTCCTCCTTGCAGACCCGGATCATCGCCCGGGCGTAGGGGCCGTAGGAGCAGCGGCAGAGCGGGATCTGGTTCATGATCGCCGCGCCGTCCACGAGCCAGCCGATGGCGCCGATATCGGCCCAGGTCAGCGTCGGGTAGTTGAAGATCGACGAGTACTTGGCCCGGCCGGCGAGGAGCTGGTCGACCAGCTCCTCGCGGCTGCTGCCGAGGGTCTCGGCCGCCGCGTAGAGGTAGAGCCCGTGCCCGGCCTCGTCCTGGACCTTGGCGAGGAGCGCCGCCTTGCGCTTGAGCGAGGGCGCCCGGGTGATCCAGTTGCCCTCGGGCAGCATCCCGACGATCTCCGAGTGGGCGTGCTGGGAGATCTGGCGCGTCAGGGTGCGCCGGTAGGCCTCGGGCATCCAGTCGTTCGGCTCGATGCGCTCCTCGGCGTCGATCCGGGCCTGGAACCGCTCGGCCCGCGCGGCCTCCTCGGGCCCGGCGACCGGCACGACGGCGTCCTTGGCGTTCAGGGCCTGCGTGTACATGGCGAAGCCTCCCGGGATCGTTCGACCGCAATATGTCACATAATTTTCTATTTGCAAGTTTTTTTGTAACACGAACGCCGCATCCCGGGGGCAGCGCACCGGCCCCTGGCCTCAGCCCGCGGCCGGCGCGCCGCCCGGGGCCCCGCCGGCCGCGAAGCGGGCCGCGAAGGCCGGCGACGCGGGCGGCAGCGGGCCGGCATCGTTCGTGGCGTGCGCGGCGAGCCAGCCCTCGGCCGCGGGCGCGAGCGCCCGGTAGACCTCCGCGCACAGGTCCCGGGCCGCGGCGCCGGGCCAGTCCTCGGGCAGGAGGTCGGCGGGCAGGAGCGGGTCCTTGAGGACGGCCC
>NZ_KZ984616.1:3860-41618 GCF_003574465.1 Methylobacterium crusticola
GAGGTCCCCCGGGCGGCGCCCGCGGCGCAGGGCCGCCGCCACGCCCGCGAAGGCGGCGACGAAGCGGGCGTAGCGGGCCCCCACCTCGGCGACCGGCCAGGCCCGGGCCGCCAGCCGGCGCGCGGTCGCGGCGTCCTCGGGCTGGGCCGTCAGCCGCAGGGCCCCGGCGCCCGCGCCCTCGGCCGGGTGGGCGCAGACGAGGAGGTCCGGCCCGAGGACGCCGTAGCCCGCGGCCGCGAGGTCGGCGCGCCGGCCCGCCGGGTCGGCGGCCCCGTCGAGCAGGACGAGGTCGAACGCCCCCGCCCAGGCCTGGGCGGGCGGGCCGTAGATGCGCTCGGTCGCCCGCGCGAAGGCGGTCCTGCCCCGGGGCGTCAGCCGGTAGAAGCTGTTGCGGCCGAGCTTCCAGCGCTCGAACCAGCCGTCGGCGACGAGGCGCGAGAGCGCCGTGCGCACCACCCCGTCGCCGATGCGGAACGCCCGGGTGATCGCCAGGAGCGACTCGAGGGACAGCACCCCGCCCCGGGGCACGACCGCGTCGCCGAAGACCGTCACCACGAGCGAGCCCGCCCGGATCGGCGTGCGCCGGTGGAACGCATCGAGCAGGTCCTCCACGAAATCGGCCATCTCGGCGCTCAACCTCCCCGGGCGCTGTGCCGTCCCGGGAGACCCGATAGCGAGGGCGCGGCCCGGTTGTCGAGGACGCCGCCCCTTGACCAACCGGCCGGTCGGTCAATAATCTCCGGCAACGCGAGGGACGGGAGGACGCCATGCGGCTGGAGAGCTTCGTCCAGGGACGCTGGACCGCGCCGGGGCCGGACTGGTCCGGCATCCGCAGCGCGGTGACGGGCGAGGTTGTGGCCGAGTGGGCGAGCGGCGGCCTCGCCATGGGCGAGGTGCTGGACTACGCGCGGCGCGTCGGCGGCCCGGCCCTGCGCCGGCTGACCTTCCACGAGCGGGCCGAGATGCTGAAGCGCCTGGCCGCCCACCTGGGCGAGCGCAAGGAGGCGCTGTACCGGCTCTCGCACCAGACCGGCGCGACGCGCACCGACAACCTCATCGACGTGGACGGCGGCATCGGCACGCTGTTCGTGTACGCCTCCAAGGGCCGGCGCGAGCTGCCGAACGCGACCTTCCTGACCGACGGCGGCGTCGAGCCGCTGTCGCGGGGCGGCAGCTTCGTCGGCCGCCACGTGCTGACCCCCCTCCGGGGCGCGGCCGTGCACATCAACGCCTTCAACTTCCCGTGCTGGGGCCTGCTCGAGAAGCTGGCGCCGGCCCTCCTCGCCGGCGTGCCGGTGGTGACGAAGCCCGCCACCGTCACGGCCTACGTGGCGCACGCCCTGGTGCGGCTCATCGCCGAGTCCGGCCTGCTGCCGGAGGGCGCGCTGCAATGCGTGGTCGGCTCGACCGGGGACCTCTTCGACCACCTGACGTGCCAGGACGTGGTCTCCTTCACGGGCTCGGCCGAGACCGCCCAGATTCTCCAGCGCCATCCCGTCGTGGCCCGCGAGGCGGTGCGCTTCGTGGCCGAGCGCGACTCGCTCAACGCCGCGATCCTGGGCCCCGGCGCCGAGCCCGGCTCGCCGGAATTCGACCTCTTCGTCGCCGAGGTGGCGAGGGAGATGACCGTGAAGGCGGGGCAGAAATGCACCGCGATCCGGCGCGCCCTGGCGCCGCGCCCCCGCGTGCCGGCGGTGATCGAGGCGATCGGGGCCCGCCTCGGGCAGGTGCGGATCGGCGACCCGGCCCGCGCCGAGGTCGGGATGGGGCCGGTGGTGGGCCTGGCCCAGCGCCGGGACGTGCTCGCCCGCGTCGAGGCCCTGCGGGCCGAGGCCGAGCTGGTCCACGGCGATCCCGCCCGGGTGGCCGTCGAGGGGGCGGATGCCGAGCGGGGCGCCTTCCTGGCGCCGCTGCTCCTGCACTGCCCCGACCCGCTCCGGGCGACCCGGGTCCACGCGCTCGAGGCCTTCGGGCCGGTCTGCACCGTGATGGGCTACGACGGCCTCGAGGAGGCGGCGCACCTCGCCAACCGCGGCGAGGGCAGCCTCGTCGCCTCGCTCTACACCCACGATCCCGAGGCCGCCGCCGCCCTGGTGTTCGGGGTCGGCGCCTATCACGGGCGCCTCCTCGTCCTCGACCGCGACTGCGCCCGCGAGCAGACCGGCCACGGCTCGCCGATGCCCCACATGGTCCATGGCGGGCCCGGGCGCGCCGGCGGGGGCGAGGAGCTCGGCGGGATGCGGGCGCTCCACCACTACATGCAGCGCACCGCCCTCCAGGGCTCCCCCGCCATGCTGTCGCGCATCACCGGGAGCTGGATCAAGGGCGCGCCCGAGGCGGTGGCGCCGCAGCACCCGTTCCGCTGCCACTTCGAGGAGCTCGAGATCGGCCGCAGCTTCCACTCGGCCGAGCGCACGATCACCCTCGAGGACATCGAGCACTTCGCCCGCTTCACGGGCGACACCTTCTACGCCCACATGAGCGAGGAGGCGACGCGGGGGCACCCGTTCTTCCCCGGCCGGGTGGCGCACGGCTACCTGCTGCTCTCCTTCGCGGCCGGCCTGTTCGTCGACCCCGACCCAGGCCCGGTGCTGGCGAATTACGGCCTGGATTCCCTGCGCTTCCTCAAGCCGCTAAGGCCCGGCGAGGCGATCAGGGTCCGGCTCACCGCCAAGGAGAAGTCGCCCCGCAACGCCCAGTACGGCGAGGTGCGCTGGGACGTCGAGATCCAGACCGGGACCGGCGAGACGGCGGCGACCTACGAGCTCCTGACGATGAACGCGATGCGGGGCTGAGGGCGGGGCGCCCGGCCCGGCCCGGCCCGGAGCCGGGCGGTCCCGCGCGGGGCGGCCGACCCTACCCCCGCGCCGCCCGCACGGAGGGAGGCTCCGCCGCCCCGGCGCCGATGCCCTTCGCCCCGTCCGCCACGAGCCGCGTGACGAGGTCGGCGTAGGCGGCCCGGCTCAGCCCGCCCTCGCCCTTGAACCAGAGGTAGTGCCAGTTGACCATGCCGAAGAACGACATGGTCACGGGCTTGAGGAGCCGCGTGCCGGCGAGGTGGGGCGCCACGCCCGCGATGGCGTCGGCGAACAGGCGCACGAGCTCGCGCTCGCTCGCCTTCAGCTCCGCCTGCCGCGGGGGCGCGAGCAGCCCGAGGTGGTTGATCTGCACCTTGTGCTGGGCGTCGGCATCCCGGTAGGCCTCGAGGAGCGCGCCGGTGAGGCCGCGCAGCCGCGCCTCGGGGGCGAGCCCCGGCAGGTCGGCGGCCTCCACCGCCTCCAGCAGCTCCTCCAGGTGCAGCCGGATCACGTCGAACAGGATCTCGTCCTTGTCCCGGTAGTAGTGGTAGAGGTTCGCCTTCGAGACGCCGCAGGCCTGCGCGATCCGGCTCATCGAGGCGCGGTCGTAGCCGTGGACGGCGAACAGCTCGGCCGAGCGGTCGAGGATCGCCCGGCGCTTGTCGTCGTAGTCGCTGGCGCGGGTGCGGGCCATGAGGATCCTGGATTCTCAGTCCTTCGGCCGGCGGTCGACGACGCGCCGCGCCTTGCCGAGCGAGCGCTCGATGCCGTCCGGGTCGAGCACCTCGACGGCCGCCGTGATGCCGATCGTGTCCTTGACCGCCTGGCAGAGGCGGTCCGCCGCCGCCCGGCGGGTCTCGGGGTGGTCGGCCTCGGGCCGGGCCTCGACCCGGATCGCCATCCCGTCGAGGCGGCCCTCCCGGGTCAGCACCACCTGGTAGTGGGCCGAGAGCGCCGGGATCGCCAGGATCTTCTCCTCGATCTGGCTCGGGAAGACGTTGACCCCGCGCACGATCATCATGTCGTCCGTGCGCCCGGTGATCTTCTCCATGCGCCGCATCGCCCGGGCGCTGCCGGGCAGGAGGCGCGTGAGGTCGCGCGTGCGGTAGCGGATCACCGGCATCGCCTCCTTGGACAGGGAGGTGAAGACGAGCTCGCCCTCCTGGCCGTCCGGCAGCACCGCCCCGGTCGCCGGGTCGATCACCTCCGGGTAGAAGTGGTCCTCCCAGACGTGCAGCCCGTCCTTGGTCTCGACGCACTCGCTGGCGACGCCCGGGCCCATCACCTCCGACAGGCCGTAGATGTCGACGGCGTGCAGGTCGAACGCCTCCTCGATCTCGGACCGCATCGCGTTGGTCCAGGGCTCGGCCCCGAAGATGCCGATCTTCAGGGACGAGGCGCGGGGATCGAGCCCCTGCCGGCGGAACTCGTCCAGGATGGCGAGCATGTAGGACGGCGTCACCATGATGATGTCCGGCCGGAAGTCCTGGATCAGCTGGACCTGGCGCTCGGTCATGCCGCCGGACATCGGGATCACCGTGCAGCCGAGCCGCTCGGCGCCGTAATGGGCCCCGAGCCCCCCGGTGAACAGGCCGTAGCCGTAGGCGACGTGGACGACCATCCCGGGCCGCCCGCCCGCGGCGCGGATCGAGCGGGCGACGCAGTCGGCCCAGACGTCGAGGTCGTGCCGGGTGTAGCCCACCACAGTCGGTTTGCCGGTGGTGCCCGAGGAGGCGTGGATGCGCGCCACCTGCTCGCGCGGCACCGCGAACATCCCGAACGGGTAGTTCGCCCGCAGGTCCGCCTTGGTGGTGAAGGGGAAGCGGGCGAGGTCCGGAAGATCGGAGAACGCGTCCGGGCGCACGCCGGCGGCGTCGAAGGCGGCGCGGTAGTGCGGCACGTTCTCGTAGGCGTGGCGCAGGGTCCGGCCGAGCCGCTCGCGCTGATGGGCCGCGAGCTCGGCCCGGGGGGCCGTCTCGAAGCGGTCGAGGTCGCGTGCCCGCGGCAGCATCTCGGCGAGCTTGCGGGGCGCGATCGGCGGCATGGCGTTCCTCCCTCGTCGTCTCGGCCTCCGGAGCCGCCTCCGTCGAGAGGGCCACGGCTCCGAGCCTCTGTTGCGTCTCTGGTCCTGGCTTCCGGCGCCAGGTCCTTGTCTCGGCACCAAGTTCCTTGGATCGGCGCCAAGTCCTTATCTCGGGGCCAGGTCCTTGGATCGGCGCCAGGTCCTTGTCTCGGCGCCACGTCCTCGCGTCGGCGCCGGGTCCCCGGTCCCGTCGCGCCGCCTCGTCGCGTCAGCCCGGTCCGACGGGCGGGTCCGATCCGGGGGGCAGGCCTGGTCCGAGGGTCAGGACGGTGCCCGGCACCGCCCGCGAGTGGCCGCGGAACTCGGCCACCGCCCGCCCCTGCGCGTCCGACACGGTGACGTCGTAGAGGCCCGAGCGCCCCGCGAGGGCGCGCTCCGCCGCCCGGGCGGTCAGCACCTCGCCCCGCCGGCCGGGCCGCAGGAAGGTGACGGCGCAGTGCTGCGCCACGCTGCGCTGGTCGCGGGAGTTGCAGGCGAACGCGAACGCCGAGTCGGCGAGCGCGAAGATGAAGCCGCCGTGGCAGGAGCCGTGCCCGTTCGTCATGTCGTCGCGCACGCGCATCGACAGCACCGCCTCGCCCGGCCCGACCCGCTCGAGGCGCATGCCGAGCCCCTGGCTGGCCCGGTCCTGCGCCCACATCGCCCCGGCGCAGGCGCGGGCGAGCGCTTCCCCCTCCATCACGCCCTCCCGGTGAAGCGCGGCGCCCGCTTCTCCAGGAAGGCCGCCACGCCCTCCCGGTAATCGGGCGTGCGCCCGGCCCGGCCCTGTAGCTCGCGCTCGAGGTCGAGCTGCCCGTCGAGGTCGTTCGTCTCGGAGGCGTCGAGGGCCCGCCGGATCAGCGACAGCCCGAAGGTCGGCTGCGCGGCGAGGTGCGCGGCGAGGCGGTGCGCCTCGTCCATCAGGCCGTCGTCGTCCACGGCCTTCCAGATCAGGCCCCAGGCCTCGGCCTGCGCGGCCGGCACCGGCTCGGCGAGGAGCGCCATGCCCCGCGCCCGCGCCCGTCCGGCGAGGCGCGGCAGCAGCCAGGTGCCGCCCGCGTCCGGCACGAGCCCGAGCCTGGCGAAGGCCTGCAGGAAGGTCGCCGAGCGGGCCGCCAGCACGATGTCGCAGGCGAGCGCGATGTTGGCGCCGGCGCCCGCCGCGACGCCGTTGACGGCGCAGACCACCGGCATGGGCAGGTCGCGGATCTGGCGGATCAGGGGGTTGTAGTAGGCCTCGATCGTCGCCGAGAGGTCCGGCGTCGCGTCCGGCGGGAAGCGGCGGTCCGACAGGTCCTGGCCGGCGCAGAAGCCGCGCCCGGCGCCCGTGAGCACGACCGCCCGGCAGGCCTCGTCGGCGGCGGCCGCCCGCAGGGCCTCCCGCAGCGCCTCGTGCAGGGCCGCCGTGAAGCTGTTGAGCCGCTCCGGCCGGTTGAGCGTGAGCACGCGGTAGCCGGGGCGTGCCTCGGTGAGTACGAGGGTCTCGGTCATGGCGGCCTCCCTGCCCGATCGACCGGTCCGCCCGCGGGCGGCCGGCGTTATCTATTGACCAACCGGACGGTTAATTATATGCCTCCCGGCCTGGTGTCAATTTGCGCCGGGGCCCGCGCCACGGGCCCCGGCCCGGGCGGGAGGCGCCGGCCGGGCTTGCAAATCGGCGAGGAATGAGGGCTCAAGGGCCCTGCCGGCGACCGGGCGCAACCGGTGCGGCATCCCGACGGGAGGAGACGACATGAGGCGGACGTTCTGGGCCCTCGCGCTCGCCGGCACCGTGCTGGCGGCGCCCGCGCTGGCGGAGCCGATCAAGGTCGGCGTGACCATCTCGAAGACCGGGCCGGCAGCCTCCCTGGGCATCCCGCAGGCCAACACCGTGGCGCTGCTGCCCGCCGAGATCGGCGGGGAGAAGGTCGAGTGGATCGTCCTCGACGACGCCTCCGACACCACCAAGGGCGTCGCCAACGCCCGCAAGCTCGCGAGCGACGACAGGGTCGACGCCATCGTGGGCTCCTCGACCACGCCGGTCTCCCTGGCGATGATCGAGGTCGCGGCCGAGGCCAAGGTGCCGATGATCACCCTCGCGGCCTCCGCCAAGATCGTCTCGCCGATGGACGACAAGCGCCGCTGGGTCTTCAAGGCGCCCCAGAACGACAGCCTGATGGCCGAGGCCATCGTCGGCCACATGGTGCGGGCCGGCGTGAAGTCCGTGGGCTTCATCGGCTTCAACGACGCCTACGGCGACGGCTGGCTCGGCGAGATCACGCCCCGGCTCGAGGCCCGGGGCATCAAGCTCCTGGCGAGCGAGCGCTACGCCCGCACCGACACGAGCGTCACCGGCCAGGCCCTCAAGGTGATGGCGGCGCGCCCCGACGCGGTCCTGGTCGCCGGCTCCGGCACGCCGGCCGCCCTGCCCCAGAAGACCCTCAAGGAGCGCGGCTACGCCGGCCGCTACTACCAGACCCACGGCGTCGCCAACGCTGACTTCCTGCGGGTCGGGGGCAAGGACGTCGAGGGCACGGTCCTGCCGGCCGGCCCTCTCCTGGTGGCCGAGCAGCTGCCCGACAGCAACCCGGTCCGCAAGGTCGCCCTCGACTACACGAAGGCCTACGAGGCGAAGTACGGCGCCGGCACGCTCGCGACCTTCGGGGGCCACGCCTACGACGCGCAGGTGCTCCTCGCGAGCGCGATCCCGGCGGCCCTGAAGAAGGCCCGGCCCGGCACGCCGGAGTTCCGCGCGGCCCTGCGCGACGCCCTCGAGGGGTTGAGGGAGGTGGTCTACACCCACGGCGTCGCCAGCATGAGCCCGGCCGACCACGTCGGCCAGGACGAGCGCGCCCGCGTGATGGTGACGATCGAGAACGGCCGCTGGAAGCTGGTCCCGGCCACGAACTGACGCGGGCCCGGTCGACCCGGCGCCGCCCCCGGGCGGGCGCCGGGCGAGCGCCTCCTTCCCGGGCGCACGGGCCCCCGGGGACGCGACCGGGCGGGCGCGTCCCCGGGGAGGCTGGATCCCCCCGGCCCCGCGCCGCCCGCCCCTGTTCACCGACCCCGAGCCTGCCACCGTGGACGCCACGATCCTTCTGCTGCTGCTCCAGGACGGGGTGGTGAACGGCGCCATCTACGCGCTGATCGCCCTCTCCCTCGTCCTCGTCTTCACGGTCACCCGGGTGATCCTGATCCCCCAGGGCGAGTTCGTCGCCTACGGGGCCCTCACCCTCGCGGCCTTCGAGGCCGGCACCGTACCCGGGACGGTCCCGCTCCTGCTCGGGCTTGGGGCCGCGGCCTTCCTGGCCGATTGCCTCGAGGCGCGCCCGGTCCTCGACGGGAGAGCGCTCCTGCGCATCGCGGCGCGCGACCTCGCCCTGCCGGCGCTCGTCGCGGCGGCGGCCTACGGGCTCGCGCCCCTCAGGGCCGGGCTCCCGGTCGAGATCCTGCTCACCCTCGCGATCGTGACCCCGATGGGCGCCTACCTGCACGCCGTGGCGTTCCGGCCCCTGGCGCACGCCTCCGTGCTGGTGCTGCTGATCGCCGCCGTCGGCGTGCACCTCGCGCTGACGGGGCTCGGCCTCGTGTTCTTCGGCGCCGAGGGCTCGCGCACCCCGCCCCTCTCCGACGCCGCCTTCCCGGCCGGGCCCCTGGTGCTGAGCGGGCAGTCGCTCTGGATGGTCGGGCTCACCCTGGCGATCATCGTGGCGCTCTGGCTGTTCTTCGCCCGCACCCTCCTCGGCAAGGCGCTGGTCGCGACCGCGGTGAACCGCCTCGGCGCCCGCCTGATGGGCATCGCGCCCGCCCTCGCGGGGCGCCTCAGCTTCTCGGTCGCGGCCTTCATCGGCGCACTCTCGGGCATCCTCATCGCGCCCCTGACCACGGTCTACTACGACACCGGCTTCCTCATCGGCCTCAAGGGCTTCGTCGCCGCCATCATCGGCGGGCTCGCGAGCTACCCGGCGGCGGCCGCCGCCGCGATCCTCGTCGGCCTCATCGAGTCCCTCGCCTCCTTCCACGCCAGCGCCTTCAAGGAGGTGATCGTGTTCATGGCGATCATCCCGGTCCTGCTCTGG
The DNA here is from genome assembly GCF_003574465.1 of Methylobacterium crusticola. Taxonomy (GTDB): domain Bacteria; phylum Pseudomonadota; class Alphaproteobacteria; order Rhizobiales; family Beijerinckiaceae; genus Methylobacterium; species Methylobacterium crusticola. The sequence goes on from NZ_KZ984616.1 coordinate 12,779, forward strand.
CGCTCCCTGCGCTCGGCCCCGATCGAGGACGAGGAGTGACGATGCCGACCCGCCTCCTCGCCGCCCTCGCGGGCGCGTGCCTCCTCGCGGCGCCGCTCGTCCCCGGCATCCCGCCGTTCTGGTTCACGCTCCTCGCCTACGCGGGCCTCTCCGCCATCGTGGTGATCGGCCTCGTGGTGCTCACCGGGGTCGCCGGCATCACCTCGTTCGGGCAAGCGATGTTCGTCGGCGTCGGCGCCTACGCGACGGCGCTCCTCACCACCAGGGCCGGCCTGTCGCCCTGGCTGAGCCTGCCGGCCGCCCTCGCGGCGGCGGCGGCGGCCGCCTGGATCATCGGCGCCGTCACGCTGCGCCTGTCGGGGCATTACCTGCCCCTCGGCACCATCGCGTGGAACATCTCGTTCTTCTACGTGCTGGGCAACACCGACTGGCTCGGGCGCTACGACGGCCTCGCCGGCCTGCCGCCGATCACGCTGCTCGGCGTGCCGCTCCTCGAGAGCAGCCGGGTCGTCTACCTGATCTGGGCCTGCGTCGGACTCTGCGTCTGGCTGACGCAACGCCTCCTGCGCTCGCGCACCGGGCGGGCGATCCGGGCGCTCAAGGGCGGGGTCGTCGCCGCCGAGTCCTTCGGCATCGACACCGCCCGGGCGAAGATCGTGGCCTTCGTCTACGCGGCGGTGCTGGCGGCGCTCTCGGGCTGGCTCTACGCCCACGTCCAGCGCGCCATCAACCCGACGCCCTTCAGCCTCAACGCCAGCATCGAGTACCTGCTGATGGCGGTGATCGGCGGGGCCGGCTCGATCGGGGGCGGCGTGTTCGGGGCCGTGCTGGTCACGGTGCTGAAGGACCAGCTCCAGAACGTGCTGCCGCTGGTGTTCGGCACGCAGGGCAACTTCGAGGCGATCGTGTTCGGCGTCCTCCTGGTGCTGATGCTCCAGCGCGCGCCCGACGGGCTCTGGCCGCTCCTCACCCGCCGCTCCGTCGCCCTGCCGCCCGACCGCGGGCCGGCCCCGCGCCCCCTCCCCCCCCGGCCCGCCGCCGCCCCCGGCACCCTGCTCCTCGAGGCCACCGCCCTGCGCAAGACCTTCGGCGGCCTCGTGGCGGTCAACGACATCGGCTTCTCGGTGCGGGCCGGCGAGGTCGTGGCCCTGATCGGCCCCAACGGCGCCGGCAAGAGCACCACCTTCAACCTCGTCACCGGCGTCGCCCGCCTCACCGCCGGCGGGGTGCGGCTGTCGGGCCGCGAGGTCGCCGGGCTGCCGGCGCGCGCGATCGCGCGGCTCGGCTGCGCCCGCACCTTCCAGCACGTCAAGCTCGTCGCCGGCATGTCGGTGCTCGAGAACGTGGCGCTCGGCGCCCACCTGCGCGGCTCCGCCGGGCCCGTGCGCGGGGCGCTCGGCCTCGACGGGCCCGAGGAGGCGGCGCTCTTCGCGGCGGCGCAGGCCGCGCTCGACCGCGTCGGCCTCGGCTCGGCCCGCGACCTCCCGGCCGGCAGCCTGGCGCTCGGCCAGCAGCGCATCGTCGAGATCGCCCGCGCGCTCTGCCTCGGGCCCTCGCTCCTCCTCCTCGACGAGCCGGCCGCGGGCCTGCGCCACCGGGAGAAGCAGGCCCTCGGCGACCTCCTGCGCCGGCTGCGCCAGGAGGGCCTGGGCATCCTCCTCGTCGAGCACGACATGGACTTCGTGATGGCCCTCGCCGACCGCCTCGTGGTGATGAACTTCGGCGCCAAGCTCTGCGAGGGCGCGCCCGCGAGCGTGCGCAGCAACCCGGCCGTGGTCGAGGCCTACCTGGGGAGCGCCGCATGACGGGCCCGGGCGCGGCGCCCCCGATGCTGGAGGCCGAGGCCCTCACGGTCGCCTACGGCAAGGTCGAGGCGGTCCGGGGCGTGTCGCTCCGGGTCGAGGCGGGCCGGCTGATCACGGTGCTGGGCGCCAACGGTGCCGGCAAGACCACCCTGCTCAACGCCCTCATGGGCATCCTGCCGGCGCGGGGCCGCATCCGGTTCGAGGGCCGCGACCTCGCCCGGCTGCCCGTGGAGGCCCGGGTCGAGGCGGGCCTGAGCCTCATCCCGGAGCGGCGCGAGCTGTTCTCCAGCATGAGCGTCGAGGACAACCTGCGGCTCGGCGCCTTCCGGTTCCGGGGCGGGCGGGGCGCGGGCGGGGACCTCGCGGAGATGTTCGCGCTCTTCCCGCGCCTGAAGGAGCGCCGGCGCCAGCTCGCCGGCACCCTCTCGGGCGGCGAGCGCCAGATGCTGGCGATGGCCCGCGCCCTGATGGGACGGCCGCGCCTGCTGATGCTCGACGAGCCGAGCCTCGGCCTCGCCCCCCTGATCGTGGCCGAGGTCATGCGCACGGTCGCGGCCCTGCGCGACCAGGGCGTCGCGATCCTGCTCGTGGAGCAGAACGCCCGAGCCGCCCTGCGGATCGCCGATTACGGCTACGTCCTCGACGGCGGCGCCGTCGTCCTCGAGGGCCCGAGCGCCGCGCTCCAGAGCGACGCCCGCGTGGTCGAGACCTATCTCGGCGTCCTCTCGGCCGACGCGGGCCCGGCCGCCCTGCCCCGCGCCGGCGCCGGCTGAGGCACTTGGCCCTGGACGCTGCCGGTGCTTTCTCCTAAGCACGGGACGCCGGGCCTGTAGCTCAATGGTTAGAGCCGACCGCTCATAACGGTCGGCTCATCGCAATTCTTCAATGTAATCAAAATCATAGCGCGAGAGAACAGGCGTGAACGTTCTCGCTCGGTTCACGTCAATCTGTAGCGCTTTTGTAGCCCGCCCATCGCCCGGTCGTCTGGCCGGCGGACGGCATCGGCACCCGCCTTGCCGACCTGGATCGCCGGGCGCCGCGGATCTGGGCGAGCTTGCAGCGGGCGGTCGAGCGGCTCAAGGCGATTCAAGCCGCCTCCGGCTTTCTGACGGGTTCGACTGTGATCCGAACCCCAAGCGTCTTCATCACCTTCATTACGGTGGCGAACTCGGGATTGCCGGTCTGCTTGAGGGATCGGTAGAGAGCTTCCCGAGCAAGGCCAGAGTCGCGTGCGATCTGAGCCATGCCGCGCGCTCGCGCCACGTCGCCGATCGCAGCCGCGATGAGCGCAGGGTCGCCTTCCTCAAAAGCCGCCTCCAGATAAGCAGCGATAGCCTCTTGGCTGTCGAGGTATTCGGCGGCATCCCAAGGCTTTGTCGCGATAGGCATGGCTCAATCCTCCATTTCCGCGGCAAGCGCCTTTGCCTGCCGGATGTCGTCTTTCTGCGTCGACTTATCTCCACCGCAGAGCAACAGATAGATCGTTTTGCCGCTGCGTTTGTAATAGACCCGATAGCCGGGGCCGTAGTGGATGCGAATTTCGCTCACTCCCTCCCCGACCGGCTCAGCATCCCCCGCATTGCCGAGGGACAAGTTTCGGACGCGCGCGAGGATGCGGGTGATGGCTTTGACGTCCTGAAGACCCAGGAACCATCTTTCGTATTCGGGAGTCTGCCGGATGTCGAACAAGAGGCACCGTAACTCGTGGGTTACAGCCTGTCAACCGACGTTAGACCGTCTGGTTCCGCCTTCAGGCCGATTTGACGAATGCGCCGAGTTCAGCCCCGATGCCCGCGACCCGCGACCCGCGCGAGCGCAGGAGCGACACGGAGCCGAAAGGCTTGCCGAGGCGCCCTCCTCCGGCTACTCACGAATGGGGTTTCTGTAGCCGAAGCTGTTTTGTAGCCCCCACTTCGGCGCTAAGATGTTGGTGATAAAACAAAAGGGCCTGTAGCTCAATGGTTAGAGCCGACCGCTCATAACGGTCTGGTTGCAGGTTCGAGTCCTGCCGGGCCCACCATTGCTCTCGAAGACTTGCAGCACACCCGCGGACCGGGATGCCGGCGCGGGGGCGCGGGGCGCCACCGTGGCTCCGCGCCGCGCCCGCACGGTCCTGCCGGCAATCTTGCGCCGCAAGGGCGCCGCTCGCCGGTGGCGCCCCGGGCCGGCGCCCGCCCCGCACCGCGGTCGGCATGTTCGGCGGCGAGATCACCCTGGCGATGCCGCTCCTGCCGATCCGCGCCCTCACCCTGGCGGGGTCGTATGTCGGCAACCTCGGCGAGTTGCGCGCGCGCCGACCTCGTGCGGGCACGGGGCCTGACCACCGTCGAGACCGAGACCGTGCCCCCCGACCAGGCCGAGGCCGCGATGCGGCGGCTCGAGGCCGGGCAGGCGGCGGGGGGCATCGTCCTGGCGCACGGCCCCTGAAGGCCGCGCCCGCCCCGTCCGTGCTCAGGCCCCCCGCTGAAGCACCTCGATGCGCACGCCGTCGGGCCCGTCGAAGAACGCGATGCGCAGGCCGGGGCGCACGTCGGTGATCCCGGAGACGAGCGCGATGCCCCGCTCCCGCAGGTCGGCGACCGTCGCCTCGATGTCGTCGACGCGCAGGCCGAGATGCTCGATGCCGAGGTTCGGGGGCTGCGCCGCCGGCCCGGTCGCCGCGGGCGCCTGCTCGATGAAGAGCGTGAGCCCCCCGAGGTCGAGCATGACCCGGCTGACCACGGGGGCGCCGTCCCGGCCGGTCTCCCGCGCGCCGAGCGCCTCGACGTAGAAGCGCGCCGCCGCCACGGCGTCGCGGCTTCGCAGGTGGAGGTGGTCACACCGATAGGTCATCCAGAGGGCTCCCGAGCGCGTTCGCCGCACCCTAATCCGAATTCCTCGCGAGAGAACCACCCCCCGCGACGCGACCCGCGCGGGGGAACGGACCGTGGCCGAACTGACGGGTCGCACGCGGCTCGGCGGCCTCTCGGCCGCCGGCATCCCGGCGCCGCGACGGCAGCGCCGTCCTGCGGCCGGTGCGGACGGTGAACACCGGCGTCGTGGTCGGCCGGCCCTGCCGGCCGCCCTTCGCGGGGAGGCGGCGCGCCCGGCGCCCGGGAAGGCCGGGGCCCCGCGGCGATCCGCGCGCGCCACGCTGCGCCCGTCAATCCCCGGGAAGCGCGTGCGCCTCCGAGAAGAAGAGCTGCTTCCAGTCGGTCGCCGGGGTCTTCACCGTCCCGAGCCTGTTCATGAACTGGACCGTCTTGCCGATCTTCTCGGGAGTCAGCGTGTAGGCCCAGTCCGGGTTCGTCAGGATGGCCTCGATCTCCTCGACCGAGTTCTTGCCCCCGGCGAGCCTGACGTAGAGCTGGGCCGCCCGGCGCTTGTCGGCGTTGAGGTAGTCGATCGCCTCCCGGGTGGCGCCGAGCACGGCCTGGACGGTGCGCGGGTTGGCCTTCTTGAAGCGCTCGCTCGTGATCAGCGTCGCGGCCGTCGCCCGCCCGCCGAGGATCTCGTAGGAGGTCAAGACGGTGCGGATGCGGGGGTCCTTCCGCTCCATCTCGTGGAAGGGCGAGGACGCGAAGTGCGCCGTCACCTCCGTGTTGCTGAGCATGGCCGTCATCGCGTCGGGGTGGCCGAGGGAGACCGTCTGGGCGTCGATGCGGGATTCCTGGCCGGGGCCCCACTCCTTCTCGGCCTGCATCTGCAGCATGATCGCCTGAGTCGAGACCTTGACCGACGGCACCGCGATCTTGTCGCGCGGGCCGAAATCCTTGAGCGACCGAACGCCGGGGCTGCGCGTGTTGAGGTAGAGGGGATAGGAGCAGATCGCCACGAGGCCCTTCACGTCCCCCCGTGTCTTGTCCCAGAGCAGGCCCACCGAGGGCGTGCCGAGCGCCGTGAACTGGATCGCGCCCGAGATCAGGCCCTCGTTGAGGTTCGACGGCCCCGCGAGCCGGGCCCACACCACCTTCGGCTTCGGCAGCCCGAGGGCGAGGGCGTGCTTCTCAACCAGCCCCGCCTCCTCCATGTACATCATGGGCAGGAAGCTCAGCCCGAACTGCTGTCCGAGCGTGACCTCGCCGACCTCCGCCGTGGCGGGCCGCGAGAAGAGACCGGCAGCCAGCAGGCCGGCGAGCAGCAGCGTCCTCATGTGTTTCCATCCCGTGCCGGGGTCGAGCGCCCCTGCGCCACTCTAGCGCGACGCGGGCGGGGCGCGAGGCCCTCGCGGCGAGGGCCCCCCTCGCGGCAAGGGGCCCTCGCGGCGAGGGCCCCCCTCGCGGCAAGGGGCCCTCGCGGCGAGAGGCCGTCGCGGCGAGAGGCCCTCGTGGGGGCGCCCGCGGCCGCGACGGGCGGCCGCCCGAACCCCCGCGTTGCGCCCGGGCTCCCGGCCGGTACAAAGGCCCTCGATCCCGACGGCGGCCGGCCGTCCCCGCAAGCGAGACACGCGAGACCGCCATGCGCACCGAGACGCCGCCGATCATCCGCCTCGCCGATTACCGACCGAGCGACTACCTGATCGACCGCGTCGAGCTCGACGTGCGCCTGCACCCGACCGAGACCCGCATCACCGCGACGCTGGCGCTGCGCCCCAACCCGAAGGGCGAGGCCGGCGCCCCCCTGGTGCTCGACGGGGACGAGCTCACCCTCCTGGCGCTCGACCTCGACGGGCAGCCGCCCGCGCCCGGGGCCGTGGAGGTCCAGCCCCGCGCCCTCGTGCTGCACCAGCCGCCCCGGCGCCCGTTCACCCTCGCGATCGAGACGCAGGTGAACCCGAGCGCCAACACCAAGCTGATGGGCCTCTACCGCTCCGGCGGCGTCTACTGCACGCAGTGCGAGGCGGACGGCTTCCGGCGCATCACCTACTTCCTCGACCGGCCCGACGTGATGGCGGTCTACACCACCCGCATCGAGGCCGACCTGGAGGAGGCGCCGGTGCTGCTCGGCAACGGCAACCCGGGGCAGGCCGGCCCGGCCGGCGAGGGCCGCCACTACGCGGTCTGGCACGACCCCCACCCCAAGCCCGCCTACCTGTTCGCCCTGGTCGGCGGGCGGCTCGGCCGCGTCGCCACCCGGTTCACCACCATGGAGGGCCGGGACGTCGAGATCGCCGTCTACGTCGAGCCCGGCAAGGAGCCCCGCGCGCCCTACGCCCTCGACGCGGTCGCCCGCTCCATGGCCTGGGACGAGACGGCCTTCGGGCGCCCCTACGACCTCGACGTCTTCAACGTCGTCGCGGTCTCCGACTTCAACATGGGGGCGATGGAGAACAAGGGCCTCAACATCTTCAACGACAAGTACGTGCTCGCCAGCCCCGACACGGCGACCGACGCGGACTACGCCAACATCGAGGCGATCATCGCGCACGAGTACTTCCACAACTGGTCCGGCAACCGGGTGACCTGCCGCGACTGGTTCCAGCTCTGCCTCAAGGAGGGCCTCACCGTCTTCCGCGACCAGGAATTCTCCTCCGACGCGCGCTCGCGCCCGGTCCACCGCATCGCCGAGGTGCGGACCCTGCGGGCGCGCCAGTTCCCGGAGGATGCCGGCCCCCTCGCGCACCCGGTCCGGCCGCAGGCCTACCGCGAGATCAACAACTTCTACACGGCGACGGTCTACGAGAAGGGCGCCGAGATCGTCCGCATGCTGCGCACCCTGCTCGGGCCCGGGGCCTTCCGGGGCGGCATGGACCGCTACTTCGCGGCCTGCGACGGCACCGCGGCGACGGTCGAGGATTTCCTGGCCGCCTTCGCGGCGGAGAGCGGCCGCGACCTCGCGGCCTTCGCCCGCTGGTACGCCCAGGCCGGCACGCCGACCGTCGCGGTGTCGGGCCGGCACGACCCGGCCGCCCGGACCTACACCCTCGCGTTCCGCCAGTCCCTGCCCACCGTCGTCACCGAGGCCGCCTCGGGCGCGGCCCCGCTGCCCCTCGTGATCCCGGTCGCCCTCGGCCTCGTGGACCCGGGGGGCGGCGCCGTCGCGGGGCGCAGCGACCGGGTCCGCGACGGGGTCTTCGTGCTCGAGGCGGAGGAGGACAGCCTCGTCTTCACCGACGTCGACGCGGCCCCGGTGCCGTCGCTGTTCCGGGGCTTCTCGGCGCCCGTGAAGGTGGCGCACGCCCTGACCCCGGCCGAGCGCCTCGCCCTCCTCTCCCACGACAGCGACCCCTTCAACCGCTGGCAGGCGGCCCAGAGCCTCGGCCTCGAGGCGATCCTGTCCCGCGTGCGGGCGGGCGCCCCGCAGGCGGAGGAGGCCGGGCCGCGGGGCGAGGCCCTGAGCCGGGCCCTCGCGGCCTTCCTGGACGCCGAGGCGCTGGCCGACCCGGCCTTCGCGGCGCTCGTGCTGACGCTGCCGGGCGACCAGGAGGCGGCCCAGGAGATCGGCACCGAGGTCGATCCGGACGCGATCCACCGCGCCCGCCAGACCCTGCGCACCCATCTCGGCCGCGACCTCGCGGCCCGCCTCGCCGCCCTGCGCGAGGCCCTGGCGGAGCCGCCGGGCGCGCCCTTCAGCCCGGACGCCGCGAGCGCCGGGCGCAGGGCCCTGCGCAACGTCGCCCTCGACCTCCTCGCGGCCGCGGATCCCGGCCTCGGCACGCGGCTCGCGGTCGCGCAGGTCGAGGCCGCCGCCACCATGACGGACAGGCTCGCGGCCCTCGCCGTGCTCACGCTCCTGCCGGGGGAGGCCCGGGAGCGGGCTCTCGCCGGCTTCGCCGAGGCCTATCGGGACGAGCCCCTGGTGCTCGACAAGTGGTTCGCCATCCAGGCCGCGATCCCCGAGCCCGGGACCGTGGCGCGCGTGCGCGGCCTGATGGAGCACCCGGCCTTCGCCCTCGGCAACCCGAATCGGGTCCGCTCCCTCATCGGCAGCTTCAGCCTCAACAACCCGACCCAGTTCCACCGGCCGGACGGGGCCGGCTACGACCTCGTGGCCGAGGCCGTGCGGCACCTCGACGGGAAGAACCCCCAGGTCGCGGCGCGCCTGCTAACTGCTTTCAACAACTGGCGTATGGTCGAGGCGGGACGCCGCCAGAAGGCCGAGGAGGCCCTGCGCGCGGTCGCGGCGGTCACCGGCCTCTCGCCCGACGTCAGCGATATCGTCGGGCGCTCACTGGGAACTCCGCGTAAAACCTAAGTGGCTGAAAAACGCTCATGAATTAAAACTGTCCAGCAGGACGGCGATTCGTTGACGAACCTTTAACGCGTGAGTTTCACTTCGCGAAAAGCTGGACAAAATGCCTGCGCGGATGCCACCTTGAGGCGCGATTCGGAGGCCGCACGACAACCGCCTGCAAACCGTCCGGTCGCTTGTTTTGGGGAAATGGGTATGCTGGAGGCGGATCCCGCCCCCTTTGCCGCGCGTGCTGCCACGATCCTGGGTATCAGCAGGGTCTCGAAGGCGGCGCACCGGCACCTGGCGCACGCGGAAGCCTGGCTCCGCTTCGCGGTCCCGGCCATGCTCGCGGCCTTCCTGGTCTGCCTCGCCGCCGTCACGACGCTCCAGCTCTCCGCCCAGCACCAGGAGGCGCTCGCCGATGCCGGCCGCGAGATCGACCTCGTGGCCCAGCTCGTGGCGGGCCAGCTCGCCGCCCGTCCCGAGCCCGGCCTCCCGGGCCGCGAGCGCCTCGCCCAGAGCGTGCCGGCCGCCGGCCTGCCGCCGGGCCGCGAGGTCCTCCTCGTCGGGGCCGACGACGTGATCGCGGCCGCCCTGCCCGGAGCCCGCGCCCCGGACGGGGCCGCGCTGCCCCGGACCCTGACCGAGCACGTCGGCGACGCGCCCGTGCTCGGCATCCTGGGCGAGCGCGCCGGCGTGATGACCGTGGTGCTCGGCTCGGGCCAGCGGGCCCTCGCCACCGTGCGGGGTCTTCCCGGCGGGCGCGGCCAGGTCGCCGTGATCCAGACCCTCGAGACGGTCACGGCCGGCTGGGCGGCCCGGGCCCGGGTCACCGCCATCCTGGTCGGCGCCGTCGCCCTGGTGGTGGTCTGCACCGGCCTCGCCTACGCGCTCCAGGCGGACCGGGCGCGCGCGGTCGACCGGGTCTGCGAGCAGGTGCGCCAGCGCCTCGACACGGCGCTCGGCCGCGGCCGCTGCGGCCTCTGGGACTGGGACATCCCCCGGGGCCGGATCTACTGGTCCGACTCGATGTACCAGCTCCTCGGCTACGTCCGGGAGCGGGAGTTCCTCTCCTTCGGCGACGTCAACGCCCTCGTCCACCCCGACGACACCGATCTCTACGGCCTCGCCCGGCAGCTCGCCGCCCGCGACACCACGGTCGACCACGAGTTCCGCATCCGGGCGGCCAACGCCGAGTGGGTCTGGCTCAAGGCCCGGGCCGAGATCGTGCAGGACCAGGAGGGCGGCGGGCGCCACCTCGTCGGGATCGTCATCGACATCTCGGAGCAGCGCCGCCTCGCCGAATCGACCGCCACCGCCGACATGCGCCTGCGCGACGCCGTCGAGGCGGTGTCGGAGGCGTTCGTGCTCTGGGACGCGCAGAACCGCCTCGTCCTGTGCAATTCGAAGTTCCGCCGCCTGCACGCCCTCACGGCCGAGGAGGCCGTGCCGGGCCGGCGCTACGACGCCATCATGGGCCGCGCCGCCCTGCCGACGGTGCGGCGCGAGATCCCCGCCGGAGAGTTCGCCGAGGCCGGGGCGCGGACCTTCGAGGCCGAGCTCGCGGACGGGCGCTGGCTCCAGATCAGCGAGCGGCGCACCAAGGACGGCGGCTACGTCTCGGTCGGCACCGACATCACGGCCCTCAAGCGGCACCAGGAGCGCCTGGTGGAATCGGAGCGCCAGCTCATGGCCACCGTCACCGACCTGAAGCGGTCGCGCCGCACCCTCGAGCTCCAGACCCAGCAGCTCGCCGACCTCGCCGAGCGCTACCTCGACCAGAAGGCCCAGGCCGAGAGCGCCAACCGCTCCAAGTCCGAGTTCCTGGCCAACATGAGCCACGAGCTGCGCACCCCCCTCAACGCCATCCTGGGCTTCGCCGAAGTGATGGAGAGCGAGGTGTTCGGGGCGCTCGGCTCCGAGAAGTACCGCGAGTATTGCCGCGACATCCGCTCCAGCGGCCACTACCTGCTGTCGGTGATCGACGACATCCTCGACATGTCGCGGATCGACGCCAAGCGCATCAAGCTGGTCAAGGAGCCGGTGCCGGTGGCCGAGGCGCTCGAGCGGGCCCTCAAGCTCATCGCCGAGCCCGCCCGCGCCAAGGGCCTGACCCTCAGCGTCGAGATGAGTGCCGACGCCCTCGTGATGGCGGATGCCCGCGCGCTGCACCAGATCCTGGTCAACCTGCTCCAGAACGCCGTGAAGTTCACGCCCGAGGCCGGCCGGGTGGCGGTGCGGACACGCCGCGCCATCGACGCGATCCACATCTTCGTCGAGGACAGCGGCATCGGCATCCCGAAGGCCGCGCTGCCCAAGCTCGGCTCGCCCTTCGAGCAGGTCGAGACCAACTTCGCCCGCAGCTACAAGGGCTCGGGCCTCGGCCTCGCCATCGCCCGCTCCCTCGCCGAGCTCCACGGCGGCGGCCTGCGCATCCGCTCCGAGGAGGGTAGCGGCACGATCGTGCTGGTGCGCCTGCCGCGCCCCGGGACGCCCGGGTCGGAGGGGCGGGACGTGATCGACCTCGGGGCCTGACCGGCCCGGCCGCGCGAGCCCCACCGGGAGCCGCGCCGGGAGCCGCGCCGGCGGCCCGGGTCACCCCAGCACTTTCTCGAACAGGGCCCTCACCCCCGCCCGCGTCTCGCCGAGCAGCGTCAGCAGCGCGGCCTCGTCCGGCAGCCCGACCGCCGCGGCGAGGCGCGCCCGGGCGGCCGGGGGCGCGCTCCTGGCGAAGTCGCCCTCGACCATCAGGCGCTGCCAGTGGTGGACGTCGTCGATGAGCCGGTAGGCGGCGGCGAGCCGGGCCGAGGCCTCGGGCGCGAGAAGGCCGAGGCGGCCGGCCTCCTCCAGCACGGCGGGCGCGTCGAGACCGATCAGGCCCGGATGCGCGTGGGCGTGGCCGAGCACCAGGGCCTGCGCCAGGAAGTCGAGGTCGAGGAGCCCGCCGGGGGCGAGCTTGAGGTCGAGGGGACCGCCGTCCCCCTTCTCGCGGGCCACCAGCGCCCGCATGGCCCGCACCTCGGCCGCCACCGCGGCGGGATCGCGCGCCTCGCCGACGATCGCCCGGACGGCCGCCTGCGCCTCGGCCACGAGGCCCGGGTCCCCGGCGAGCACCCGGGCCCGGCTCAGGGCCATGTGCTCCCACGGGGCGGCCTCCCCGCGCCAGTAGGGCAGGAAGCGCTGCCACTGGTTGGCGATCGGGCCCTGCCCGCCGCTCGGCCGCAGGCGCAGGTCGACCTCGTAGAGGCGCCCGCGGCGGGTCGGCACCGTGAGCGCGCCGACGAGGCGCTGGGTCAGGCGGTTGTAGTAGACCGCCGCGTCGAGGCGGCGCGGCCCGCCGCTCTCGCGGTCGGCGGCGTCGAAATCGTACACCACCACGAGGTCGAGGTCGGAATCCGCCGTGAGCTGGCGCGAGCCGAGGCGGCCGAGGCCCAGCACCGCCAGCCGGCCCCCCGGCACCCGGCCGTGCTCGGCCGCGAAGGCGCCCTCGGCCGCCGCGAGCGACAGGGCGATGACGGCCTCGGCGATGCCCGCGTAGGCCCGCCCGGCGCCGACCGGGGGCAGGATGCCGGAGAGGAGGCGCGCGCCGGTCACGAAGCGCATCTGGCGCGCGGCGTCGCGGCAGCGGTCGAGGAAGTCCTCGAGGTCGCGCGGCGCCCCGACGAGGCGCCCGAACTGCTCGGCGAGGCTCGCCGGGTCCGTCACCGGCGCCACGAAGGCCGGGTCGATGACCGCGTCGAGGACGTGCGGGCTGAACCCCACCGTGTCGGCGAGCCGCGGCACCGTGCCGAGGAGGTCCGCGAACAGCAGCCGCAGGCGCTCGTGCGAGCGCAGGATGGTGAGGAGCTCCACCGCCGCCGGCATGCGTCCGAAGGCGCGGTCGAGGGCGGCGAGCGCACCGTCCGGGTCGCCGGTGCCGGCGAGCGCCTGCACCAGGGCCGGCACGAGCTCCGTCAGCACCTCCCGGGCGCGGGGGCTCGTCACGGCCGGGCGGCGGCCGAAATGCCAGCCCCGGATGGTCTCGGTCGCCTGGCCGGGATGGCGGAAGCCGAGCCGCGCCAGCGTCGCCAGGGTCTCGGGGTCGTCCTCCGAGCCGGTGAAGACGAGGTCGCCGACCTCACCGGCGAGCTCCGGCGCGGCCTCGAACAGGAGGGCGTAGTGGCCCTGCACCCGGCGCGCCCGCGCGGTCAGCGCCGCCCCGAAGGCGGCGGCGTCCGGGTAGCCGCAGAAGCGCGCGAAGCGCGCGAGCCGCGCCTCGTCGTCCGGCAGGCGCTGCGTCTGCTCGTCGGCCACCATCTGGAGCCGGTGCTCGAGCGTGCGCAGGAAGCGGTAGGCCTCGCCCAGCTCGTCGCGCGCCTGCGGGGTGATCCAGCCCTCGTCGTGGAGCGCGGCCAGCATGTCGAGGGTGCGGCGGCCCCGGAGGGAGGGGCGCCGGCCGCCGAAGACGAGCTGCTGGGTCTGGACGAAGAACTCCACCTCCCGGATGCCGCCGCGCCCGAGCTTGATGTCGTGGCCCGCGACCGCGATGGCGCCGTGGCCGCGCACGGCGTGGATCTGGCGCTTCATCGCGTGGACGTCGGCGATCGAGGCGAAGTCGAAGTACTTCCGCCAGACGAAGGGGCGCAGCTCGGCCAGGAAGGCGTCCGCGAGGCCGCGGTCGCCCGCCACCGGGCGGGCCTTGATGAAGGCGGCGCGCTCCCAGTTCTGCCCGACCGTCTCGTAGTAGGTGTAGGCGGAGGCGAGCGAGAGCGCCGTCGGGGTCGAGCCCGGATCGGGCCGCAGGCGGTAGTCGACCCGGTGGACGTAGCCGTCCGCGGTGCGCTCCTGCAGGAGCCGGCCCATCCCCTGCGCGAGCCGGCTGAAGAACGGCGTCGCCTCGACGCCCTCGCGCAGGGGCGCCGCGTCGGGGTCGAACAGCACGATGAGGTCGATGTCGCTCGAGTAGTTCAGCTCGTTCGCGCCGAGCTTGCCCATCCCGAGCACGAACAGGCCGGACCCGTCCTGGGGCCGGGCCGGATCGGCCGGGCGGAAGCGGCCGCTCGCCGCGGCCTCGTGCAGCATCGCGTCGGCGGCGGCCTGCACCGAGGCGTCGGCGAAGGCCGAGAGGGCGTCCGTCACCGCGTCGAGGGACCAGACCCCACCGATGTCGGCGAGCGCCACCAGGAGCGCGTGGTCCGCCCGGTTGCGCCGCAGCGTCCGGGCCGCCGCGTCCTTCGCTGTCCCGGCGGCGGCGGCCCCGCGCTGGCCGGCCACGAGGGCGGCGTGGGCCGCCTCCGGGGCCTCGGCGAGGAGTTCGCCGAGGCGGTCCGGCCCGCGGGCCGCGAGGCCCCACAGGAACGGCGAATGGTCGGCGAGCCCGAGGAGCAGGGCGCGGGCGGCCCCGTCCTGCCGCAGGGCGGCGGCGAGCGAAGCCCGCTCCGGCCGCGCGTCGAGGAGCGCCAGGAGGTCGTCGAGGCGGTCCCGGGCCCGGTCGGGATCGGAGAGAAGGGGCGCGGTCCGCAGCCGCGCGAGGAGCGGACCCGTCACGACGTCGGCTCGGCGCGCGCGGCCGCGTCGCGGGCCGACCCGGGGGCCTCCCGGGGCGGTTCCTGCCGGGGCAGGCCGTCCTGCGTCCGGGTCTCCTGCGTCCGGGTCTCCTGGCGCGGCCCGTCCTGGCGTGGGGCCGCGGGCAGGCGCAGGACGGCGCGCAGGCCCGGCCCGTTGTCCTCGAGCAGCAAGGCGCCCTGGTGCAGGCGGGCGACGGCGTTGACGAGGCTGAGGCCGAGGCCGAAGCCCGGCCGGGTTCGGGCGCTCTCCAGGCGCACGAAGCGCTCGAGCACCCGGCCGCGCTCCGCGGCCGGGATCCCCTCGCCCCGGTCCGACACCGCGACCACGACCGCGCCGTCCTCGCGCCGCGCCTCGACGCAGACCACCGGCTCGGCCGCGCCGGCCCCGTACTTCAGGGCGTTGTCGATGAGGTTCGCCATGGCCTGTCCGATCAGCTCCCGGCTGCCGTGCACCACGAGGTCGGGCGCCGCCAGCGTGCGCAAGGCGACGCCGCGCTCCTCCGCCACGGCTTCGTACAACTCCGCGACCTCCAGGGCGACCAGCCCGGCGTCGAAGTCCGCCAGGTTCTCGCGGGCGCTGCCGGCCTCGAGGCGCGCGATCATCAGGAGCGCGTTGAACACCCGGATGAGGTTGTCGCTCTCCTCGATGTTGGCCTCCAGGGCCGCCCGGAGCGCGTCGGGGTCGCGGCCCTCGCGCAGCGCCGCGTCGGCCTTGTTGCGCAGGCGCGTGAGCGGGGTCTTGAGGTCGTGCGCGATGTTGTCGGAGACTTCGCGCATGCCGCGCATCAGTTCGCCGATGCGGTCCAGCATGGCGTTGAGGTTGCGCGCGAGGCGGTCGAGCTCGTCGCCCGTGCCGGCGAGGGCGAGGCGGCCGTCGAGGTCCCCCGCCATGATGCCGCGGGTGATCTCGGTCATATGGTCGACGCGCTTGAGGACGCGCTGGGCGATGAACCAGCTTCCCAGGAAGCCGAGGCCGACCACCAGCATCAGGGACCAGCCGAAGGCGCGCCCGATCACCGCCCGCAGGCGGTCGCGCTCCTCCACGTCGCGGCCGACGAGCAGGCGGAAGCCCCCCGGCAGGGTGAAGATGCGCACGATGGCGCGGTGGTCGAGGCGGTCGCCATCGGTGCCCCGCCCGTAGGCGGTCTCGGTCTGGCCGGGCTCGGCGAGGACGCCCGGCGGCAGCGCCTCGACGTTCCCGACGACGTGCTCGCCCGCCGGCGTCGTGACGAGGTAGAGCGAGGCGCCGGGCTCGCGGGCGCGCCGCTCCACCACGCTGACGAGGCGGCGGATGCCGCCGCTCGCGTACTGGTCGGACAGGCCGTTGATCTCGGCCTCGATGGTCGAGACGATCTGGTCGTCGAGCACGCGCCGGGCGTTCCAGGCGACGTAGCCGAGGGCGAAGAACGCGAAGGCGGCGAACACCACCAGGTAGGCGAGGGAGAGCTTGAACGCCGTGGTGCGCACGAGTGTGCCGAGCCGCGCCAGCACGCCGTCCTGCCCCGGCCCGCCGTCCGGCGGGGCGGGACCGCCCGGGGGCCCGGCCCGGGGCGCCCGCGGGCCCGGCGGGCTCACGCCTCGCCGCCGGCCCGGACCATGTAGCCGGCCCCCCGCACGGTGTGGATCATCGGCCGCTCGAAGCCCTTGTCGATCTTGCCGCGCAGCCGCGAGACGTGGACGTCGATCACGTTGGTCTGGGGATCGAAGTGGTAGTCCCAGACATGCTCCAGCAGCATCGTGCGGGTCACCACCTGCCCGGCATGGCGCATCAGGTACTCCAGGAGCCGGAACTCCCGCGGCTGGAGCGGGATCTCCTGCCCGCCGCGGGTGACCCGGTGCGACAGGCGGTCGAGCTCGAGGTCGCCGACCCGGTAGGCGGTGGGCTCGCCCCCGGCCCCGCCGCCGCGCCGGCGTGCCAGCACCTCGATGCGGGCCATCAGCTCGGAGAAGGCGTAGGGCTTGGGCAGGTAGTCGTCGCCCCCGGCCTTCAGGCCCTTCACCCGGTCGTCGACCTGGCCGAGGGCCGAGAGGATCAGGACCGGCGTCTCGACGCCCTGCTCGCGCAGGGAGCGGATCAGCGACAGCCCGTCGAGCTTTGGCAGCATGCGGTCGACCACGAGGACGTCGTAGGCGCCCTCGCGCGCCAGCGCGTAGCCGTCGAGCCCGTCGCCGGCGGTGTCGGCGACGTGGCCGGCCTCCCGGAAGGCCTTGGAGAGGTAGGCGGCCGCCTCGCGGTCGTCCTCGATGATGAGCAGGCGCATCTCGGGCATTGTAGGGCAGTTCGCGACCCGAGGGAGGCTGTCCTTCCGCGCCGCCGCCGGGCGGCGCGCGGGAAGGCCCCGCCCGGCGTGCCGACCGGGGGCGCGGCATCCGGCACGTCGGGCTGTCGCCGGATTCGCCCGCCGGGACGGCAGGCCGGGCTCGGGGAGAGCCCGGCCTGCCGCGGCGAGGTCGCCGGATCGTCTGGGGGGCGACGATGATGACCCGGCGGCTCGACCCTCGGGGCCTGCGGCCCGGGGCGCCCCGGGGGTGGCGGGGCGCCGCCAGACCCGGCGACCCTCCTGTTATGACCCCCTCCGGCTTACGCCCGCGTCTCCGGACCATGAACTCGCCGTAACCTTTCCGGGCCGCCGCTCCGGCGGCGCTCCGGTCGCGGGCCGTCCGCTCAGGCGACGGGCGGCGCGCTCGCGGCGGCATCCGGGGCCGGCGCCCGCGGGCCGGAGACGAGGGGGCCGTCGCCGTGGGCGAGCGTCAGGACCAGGGCGGCGGCCGCCAGCAGGGCGGCCACCACCGCCGGCACCAGGAACGCCTGCTCGCCGAAGGCCGAGTGCAGCAGCCCCCCCGCGACGGCTCCGGCGGTGAGCGCCGCCCAGAGCGGCGCCTGGATCCAGAACGACGGGGACGGGTGCCCGAGCAGGAGGTTCGCGAGGCCGGTGCCGAAGCGGACCACCGCCCCGGTGACGTAGGTGAGCGCGAGGCTGCGGCCGTCCTCGTCCTGGAGGACCGCGTTCTGCATCCCGAGCGCCAGCACGATCGGGTAGGCGTGGAGCGGGAACGCGAAGGGCCCCCGCGGCATGACGAGCCCGATGCTCAGGAGCGCGGCCTGCAGGGTGAGGAGCACCGCCAGGCGCCAGTACCCCACCGCCGCGGCGATCAGCGTGCCCAGGAAGGCGCCGAACGAGAACAGCGCGATGGTGCTGCCGACCCGCGTCGCCATGGACCAGTCGCCCAGGCTCACCGCCGCGCCGAAGCGCGTGGTGTTGCCGCTCATGAACGACATGAAGAGCTGGGAGAATTCCAGGAACCCGATGGCGTCGGCGCACCCCGCGAGGGCCGACAGGGCCAGGGCGAAGGGGATCCGCGTTCCCGACGCCGCCGGGAACGCCTTCGATTCCTTCTGCACCATCCAACCCTCTCCGTCTCGGCCCCGCCGCCGGAGCCCCTCGTCCGGGGCCGCTTCCGTCGGGGCAGACTGCGCCCGCGGTTCCAGAACCGTGGCGAAGCGAGGCGGTTCCGCCGGGTGCGGCGCCCCGCCGCGTGCGGCCCGGCCTCAGGCCGGGTCGTCCCGGCGGGGGGGAGCGCGCGCGCCAGCCCCTCGTCGCTGAAGGGCTTCGGCCAGGCCGGGATGTCGCCGAACTCGGCCGGGATCGCGGCCGCGTCGTAGCCCGTGGCGAACACGACCGGCACGCCGAGGCGGCGGAGGTCCTCGACCAGCGGGTAGACGAGCTCGCCCCGCAGGTTGATGTCGAGCACCGCGAGGTCGAGCGCCGCCGACCCGAGCAGGGCCCGCGCCTCGCCCACCGTCGGCACCGGGCCCACGACCTCCGCCCCCCGCGCCGAGGAGGGCCCGGGCGATGTCGTCGGCGATGAAGTACTCGTCCTCGACGACGAGCACGCGCCGCCGCGCGAGGTGCCCGGCGCGGCCAGGTCCGGTCATGGTTCGGCCCTCAAGGTGTCGGCCGCGCCGGCGCGGCGGAGCCGCGGCGGAGGCGGCCCGGGACAGGATGCGACGCGCCGCTCCGGTTACGCAACCACCGGTCGCAGAGACGGCGCCCGGTCGGCGGCGCGCGTCTCATCCACCGGAGAAGCCGCCGGGGCCTCGGCGCGTCCGCTCCCTCCGCCGCCGCGGCGTGCTACAGCGTCGGGTCGGGTCCCGGATCCGGGACCCGGCCCGGACGCCGGCTCTCCCTTCGGGCCGGCCCCGCGGCCTCCCGGTGCGGCGGAGGGCGTGCAGGATGGAGCGGTCGAGGCGGGCGGCGGGCCCTTCGGTCGGGCCCGGGGCGAGCCCTTCGGTCGAGCCCGCGGCGAGCCCTTCGGTCGGGCTCGCGGCGGTGATCGTGGCCGCCACCGACGGGACGCCGCGGGTGCTGACCGTTCCGGTGCCGGACCCGGCGCCCGAGCGCCGCGAGGGCCTGCCGGCCGGCCCCCTGGCGCCCGACCACCCGACCCTGGAGCGCGGCCTCCGAGCCTGGGTCGAGCGGCAGACCGATCAGACCCTCGGCTACGTCGAGCAGCTCTACACCTTCGGCGACCGGGACCGGCGCCCCGGCGGCGGGCACGCCCTCTCGGTGGCCTACCTCGCCCTCGTGCGCGAGGCCCGCCCGACGCGGCCGGCGGAGGCGTCCTGGCGCGACTGGTACCGCTACTTCCCCTACGAGGATTGGCGCGCGGGCCGGCCTGTGCTCCTCGACGCCCTGGCGAGCCACCTCGAGGCCTGGGCCGAGACCGCGGCCGACGCCGCCGGGCGCCAGCGCCGGCACGACCGCATCGGGCTCACCTTCGGGTTCGGGGGCGGCGGCTGGAACGAGGAGCGGGTGCTCGAGCGCTACGAGCTGCTGTTCGAGGCGGGGCTCGTGCCGGAGGCGACCGCGGGGCCGGAAGCCGTTCCGGGGCCGGAAGCCGTTCCGGGGCCGGAGGCCGTTCCGGGGCCGGAATTGATGCCGGAGGCCGGCGCCGGGGCCGTGCTCTGCGGGCAGCCCATGGCCCACGACCACCGCCGCATGCTCGCCACCGCCATCGGGCGGCTGCGGGGCAAGATCAAGTATCGCCCGGTGGTGTTCGAGCTGATGCCGCCCGCCTTCAGCCTCGGCCAGCTCCAGCGGGGGGTGGAGGCGCTCTCCGGCGTGCTGCTGCACAAGCAGAACTTCCGTCGCCTCGTCGCCCAGCAGGGATTGGTGGAGGAGACCGACGCCGTGACGGCGGCGACGGGCGGGCGCCCGGCGCGGCTGATGCGCTTCCGCCGGGAGGTGCTGCTGGAGCGCCCGGCCCCGGGCGTGAGGATGCCGGCCGGCCGGCGGGGGTGACCGCGCCGGGCTTATGCTCACGATCAGCATATCTCGACAGCCGCGCCGGGACGGCGTAGTGTGACCCGGTAAATGCTCATATTGAGCATAACTGGGGAGGCCGTCATGGCTCCTGTCCCATCCGCGTCCCACCCGCTTGCGGCGGGCGCGCTGCCCCTGCCGGAGATCTACACCCGGGTGAGCCACCATGTGCCGGCAATGGAGTGGCCGGCCCTGGCCCGCGACGTCGCGGCGATCCAGGACCTGAAGCGCGCGCGCCGCGCCGTGGTGCTGGCCCACAATTACCAGGCGCCCGAGATCTTCCACACCGTGGCTGACATCGTCGGCGACAGCTTGGCGCTCGCCCGCGAGGCGGCTCGCACGGACGCACAGGTGATCGTCCTGGCCGGCGTCCACTTCATGGCCGAGACGGCGAAGCTCCTGAGCCCGGACAAGACCGTGCTGATCCCGGATCTCCGGGCCGGGTGCTCGCTCGCCGAGTCCATCACCGCCGCGGACGTGCGCGCCCTGCGCGCGCGCCACCCCGGCGTCCCGGTCGTGACCTACGTCAACACCTCGGCGGCCGTGAAGGCGGAATCCGACCTCTGCTGCACCTCCGGGAACGCCCGCGCCGTCGTGGCCTCGCTCAAGGCCCCGCGGGTGCTCCTGATCCCGGACCAGTCCCTCGCCCGCAACGTCCAGGCGGAGATCCCGGAGGTCGAGATCCTGACCTGGGCCGGCCATTGCGAGGTCCACGCGCGCTTCACCCCGCAGGACGTCCGCGAGGTGCGCGAGGCCTATCCGGGCGTCACGGTCCTGGCCCATCCCGAATGCCCGCCTGAGGTGGTGGCGGAGGCGGATTTCGCGGGCTCGACCGCGATGATGCAGGACTTCGTCGAGACGCGGCGCCCCGCCCGGGTGGCCCTGATCACCGAGTGCGCCATGGCCGACAACCTGGCGCAGCGCAATCCCGACATCGCCTTCGTCAGGCCCTGCAACCTCTGCCCGCACATGAAGCGGATCACCCTCCCGGCGATCCGCCGGGCGCTCGAGACCATGACGCACGAGGTCTCGGTGCCGCGCGACCTCGCCGGGCCGGCGCGCCGGGCGGTCGCGCGCATGCTGGCGGTGACGCCGTGAGCGCCGACCGGATCGTGGTGGTGGGGGCCGGCGTGGCCGGCCTCGCCACCGCCCTGAGGCTCGCCCCCCTGCCGGTCACCCTGGTGAGCGCGGTGCCGCTCGGGGAGGGCACCGCGACCGCCTGGGCGCAGGGCGGCATCGCGGCCGCCGTCGGCCGGGACGACGCGCCGGCCCGCCACGCCGCCGACACGCGGGCGGCGGGCGCCGGCCTGACGGATCCCGAGGTCGCCCGGCGGGTGACCGAGGCGGCCCCGGGCCTGATCGACTGGCTCGCCGGCCTCGGCGTCGCCTTCGACCGGGACGCGGAGGGCGCCCCGGCGCTCGGCCTCGAGGCGGCCCACGGGCGCAGGCGCATCGTCAGGGCCGGGGGCGACGCCACGGGCCCGACGGTGCTCGGGGCGCTGATCCGCGCGGTCGCGGCGGCGCCGTCCGTCAGCGTGCGGGTCGGACGCGCCGTGCGGCTCCTGCGCGACGCGGACGGCGGGGTCGCGGGCATCGGCTTGTCGGCCGGCTCCTGCCCGGCCCGCGCGGTGGTGCTGGCGACGGGCGGGATCGGCGGCCTCTACGCCGCCACCACCAACCCGGAGGGCGCGACCGGCTCGGGCCTCGCCCTCGCGGCGCGCGCCGGCGCGGTCCTGCGCGACGTCGAGTTCGTGCAGTTCCACCCGACCGCGATCGCGGTGCGGCCCGGCGGCTCCCTGCCGCTCGCCACCGAGGCCCTGCGCGGCGAGGGGGCGGTGCTGGTCGACCGCGGGGGCGGCCGGGTGATGGCGGGCGTCGCCGGGGGCGACCTCGCGCCCCGGGACGTCGTCGCCCGGGCGATCTTCTCCCGCCTGCGGGGCGGCGAGCCGGTCTATCTCGACGCCCGGGGCCTCGACGTGGCCCGGCTCTTCCCGACCGTGGCGGCGCTGTGCCGGGCCGCCGGACTCGATCCGGCCCGGGCGCCGATCCCGGTGCGCCCGGCGGCGCACTACCAAATGGGTGGCGTCCGGGTGGACGGGTCCGGGGCCGCCTCGGTGCCGGGCCTCTGGGCCTGCGGCGAGGTGGCGGCGACGGGCCTGCACGGCGCCAACCGCCTCGCCAGCAACTCGCTGCTCGAAGCCCTGGCGTATGCCGGGTGGATCGCCGACGCGATCAAGGGGTCTGCCGGCCTCCCCCCGCGCCCGGCCGCAGATCCCCCCGCCGGCCCCGCCCGCGCGGCGGGCGCCGCGCCCGGGATCGCCGAGATCCGCCGGATCATGGAAGCCGAGGTCGGCCTGGTGCGCGACGAGGCCGGGCTCGCCCGCGCCGTCGCGGGCCTCGCCGCCCCCGCGCAGGCGGGCGTGCCCGAGGCCGTCGCGGCGCTCCTGGTCGCGGCGGCAGCCCTGCGCCGGCGCGAGAGCCGGGGCGCCCACTGGCGCGCCGACCACCCGGCCGAGCCCCCCGCCGCCCAAGCTCCTGCCGGGCAAGCACCCCCCGCCCAAGCCCCTGCCCGCCACGCCGACATCACCCTCGCGCAGGCCCTCGGCCTCGCGCAGCACCTCACCCTCGCGGAGGCTCCCGCCCCATGACCGACACGCCCGACACCCCGGACCTCCCGCCCCTGCCCCGCCTGCTGGTCGAGCCGATCGTCCGCGCCGCCCTCCGGGAGGATCTCGGCCGGGCCGGCGACCTCACGACCGACGCCATCGTGCCGGCCGGGGCCCGCTTCCGCGGCGCCATCGTGGCCCGCCAGGCCGGCACGGTCGCCGGCACCGGCGCGGCCGTCCTGGCGTTCGGGCTGCTCGACGCCGCCGTCGCGGCGACGGTCGAGCGCCCGGACGGCGCCCGGGTCGTCCCCGGCGAGACGGTGATCCGCCTCGAGGGACCGGCCCGGGCGATCCTGACCGCCGAGCGGACCGCCCTCAACCTCCTGTGCCGGCTCTCGGGCGTCGCCAGTGCCACGGCCTCGCTCGTCGCGGCGGCCCGGCCGCACGGGCGCGCCCGCATCGTCTGCACCCGCAAGACCACGCCCGGGCTGCGGGCCCTGGAGAAGCACGCCGTGCGGGCCGGCGGCGGCGCCAACCACCGCTTCGGCCTCGACGACGCCGTGCTGATCAAGGACAACCACGTCGCGGTGGCGGGCGGCATCGCCCCGGCGATGCGCCGCGCCCGGGCCGGCGTCGGCCACCTCGTCGGGATCGAGGTCGAGGTGGATACCCTGGCGCAGCTCGAGGAGGCGCTGGCGGAGGGCGCCGACGCGGTCCTGCTCGACAACATGGACCCCGAGCAGCTCAGGCGCGCCGTGGCGCTGATCGACGGCCGCGCCGTCAGCGAGGCCTCGGGCCGGATCACCCGCGAGACGGTCGGGGCCGTGGCGGCGACGGGCGTCGACCTGATCTCCGCCGGCTGGATCACCCACAGCGCCGCGATCATCGACCTCGGCCTTGACGCGGCGTGAGGGCGGCGCCCGGGGGCGGCCGCCCCCGGGCGAGAGGGGCCGTCCCCCTCAGTACAGGCGCGTCCGGTAGGATTCCTCGATCGCCTGCTCGGCGTCGGCGACCCCGATGGTGCCGGTCTGCTCGGCGAGGAGGCGGCCGAGGCTCGGGAAGCTCTCCCGCGGCACCTGGGCGTCGGCCTCCCAGAGCCGGGACCGCATCAGCGCCTTGCCGCAGTGGAAGAAGGCCTCGCTCACGCCGACCACGAGCCCGGTCGCCGGCACCTTGCCCTGGGCCGCGAGGGGTTCCAGGAGCGCGGCGTCGGTGGTGATCCGGGCGGTGCCGTTGACCCGCAGGGTCTCGTTGATCCCGGGCACGAAGAAGATCAGGCCGATGCCCGGGGCGCCGAGCAGGTTGGCGAAGCTGTCCATCCGGTTGTTGCCGCGCCGGTCCGGGATCAGCAGGGTTGCGTCGTCGAGCACCTGCACGAAGCCGGGCGCGTCGCCCCGCGGGCTCGCGTCGGCGCGGCCCTCGGCGTCGGACGAGGCCAGGACCAGGAACGGCGACAGGGCGATGAAGGCCCGGGCGTGCCGGTCGAGGCCGGGCCGCACCTTGCCCTCCGCCAGCCGGCTCACCGGGCCCGCATGGGCGCGAAGGGCCTGCGCGTCGTGGATCTCCTGCATTCCCGCCGCTCCTCTCCCGGCTGCGGCCTCGTGTCCGCCCGCCCGCGGCGG
Source organism: Methylobacterium crusticola (assembly GCF_003574465.1). GTDB lineage: Bacteria > Pseudomonadota > Alphaproteobacteria > Rhizobiales > Beijerinckiaceae > Methylobacterium > Methylobacterium crusticola. Next base: position 36,774 of record NZ_KZ984616.1, read on the forward strand.
GGCAGACCGGCCCGCCGCGCTGTGCCAGGGTGCGGCTTCCGTGCCGCCGGCGCAAGACGCGATGAAGCTCCCTGGCCTCTGGGCCGTCCTCCTCGTCCTCGCCGGCCCGGCCGCGGCGGGGCTCACGCCGCGGGATCTGTCCGGCGTCGTCCTCGCGCCGCCGGCCGGCGCCCGGGCGCCCCTCGACGCGGCCTTCGCCGACGCGACGACCGGGCGGCCCGTGAGCCTCGGCCAGGCGCTCGCCGGCCGCCCCGCCCTCGTGCTGCCCCTCGACTACGCCTGCCGGAACGTCTGCGACCCGATGCTCGGCGTCGCCGGGGGGGCGCTCGCCGCCACCGGCCTCGTGCCGGGCCGGGATTTCCGCCTCGTGACCCTCGGCATCAACCCGAGGGCCGACGCCGCGACGGCGCGCCGGATGGTCGAGGCCCAGCTCGGCGCGCCGTCGCTCCTCGAGACGGTCCGGATCCTCACCGGGGCGCCCGGGCCGGTCGGCGCCGTCACGCGCGCCATCGGCTACGCCTACGCGTACGACGCCGACACCGACAGCTACGCCCACCCGGCCGGCGCCGTGGTGCTGGCGCCCGATGGCCGGGTCGCGCGGGCGCTCTCGCCGCTCGCCCTCACGGGGCGCGACCTGCGGCTCGCCCTGGTCGAGGCCGGCGAGGGCCGGGTCGGCGACCTCTCCGACCGGCTGGTGCTGCTCTGCTACGGCTACGACCCGCAGGCGGGGGTCTACACGCCGCTGATCCGCCGCATCCTCGCCGCCTCGGGCGCCGCCACCGTGGCGATGATCGGGCTCCTCGTCGGCCTCCTGCACCGCCGCTCCCGATCGCGGGCCGTCAGTCCACCGCCGTCCCGGTGAGCTCGGCCTTCGTGAAGCGCTCCTGCTCCTCCATCACGAGGCCGCCGAGCTCGCGCTTGAGGGCGTTGAACTCCGCCGAGGCCGAGTCGCGCGGGCGGGGCAGCGTCACGGCGATGTCGCGCTTGAGGCGGCCCGGGCGGTAGGTCATCACCAGGATGCGGTCGGCGAGGTAGATCGCCTCCTCGATCGAGTGCGTCACGAACACGATGGTCTTGGCGAACTCGGACCAGATCCGCAGCAGCTCGTCCTGGAGCGTGCGCCGGGTGAGGGCGTCGAGGGCCCCGAACGGCTCGTCCATCAGCATCACGGGCGGGTCGAGGGCGAGGATGCGCGCGATGGCGACGCGCTGGCGCATGCCGCCGGACAGGTCCTTGGGGAAGCGGGCCCGGAAGTCGGTGAGGCCCAGCGTCTCGGTGATGCGGGCGACGACCGCCTCGGCCTCCCCGCGCCGCACGCCCTTGATGTCGAGGCCGAAGCGGACGTTCTGCTCCACCGTCATCCAGGGGAACAGGGCGTATTCCTGGAACACCATGCCGCGGTCGGGACCCGGCTCGGTGACCGGCCGGCCGCCCATCCGGATCGCGCCCTCGGTCAGAGGCGTGAAGCCCGCGATGGCGTTGAGCAGGGTGGACTTGCCGCAGCCCGAGGGCCCGAGCAGGCAGACGAACTGCCCCTCCGGCACCGAAGCCGAGACGTCCTGGAGCGCCACCACGGCGCGGTCGCCCGTGCCGAACACCTTCGAGGCGTGCGCGATCGCGATCTCGGCCCCGGCCGGGGCGGCGGGGGAGCGGGCGGGCATCGTCATCGCGGCGGCTCCCATCGCGGCGCTCCGGGGCTCAGCGCTCAAGGCCGCGGTGCCAGCGCAGGAGGTGGTCGTTGAGGCGCGACATCGCCCCGTCGATCACGAGGCCGAGCACGCCGATGGTCAGCATGCCCCCGATGATCTTGTCCGACCACATGTACTCGCGCGCCTCCAGGATGCGGTAGCCGAGCCCGTCCGAGACCGCGATCATCTCGGCCACGATCACCACGATGAAGGCGGTGCCGATGCCGATCCGCATGCCGGCGAGCACGAAGGGGCTCGCCGCCGGCAGGATCACCCGGGCGAACATCGTCCAGGGCCGGGCGCCGAGGTTGCGGGCGGCCCGGATGTAGATCGAGTCGACCTGGCGCACGCCCGCGACGGTGTTCACGAGCACCGGGAAGAAGGTCCCGAGGGCGATCAGGAACAGGGCCGGCGGGTTGCCGAGGCCGAACCACACGATGGCGAGCGGGATGTAGGCGATGGGCGGGATCGGCCGCAGGATCTGGAGCAGCGGGTTGACGAGCCCGTAGAGCCGGTCGCTCGTGCCCATCAGGAGGCCGACCGGCAGGGCGAGCCCGACGCCGATCGCGAAGCCGGCCAGCACGCGCCCGAGGCTCGCCGCCGCGTCGTGCGGCAGCTCCCCCGACAGGAGCCACTCGGTGTAGCTCTGGCTCGCCGGGTCGTAGGGCAGCGCCGGCAGGAGGCTACTGGTCCAGCGCACCGCCACCGCGCTCGGCGGCGGCAGCACGACGGCGGAGAACAGGCCGGCGCGGCTCGCGATCTCCCACACGATCAAGAGGCCGATCGGCAGCAGCGCGCCGCGCAGGGCGGTGAACCGGTTCACGGGGGAGCGAGCCTTCGGGTCAGTTGGTCTTCACCTCGCCCTTCGCCTTCTCGAGCAGGTCGAGCTTGACCCACTCGGCGTCGCTCTTGGGCGGGTTGACCATCTTGCCGAGCCCGTACTTGTGCATCAGGTCGGCGGTGGCCTGCATGTGGCCGGCCGGCATGTCGTACGTGAAGGCCGCGTTCGCCATCGCGTCGCGGTAGTCCTGGGAGGTGAGCTGGCCCTTGAACACCTGCTCGCGGACGTACTTCTCCGCCAGCTCGGGCTTCTCGATGAAGGTCTTCGTCGCTTCCACGAACACCTTCAGCACCCGCGCCGCGACGTCCGGCTTCTCGTTGTACATCTTCTCGGTCATCACCAGCGGCCGGTACGGGATGCCGACCGGCGTGTCGTAGGGCTTGACGATCTCGACGCCCCAGCCGGCCGAGATCGCCTGCGTCGATTGCGGCTCGCTCTGGCAGATCACGTCGACGTACTTCTGCGCGAGCGCCTGGTTCAGGTCCGCGTAGTTGTTGAAGTAGGTGAGCTGCACGTCCTTGCCGGGCCGCTCCGACCAGGTCAGCCCGTTCTTCTCGAGCTCGGCCAGCAGCATCAGGTCCTGGGCGCCGCCGCGCACCACCGCGACCTTCCTGCCCTTCACGTCGGCGAGGGTCTTCGCGCCGAGGTCGGGCCGGCCGAGGATGCGCACGCCGCCGTTGGCGAAGCCCGCCACCACGTAGAGCTTGACGCCGTTGCCCCGGGCCGCCACCGCGCCGTCGGCGCCGGAGGCCGAGATGTCGATCTGGTCGACCGCCATCGCCGGGTAGATGTCGGCGCCCTTGGCGAACTGCTTCTCGTCGATCTTGATCCCGTATTTCGGCGCGATCTCCTTCATGTACGAGATGGCGCCGTAATGGGCGAACTTCAGGTTGCCGAGCCGCACCACGTCCTGCGCGGCGGCGGGCGCGGCGAGGCAGGCCAGGGCGGCGGCCGCGGTCGCGAGGCGCTTGAGCATCGTCTCCTCCCAGGATGGTTGCGGCGCGCCCGCCGCGCGCGACGGAGGCCGGGTCTCGGCGTCTCAGGGTGTTGACTTGACCGGATATTCGCCAAAGGTCCAGCCCGCGGCGGGACCCGTGGCCCCGATCGGGATAAGACTTTAGACGCGCGGATGAAAGGCGATGTCCGGACGTGAACGCGCGCGACGAGACCAGCCCGCGCGGCACCCGCCCGCCCCGCCCCGTGCCGCCCGCCGCGAGCGTGGCGGCGACCCCGGAGACCGACGCGTGACGAAGCCCCTGATCATCGCGGTGGCGCCGAACGGGGCCCGCCGCACGAAGGCCGACCACCCCGCCCTGCCGATCGACCCGCGGGAGATCGGCCTCGAGGCCGCCCGCTGCCGCGAGGCCGGCGCCGCCATGATCCACCTGCACGTGCGCGACGCCGAGGAGCGCCACAGCCTCGACGTCGACCGCTACCGGGCGGCGGTGGCGGCGGTGCGGCGCGAGGCGCCGGAGATGATCTGCCAGGTCACCACCGAGGCGGTGGGCCTCTACGCGCCCCACGAGCAGGTCGCCGCCATGCGGGCGCTCAGGCCCGAGGCGTTCTCGGTCGCCCTGCGCGAGCTCTTCGCCGAGCCGGACGACGAGGCCGCCGGCGCGGCCTTCCTGGCCGAGCAGGCGGGGGCCGGAACCCTGGTGCAGCACATCCTGTACGATGCCGGCGACGTCACGCGCTTCCAGGGGCTGGTGGCGCGGGGCCTGATCCCGCTCGAGCGGGCGAGCGTGCTGTTCGTGCTCGGCCGCTACGCCCCGGGGCAGCGCTCGGACCCGGCCGACCTGCTGCCGTTCCTCGCCGCCTGGCAGGAGACCGGCCACCACCTCGACCTGCCCTGGGCCCTCTGCGCGTTCGGACGGCGCGAGGCGGCCTGCATGATCGCCGCCGCGGCGCTCGGCGGGCACGTCAGGGTCGGGTTCGAGAACAACCTCTGGCGCCCGGACGGCAGCCTCGCGGCCGACAACGCGGCCCAGGTCGCGGAGGTCGCCGGCCTGGCGCGGGCGGTCGGCCTCGACCTCGCCGATCCGGCGGCGGCGCGGGCCCTGCTGGCGGGCGAGGCGTAGGGCGCGCGGCGCAAAGCCTCCGCGGCCGCGCCCCCGGACCCTCGGCCGGCGCTACTGGCTGACCGGGCCCGTCGTCGGCTCCGGAAGGGCCGCCGCGGTCTTCGGCAGCGCCGGCGCCGGCTTCCTCAGGGCGAAGTGCCGGAACTCGGCCGGACGGCGGGGCGGCAGCGGCACCGAGACCGCGTCGGCCGCCTCCTCGGCCGCCCCGGCGGCCGTGGCCGATGCCGCGGCGGCCGGC
>NZ_QOWC01000062.1 GCF_003574465.1 Methylobacterium crusticola
CGGCCCCCGGCCGAGGTGCCGGCGGAGGGCAACGTCTACTGATCCGGCGCCCGGGCCGCCGGGCGCGGCGCCTGCGTCAGGCGCGGCGCCTGCATCAGGCGCGGCCGGCCTCGGCCGGGCGCTCCCCGGGGCTGTCCTGCCAGGTCGCCAGCGCGCCGCGCACGTGCTCCCGGAACAGGCGCACCCGGGCCGGCGGCTCGCGGCCCGCGAGGCTCACGGCCCGCAGGACCCCGCCGCGGCTCGCCCAGTCCGGCAGGACCCGCACGAGGGCGCCCGCCCGCAGGGAGCGCGCCGCCACGAGGCTCGGGATGTGGCCGATGCCGCCGCCGGCCAGGGTGAGCCGGAGCACCGTGGCGTAGTCGGTCGCGCGGATCGCCGGGCGCAGGGCGAGCGGCCGGTCCCTGCCCTCGCGGTCGGTGACGTGGAGGGGGGCGGCGCCGAGGCGCTCGCGCGACAGGATCAGGTCGTGGTCCGCGAGGCCGTCGAGGTCGGCCGGCGCCGCCCGGGCCGCCAGGTAGGCGGGCGCGGCGTAGAACCCGATGGCGAGGCGCGCCAGCACGGGGGCGCGGTATCCGCTGTCCTGCGCCGCGCCGGCGCCGAGCCGCAGCGCAAGGTCGATGCGGTTGGCCGCGAGGTCGAGGCGGGTGTCGGTGATCAGGAGGTCGATGGTGATCTGCGGGTAGAGGACCCGGAACGCCGCCACGAGGTCGGGGATGACCTCGGTGCCGAAATCGATCGAGGTGGTGACCCGCAGGTGGCCGTGCGGCAGGGTGCGGGCGTCGCGGGCGGTCTCCAGCGCCTCGTCGAGGAGCGCGAGGCTCTCCTGCGCCTTAGCGTGGAAGGCGAGGCCCTCGACGGTCGGCGACACCGCCCGCGGCGTGCGCGCGAGGAGCGTCACGCCGAGCTCGGCCTCGAGCCGCGAGATGCGGCGGCTGACGCTGCCCTTCGTCTCGCCGAGCGCCTCCGCGGCCTGCGTCACGGTGCCGAGGTCGACGACGGCGCAGAAGGCCCGCACGTCGCCGAGACCGCCGCGGAAGGTTTCCGAACGAGCAACCATGTGTCCCGGATTAGCCGTCTTACGCGGCTGCGGAAACCGCCTTAAGCGGTGACCCGCACGGTCGCGACTCCCGGACGCGTCCGGCCGGACCCGTCCGGCCGAACCCGTCCGGGACGCGAAGGCTGCCGCAACGGAGATCATCGTGAAGCCGTTCCTCTCGTCCGCCCTGGCGCTCGCCCTCGCGACGTCCCTCGCCGGGACGATCCCCGCCCACGCCCAGGGCGCGCCCACGCGCGACCCGGCGCAGATCCCGGCGGGCACCTACCAGGTCGATCCCGGGCACAGCCAGGTGGTGTTCAGCGTCCTGCATTTCGGGTTCTCGCACTACACGGGCCTGTTCTCGGACGCCTCCGGCACGCTGGAGCTCCAGCCGGCGAAGCCCGGCGCCAGCAGCCTGAAGGTCAGCGTGCCGGTCAAGTCGGTCTCGACGCCGAGCCAGAAGCTCACGGACGAGCTGAAGAGCGCGCAGTGGCTCGATGCCGGCCAGTTTCCGGAGATGACCTTCACGTCGACGAAGGTCGCGCTCGAGGGCAGCGACAAGGCCAAGGTCACGGGCGACCTGACGCTGCACGGCGTGACGAAGCCGGTGACGCTCGACGTGACGCTCGTCGGCGCCGGCACGAACCCGATGAACAAGCGGACCACGGTGGGCTTCGAGGCCAAGGGGACGATCAAGCGCTCGGAGTTCGGGGTGAAGACCTACGTGCCGATGATCGGCGACGACGTCACCCTGACCATCGCGGGCGCCTTCGAGCGCAAGGACTGAGCGGGCCCGCCCGATGCAGAGCGCCGCGACGCCCCGCCGCTACACCACCGTGGCGATCCTGCTGCACTGGCTGATCGCGCTCGGCGTGCTCGGCATGATCGGGATCGGGCTCGCCATGACGCGGGGCGGGCTGGCGCCCATGCGCCAGTTCCAGCTCTACCAGTGGCACAAGTCCCTCGGCATCACGGTGCTGCTGCTCGCGGTGCTGCGCGTCGCCTGGCGGCTCCTCCATCGCCCGCCGCCCCTGCCGGCCGCGATGCCGCGGGCGGAGCGGCGGGCGGCCTCCGCGGCGCACGGGCTGCTCTACCTCCTGCTGCTCGGCCTGCCGCTCACCGGCTGGGCCGTGGTCTCGGCCTCGCCGTTCAACATCCCGACCGTGCTCTACGGCCTGGTGCCCTGGCCGCACCTGCCGGTCCTGTCGGACCTGCCGAACAAGGCGCCGGTCGAGGCCGCCCTCAAGCTCGTGCACGGCTACGGCGCCTGGGTGCTGATCGGCCTCCTGCTCCTGCATCTCGGGGCGGCGTTGCGCCACCACCTCGTCCTGCGCGACGACACCCTGTGGCGGATGCTGCCCCTGGTCCCGCGCCCGGGCGCCCGCTCTCTCCCTCCCGCCGAGCCGGAAAGGTCCGCCCGATGATCCGCACCCGCCTCGCCCTCGCCCTCGCCCTGGCGCTCGTCCCCGCGGCCGGCCGGGCCGCCGACTGGACCGTCGACCCGGGCAAGAGCCGGCTCGGGTTCACCGGCACCCAGGTCGGCGTGCCCTTCAAGGGCCGGTTTTCGCGCTTCGAGGCGCAGATCAGCTTCGATCCGCAGAAGCCGGAGGCCGGCCGCGCCGTCGTGCTGGTCGACCTGACCAGCGCCGAGACCGGCGACGTCCAGCGCGACGAGGCGCTGCCGCAGTCAGACTGGTTCGACGCGAAGAGCGCCAAGCAGGCGCGGTTCGAGGCGACGCGCTTCGTGCCGAAGGGCGGCGACGCCTACGACGCCGTCGGCACCCTCACCATCCGGGGCGCGCGCCGCGACGTGACGCTGCCGTTCCGCCTCGCGCTCGACGGGGACACCGCCCACGCCACAGGGCACCTCGACCTCGTCCGCACCCAGTTCGGCGTCGGCCAGGGCGCCTGGACCTCCGGCCAGTGGGTGGCCCTCGAGGTCGGCGTCGACATCGACGTCACCGCCCGCGCGCGTCCCGGCGGCTGAGGCGGGGACGCGCACCGGGAGGCGGTTGCTTCGTGGTCACGACGGGGGAGCGGAACCGGCGGGCGGCTCCGCCTTACTCGCCGGTGGCGGCGCGGTTCCGGGGCGCCGCGTGTCCGTACTTGCGGTCGAACGCCTTACCGGCGAAGTGGAAGTAGCCGATCCCGCCACCCGCGAGCGCGAGGGCTCCGAGCACGAGCTGGACGGTGTACCAGTACGCGTCCACGGCCTCACTCCTCGCTTCGCATCTCGAACCGGACGACCGCCTGCCCTGCCATATGTAGACCGAGGCCGACGAAAACCCAAACCGGCCTGTACTCCTGGATGAAGCTGTCCAGCCCCTTGACCGCGGGGGCGATCCAGGCTGCCGCGAGCGCTGCGGCGGAGAGGGCATTCGTCCAGGCGGCGAAGACCTTGACGCCCTCGTTCCATCGCTTGGCCGCAAGTCTGCGCTCGGCGGGTGAGGGGCCGGCGGGAGGACTATCGCCTCCTCCGCCCGCCTTCGGTGATCCGGGCTCACGGGCCGGCACGCCTGCGCCGATGTCGGTCGCTCCGCTCGCCGCATCATCCCAGCTTTCCGACGGTCGTCGAACCGGTCCGCTCGTCATTCTCTGCTCGGCGAGGCGCTGGACATAGCAACGTCACGGAGCGCCCTAGATAGGCACTCATTCGTTTTCCGGCCGAGCAACGTAGTTGAATGCAAAGACATCGATAATCCGTGCATTCTTGGTCCGTCGCGCATGGGATCGTGATCGTCGAGTGTCGTCCATCGCTTGCGCGAGGGAGCCAGTACACGCACGCTCCGCACCCGAGGCGATGCACGCGGCTCCCGGCGCCCTACCGGTCGCGGCGCGTTCGCATCGTGATCACCGTGGAATCCTGGGGCTTTCCGCGCCGGGCGCTCGCCAAGCCGGGTGAGCCGCCCGGAAGACGACCTGCCCGCCGTCCGGGGCGCCCGTCCGCTCACTATGTGGGGAGTGAAGCGACCCGGCAAGGGGCAACTCCCGAGAGCGGTCGCGGCGGCGCGGCCGATGGGGGAAGGCCTGCGTCGCGGCGGAGAGTCGGGCGGGGAAGCTCCGCCCCTTACCGATCACCCGCGGGCGCGGGCCCGATCGCCGGCCAGCCGGAACGCGCGGCGGCGGCCGGCAGCCCGCCGGGACTTGCACCCCGCCTCACAGAAAAGGGTCCGGCGCCGCCTCGATCCGGCCGCTCGCGACGGCCTCGAGGAGGCGGCGGTGGTCGGCCGCGTTCTGCTCGCCGTAGGCGTCGGCCCACGCCGCCAGGGCCTCGCGCAGGCCGGCCTGGCGGTCCCGGCCGCAATAGCCCGCGATGGCGGCCGAATCCCCGGTGCGGGCGTGCGCCCGGGCCAGGAGGGCGCCGTAGGCCCACGAGAAGTAGATCAGGGGCTGGCCGCGCATGCAGCCGACCGGGATCTCGCCCTTCATGTTCTTCATCTGCCGCACGTAGAACGGGCGCCCGGCGATGCTGGTCCAGCCCAGCAGCGGGTCGCCCACCGCCTGGAGCAGGCGCTGGCCGTAGATCACCCGCTCGCCCTCGTGCGAGGCGTAGGGCTCGGGCATCCCGGGCAGGTAGGGCGCGTGGGCCGGCCGGACCGCCTCCTTGACCTGCAGGAAGAGCACGTCCCGGTCGGAATTGCCGCACAGGAGCGCCACGTAGGCGCGGGTGCCGACGCTGCCGACGCCGACGACCCGGTGGGCCACGTCGACCACGTGGTAGCGGCTCAGCATGAACCGGCGTTCCCGCGGCAGCGTCTCGGCGTAGCGCTCGAGGCCGCCGGTCACCGCCTCGCGGGTGGCCGCGTCGACGCGCGTGAGGATCGGCGGCTCCTCCCGGAAGCGCCAGCCGCCGTCGACGCGCCGCTCGCCCACCCGGGCGAGCAGGCTCCCGTTGTGACGCCGGCGCGCCTTCTCGATGGCCCGACGCACCACCTCCTGCGAGTGCGCGTCGATCCGGATGCCGCTGAAGCCGAGCTGGTCGGCCCGCGCCGCCTGGTGCCAGACGTCGAGCGGCCCCTGGGGGGCGAGCTCGGTCATGGTGTGCTGGTAGCCGCCGACCGCGGCCATCACGGCCTGCCGGCGGGCCTCCTGCGGCACGCCCTGGTCGCGCGCCGCCACGTCGATGCTCGCCACGAGGCGCTTCAGGTCCCATTCCCAGGGACCGACCGTGACCTCGTCGAAGTCGTTGAGGTCCAGGACGACGTCCCGCTGCGGCGTGCCGAACAGCCCGAAATTCGCGATGTGGGCGTCGCCGTTGATCACCACCGCGATGCCGCTCGCGGGCGTCCGGGCGAGGTCCCGGGCCATCACGTGCGCGGCGCCGCGCAGGAACGCGAAGGGCGAGCTCGCCATGCGGGCGACCCGCAGCGGGGTCAGGTGCGGCTGGCGCCCGTCATGCGCGGCCTCGATCACCGCGACCGGGTCGGGCCGGTCCGCGGGCGCGTCGAGATCCGCGTGGGCGGCGTGCGGCACGGCCGCCCGCAGGCCCTTGCCGGCGGCGCGGCGCTTCTCCCAGGGCTCGCCGGAGCTGCGCAGGTCGATCCGCGGGAAGTCGGCGAGCGGGACGAGGACGACTTCCTCGGCCGCCTCCACCGGGCCGGGGCCGGGCCCGGATCCGGGCGGCGGGGGGAAGTCGGGCGACGCGACGTCCGGCAAACGGTCCATGGGGGGCTCATCACTCAACGCCCGGGTCAACCTTGGCCTTCGCCGATCGTTCCGGTGGCCGGGATGAAAGCGACGCCGCGAACGTGCGCGGCTCACTCCTGGTGGTCGCGGGCGTCCTGGATGCGCTGGAGGAACGCCGCCGCGAGCCGCCCGCGCAGGACGGGATCGTCGCTCGGCCGGCGCAGGATGAGGCGTCCCTCCCGGGCCGTGATGCCGTCGCCGAGCGGCATCGCCCGCGGGGCGCAGCCGGGGCGGAAGTCCACGGCGAGGCCCTGGGGACCGCCGCTGAGCCGGGCGATGCCGAGGGCCAGGCACGCCACCCGCAGGTGCGCGAGGGTGAGCAGCGCCCGGACCGGGTCCGGCGGCGGGCCGAAGCGGTCCTCGACCTCCCCGCGCAGGGCCTCGACCTCCTCGGCCGAGCCGACGCGCAGGAGGCGGGTGTAGAGGCTCAGGCGCAGCTCCGGCTCCGGGACGTAGTCGTCCGGCACGCCCCCGGACAGGCCGAGCTCGATCTCCGGCGCCCAGTCCTCCGCCGGCTCCCCCTTGGCGGCGCGCAGCGCCAGGTGGAGAAGGTGCTGGTAGAGGCCGAGGCCGATCAGCTTGACGTGCCCGGCCTGGTTCTCGCCCACGAGGTCGCCGGCCCCGCGCAGGTCGAGGTCGCGGGCGCTGATGGCGAAGCCCGCGCCGAGGCGGTCGAGGGCCTCCAGGGTGCGCAGCCGCTTCTCGGCGGCAGGCGGGAGCGGCCGGTCCGGCCGGGCGAGGAGGTAGGCGACGCCGCGCCGCTGGCCGCGGCCGACGCGGCCCCGGAGCTGGTGGAGCTGGGCGAGGCCGAAGCGCTCGGCGTCGAAGACCAGCATCGTGTTGGCGCGCGGCACGTCGAGGCCGCTCTCGATGATGGAGGTGGCGAGCAGGACGTCGCCGTGGCCGTCGGCGAAGCGCACCATCGCGTCGTCCATCTCGGCGGCCGCGAGGCCGCCATGCGCCACCACGAGGTCGAGCGCGGGCACGAGCGCGCGCAGGCGCTCCGCCAGGGGGGCGATATCCTCGATCCGGGGGCAGACCACGAAGCTCTGGCCGGCCCGGCGGTGCTCGCGCAGCAGCGCCTCCCGCACCGTCTCGTCGGAGAAGGGCGCGATCACCGTGCGGATGGGCTGGCGCACGGCCGGCGGCGTCGCGATGACGCTGAGCGTCTTGAGCCCGACGAGGGCGGTCTGGAGCGTGCGCGGGATCGGCGTCGCGGTGAGGGTCAGGACGTGGGCGTCGCCGGCGGCCCGGCGCAGCGCCTCCTTCATCGTGGCGCCGAAGCGCTGCTCCTCGTCGATGATGGTGAGGCCGAGGTCGCGGAAGCGCACGCCGCGGCCGGCGAGCGCGTGGGTCCCGACGACGAGCCGGACCGTGCCGTCCGCGAGCCCCTGCCGGACGCGCCGGGCCTCGGCCGGGGCGACGAGGCGCGACAGCTCGGCCACCCCGATCCCGAAGCGCGCGAAGCGCCGCCCGAAGGTCTGGACGTGCTGGCGCACCAGGACGGTGGTCGGCGCCACCACGGCGACCTGCCGGCCGGCGAGGAGCGCGGCGGCGGCGGCCCGCAGGGCGACCTCGGTCTTGCCGAAGCCGACGTCGCCGCAGACCAGGCGGTCCATCGGCCGCTCGGTCGCGAGGTCGGCGAGCGCGGCATCGACGGCCCGGGCCTGGTCGGCCGTGAGCGGGAAGCCGAACCCGGCGCTGAACCGCTCCATCTCCCGCTCCGGCGCCGCCAGGGCCGGCGCCCGGGCCTCCCGGCGCGCCGCGGCAGCCTCCAGCATCGTCCGGGCGGCCCGGGCGAGGGTGGCCTCGGTCTCGAGGCGCCGCCGGGGCCAGGTGCCGCCCTCGAGCCGGTCGAGGGAGACCGCCCCGGCCTCCGAGCCGTAGCGCCAGATCCGGTCCGCCTGGGCGACCGGCACCATCAGGATCGCGTCGCCGCAGAAGCGCAGCCGCAGGGCCTCGGTCCGCCCGCCGTCGCCCGTCCCGATGGACTCGAGCCCCTCGAACACGCAGAGCCCGTGGTCGCGGTCGACCGCCACGTCGCCGGGCCGCAGGTCGACCTCGCCCAGGGGCAGCGCCGCGGGCTGTCCCGGGGCCGCCGACGCCGCGCGGCCGCCGTAGAGGTCGGCCGCCGCGATCACGGTGGCGCCCTCGGCGGGCACGTGGAAGCCCGCCTCCGCGGGCGCCTCGATCGCCAGGATCTCGCCCGGACGCGCCCGCCCGACCTCCGCCCAGGCGGCGATGGGCCGGACCTCCCGACCCGCGGCCCGGGCGGCCTGCCGCGCGAGGCGGCGCAAGGGGGCGCCCTCGCCCGCGAGCACGACGCGGTCGCGGGCCGCGATGCGCTCGCGCAGGGTGCGGGCGAAGGCCGCGCCGGCCCGGCGCTCCCGGACGAAGGACGGCACCGCGACCCCCTCGTCGGCCGCGGCGAGGCCGATCTCGCGGGCCCGGCGCTGGGCCGCCCACTCCTCGGGCGTCTGGTACAGGCCGGACCCCGCCGCGGCGCGGTCGGCGCCCTCGCGCCCCTCGGCGATCTGCTCGAAGAAGGCGGCGGCGCGCTCGTCCGCGCCCCGCTCGCACACGAGGCGGCCCGCCGGCACGTAGTCGAGCACCGTCGCGAGGGCGGGGTAGAGCTGCGGGAGCCGGTGCTCCTGGCCGGTGAACGGGGCGAGGCGCACCTCGGAATCCGGCGCCAGCACGATCTCGGTCGCCGGATCGATCACCAGCACCTCGGCCTCGGCCACCGAGCGCTGGGACACCGGGTCGTAGGAGCGGATCGCCGTGACCCGGCCCTCCTCGTGCTCGACGCGGCAGGGCCGCGGGGCGGCGGCCGGGAACACGTCGATCGTGCGGCCCCGGACCGCGACCTCGCCGGGCTCGTCGACCCGGTCGTCCAGGATGTAGCCGAGGCGCCCGAGCGCGGCCGTGATCGCGTCCGGGTCGAGGGCGTCCCCGACCCGGATCTCGACCCGGGCACCCGCCCAGGTGCCGGCCGGCGGCACCCGCTGGATCAGGGCGGGCGCCGTGGTCAAGACGACGGCGGGCAGGGCCGCCGCGTCCGTGAGCCAGCGCAGGACGCCGGCCCGGGCGCCCATGGTCCCGCGCGACGGCGAGGCGCGGTCGTGGGGCAGGCAGTCCCATTCCGGGTAGACCGCCACGCCGAGGCCCGGCGCGAGGGCCCGCAGCAGGGCGGCGATGTCCTCGAGCCGGCGGGCGTCCCGGGCGACGTGGATCAGCGGCGCACCCGATCGGGCGAGCCCCAGGAGGGCCACCGCGAGGGCTCCCGTCGGGACCAGCGGCGCCACGATCTCGGCGCCGTCCTGCGCCCTGCTCTTCCGCTTCGCCATGTCAGACCCACGCGCCTCGACTCCGGGAGCGAGGAACGCCGCGCGGGCGGGCCGGGGTCCGCGGCCTCCGGGACGATCCCCAGGGATTCGCCTGGGGCCGCGAGCCGCACCCCGACCGCCGGCCCGCCGCGCCGGGGCGCGGGGGCGCGGGGGCGCCGGCCCCGATCAGAGGCCCGCGAGGTAGCGCGCCAGGACCTGGATCTCGCCCGCGCCGAGACCCTGCGCGACCTCGTTCATCGCCGGGTCGTAGCCCGGGCGGGCGTTCGACTTGTAGCCCGCGAGCGCCTTCAGGAGGTAATCCTCGCGCTGCCCGCGGATGCGCGGGATCGCGTCGCGGCCGGCGAGGTCCGCCCCGTGGCAGGAGCCGCACTGGTGCCGGCTCACGAGGGCCCGGGCCTGCTCCGCCGCGGCGCCGATCGGCGCGGCGCCGTCCGGCGCGGCGGCCGGGCTCGCGGGCGCCGGCAGGGCCGCGAGCGCGTCCGCGAAGGCGCGCAGGTCGTCGTCCGAGAGGCCGGCCGCCATCTCGTTCATCGGCGGCGCGACCCGCTGGGTCTCGCGGAACTGGTAGAGCTGGGTCACCAGGTAGTCGGCCGGCTGGCCGCCGAGGGAGGGCACCTCCGGGATGGCCGAGCGGCCGGTCTCGCCGTGGCACGCGAGGCAGGGCGCGAGGCGCTCCGCCAGGGCCTCGGCCCGGGCGGCGGTGCTGCTGAGGAGGGCGGCGGCGAGCGCCGGCCCGATCGGGCAACGAGGCATGCGGGGCGACTCCCGGAAGGGGGACGGACGGGGCCCCGCGCGGGCGAGGCCCGGGGCTCAGCGGCCGTAGGAGATGCGGTAGATCGCGCCGTTGTAGTCGTCGGAGACCAGCAGCGCGCCGTCCCGGGCCACCAGCACGTCGACGGGGCGCCCGAGGTAGCGGTTGTCGTCGAGGAACCCGGTCAGGAACGGCTCGACCGAGGCGATCCTGCCGTCCGCCCCGAGCTTTGCCACCACGACGTCGCCGCCGACCTTCCTGGTGCGGTTCCACGAGCCGTGCCGCGCGATGAAGATCGCGTTCCGGTAGCTCTCCGGGAACTGCGTCCCGGTGTAGAAGCGCATCCCGAGCGCGGCGCTGTGGGGGCCGAGCAGGGCCGCGGGCGCCGTGAACGCGGCGCAGGACTGGCCCCAGCCGTATTCCGGGTCCGTGAAGGTGCCCTGGTGGCAGTAGGGGTAGCCGAAATGCTGCTTGCCGGGCTCCGACAGCACGTTGAGCTCGTCCTCGGGTATGTCCTCCGAGACCCAGTCGCGGCCGTTGTCGGTGAACCACATCTGCTTCGTCGCCGGGTTCCAGTCGAAGCCGACGGTGTTGCGCACGCCGCGCGCCACCACCTCGACGCCGCTGCCGTCGAGGTTCATGCGGCGGATCTGGGCGTGGGTGTCGGGCGGCATCAGGATGTTGCCGGGCGAGCCCACCGGCACGTAGAGCTTGTCGTCGGGCCCGATGGCGATGAACTTCCAGCCGTGCGCCTCGTCCTTCGGCAGGTCGTCGTAGACGAGCGTCGGCTTGAGGGGCGCGTCGAGATGCGCCTCGATGTCGTCGAAGCGCCAGATCCGCGAGAGCTCCGCCACGTACAGGGCGCCCTTGTGGAAGGCGAGGCCGTTCGGCCGGTGCAGCTTCGAGGCGATGACTTTGACGTCGCGCCTGCCGTCCTGGTCGCGGACCGCGTAGACCCGGTCGAGCAGGCGCGTCCCGGCGAAGACGGTGCCGCCGTCGCCCTGGCGCAGGGAGCGCGCGTTGGCGAGGCCTCCGGCGTAGACCTCGACCTTGAAGCCCTCCGGCACCTTGAGCCGGTCGACCGGCAGCTTCGCGACGGGGGTCGGCAGCGGCGGTCCGGCGACGGGCGCGAGCTTCGCGGCCTCCCCGCCCTCGGGCCGGCCGTAGAGCGCCGAGCCGCGTTCCTGCGTGGCGACGGGCGCCGCGCTGCCGGCCGGGGCCACCGGCGCGCTGCCCGGGGTCGGGGCCCCGCTCGGCTGCTGCTGGGCCGAGGCGCCGTGCAGGGCGAGCAGGCCGAGGGCGACGCCGGCGAGCGCGCCGCGCGCGCCGCGGGATGGGACAGGCCTCATGGGTTCACTCCCCGATGCGTCCGGCGCGAGGCCCTTGAGGCGGCCCGCCAGTTCGCGTGCCCGGATATCTGGACCGGGATCCCGGGCGTGCAACCCTGGCGGCGCCGCGAACACGGACCGCCTTCCCGGGGCGGGACCGCCGCGGCCCGGGACGGATCCCCGGCCGGGGGCCTGAGTTAGACACGAGGCGGCAGCGGAGCGGCGCACGCCGGTCGCGCGCGAGCGAAGGACGGGACGGATGACCACCGAAGGCGCGAGCGCCCGCTACTTCGACCTCGACGGCTGGGAGAGCGCGGACGTCCTCCAGGCGCTCTGGGAAGGCCAGCTCGCCGCGGTCGCGGCGATCGGCCCGGCCCTGCCGGCCCTCGCGGCCGCGGCCGAGGCCGCGGAGGCCGGCCTGCGCCGGGAGGGACGCCTCGTCTACGTGGGGGCGGGCACGTCGGGCCGCATCGGCGTGCAGGACGGGGCGGAGCTGCCCCCGACCTTCGACTGGCCCGAGGAGCGCCTCGGCTTCGCCATCGCGGGCGGCACCGGCGCGATCCTGCAGGCGGTGGAGAACGCCGAGGATTCCACGGCCGCGGGCGCGGCCTGGATCGCGGAAGCCGACGTCGGGCCGAACGACGTCGTGGTGGGCCTCTCGGCCAGCGGGACCACGCCCTTCACGCTCGCCGCCCTCAAGGCCGCCCGCGGGCGCGACGCCGTCACGGTCGGGATCGCCAACAATCCCGGCACGCCGATCCTCCAGCACTGCACCCATCCGATCCTGGTGGCGACCGGCGAGGAGGTCGTCGCCGGCTCCACCCGCCTGAAGGCGGGCACGGCCCAGAAGGTCGTCCTCAACCTGCTCTCGACGCTGATCATGATCCGGCTCGGGCGGGTCTACCGCGGGCGGATGATCGCCATGCGGGCGACGAACCAGAAGCTGCGCGCGCGGGGCGTCGCGATGGTGGCCGAGCTCGCGGGCTGCGACGCCGAGGCCGCGGCCCGGGCGAGCGCGGAGGCCGAGGGCGACATCAAGCTCGCGGTGCTGATCGCGGCGGGCGCCGCCCGCGACGAGGCCGAGCGCCTGCTCGCGCGCCACGACGGCAACCTGCGCCGCGCCATCGCGGCCTCGGAGCGGGAGGCCGCCGCGCTCCGCGACCCGGCCCGCGACGCGTGAGCGGCCACCCGGTGCCCGGCCCCGGAGCGGGCCTCGCGAGCTTCATGGCGCGGGAGACCGCCGAGGTGCCGGCGGCCGCGGCCCGGCTCTGCGCCGGGGGCGGGGCGGCGGCGCGGATCGCCGCCCAGCTGGCGGGGCGCA
The DNA here is from genome assembly GCF_003574465.1 of Methylobacterium crusticola. Taxonomy (GTDB): domain Bacteria; phylum Pseudomonadota; class Alphaproteobacteria; order Rhizobiales; family Beijerinckiaceae; genus Methylobacterium; species Methylobacterium crusticola. The sequence goes on from NZ_QOWC01000062.1 coordinate 12,470, forward strand.
GCTTCCCCCTCGTGGTGGTCTGCGGCCGGGGAAGCTCGGGGCACGCGGGCGTCCACCTGCGCTACCTGATCGAGACCCGGCTCGGGCTCCCGGTCTCGGCCTCGGCGCCCTCCGTGGTGACCGGCTACGCCCGCACCCCGCGCGTCGCCGGGGCGCTGTTCGTCGTCGTGTCGCAATCCGGCCGCTCGCCCGACCTCGTCGCGGCGACGCGGGCCGCGCGGGCGGGCGGGGCGCTCACGCTCGCGATCGTCAACGACGCCGCCTCGCCGGTGGCGGCGGCCGCCGACCTCGTGCTGCCCCTGGAGGCCGGGCCGGAGCGGGCGGTCGCGGCGACGAAGACGGTCGTCACCTCCCTGGTCGCGGGCGCCGCCCTGGTGGCGGCCTGGGCCGGCGACCGCGCCCTCGCGGACGGCCTCGCGCTCCTGCCCGACCGGCTCGCCCGCGCCCTCGCGCTCGACTGGTCGGCCTGGTGCGCCGACCTGGCGCAGGCCCCCGCCGCCTTCGTGACCGGGCGCGGCCACGGCCTCGGCACGGTGCGGGAGATCGCCCTGAAGGTGGCGGAGACGCTGCGCCTGCCGGCCCTCGGCTACAGCGCCGCGGAGCTGAGGCACGGGCCGCGGGCCTCGGTCTCGGCCGCGACTCCGGTCCTGGCCCTGCGCCAGGCCGATCCGCTCGCCGAGGGCGTCGACGCGCTCGTGCGCGACCTGCGGCGGGACGGCATCCGGGTGCATGCCTGCGGCGGACCCGCCGGCACCCTGCCCTGGCTCGCCGACGGCCACCCGGCCTGCGACCCGATCGCGATGCTCCTGCCCGCCTACCGCGCCATCGAGGCCGAGGCGCGCCGCCGGGGCCTCGACCCGGACGCGCCGGCCGGCCTGACCAAGGTCACGGAGACCCTATGAGCGCCCCGGCGCCGGACGGGCCCCCCGACCTCGTCGTCGCGGCCGAGCGCCTGTTCGACGGCGAGGTCCTGCACCATGGCCGCGCCGTGGTGGTGCGCGGCGGGCGCATCACGGACGTGACGGCGGATCCGCCGCCCGCGTCCCGCCTCGTGCGCCTGCCGCCGGGCGCCATCCTGGCGCCGGGCTTCGTCGACGTGCAGGTCAACGGCGGCGGGGGCGTCCTGCTCAACGACGACCCGAGCCCGGCCGGCATCGCCCGGATCGCCGCGGCGCACCGGGGTGGGGGCACGACGGCGCTGCTGCCGACCCTCATCAGCGACACCCGCCCGGCGATCCGCGCCGCCATCGCGGCCGTCGCCGGGGCGATCGCGGCCGGGGTGCCGGGGATCCTCGGCATCCACCTCGAGGGGCCGTTCCTCAGCCCCGAGCGCCCCGGAATCCACGATCCGGCGCGCCTCGCCGGGCTGATGCCCGGGGACGTCGAACTCCTCACCGGCCTCGGCGGCCGGGGCGTCACCCTGGTCACGCTCGCGCCGGAGGTCGTTCCTCCGGGCACCGTGGCGGCCCTCGTCGCCCGCGGCGCCCGGGTGAGCGCCGGGCACACGGCGGACGACGGCGCGGCGATCCGGGCCGCCCTCGACGAGGGGCTGACCGGGTTCACGCACCTCTTCAACGCGATGTCGCAGCTCGGCCCCCGGGCGGCGGGCGCGGTCGGCGTCGCGCTCGCCGACGACCGCGCCTTCGCGGGCATCATCGCGGACGGCCACCACGTCGGCGAGGCCGCGCTCCGGATCGCGGCGCGCCTCAAGGGCCCGGCGCGCCTGATGCTGGTCACCGACGCGATGTCGCCGGTGGGCGACCCGGAGGCGGGCGCGACCTTCCGGCTGTTCGGGCGCACGATCCACCGGGACGGGGACCGCCTTGCGGCCGCCGACGGGACGCTCGCGGGCGCGGCGCTGACGATGGCGGGCGCGGTGCGCCACATGACGGCGCGGGGCGGCGCCTCGCTCGAGGCGGCGCTCGCCATGGCGTCGCTGACGCCGGCGCGCTTCCTCGGCCTCGACGGGCGGATCGGCCGGATCGCGCCCGGGTACGCCGCCGACCTCGTCGCCCTCGACGGGGCGCTCGCCGTCCTGGGCACCTGGATCGGCGGCGACGTCGCGCCGGCGGGAGCGTAGAACCGGCATCCGCCGGGCCCGACCGCGTCCAGGAGGCAGCCGTGAGCACCGTGACCTACCCGCCCCTCGACGTGCTCAAGCCGGTCGGGCCCGACCTCTGGATCGTCGACAGCGGCCCGGTGCGGGCCCTCGGCCTGCCCCTCCCCGTGCGCATGACGGTGATCCGGCTCGGCGGCGGCGACGTTTGGTTGCACTCGCCGACGCGCTACGACCCGGGCCTGCACGCCGCGATCGAGGCCATCGGCCCGATCCGCCACCTCGTCGCGCCGAACGTCGCGCACTGTACCTTCCTGGAGGGCTGGCAGCGGCACTGCCCGGGCGCCGTGACCTGGGCGGCGCCGGGCCTGCGCGAGCGCCGCCCGCTGCGCCGCCGCGCGGGACGGGACGCCCCGCGGCTCGACCGGGACCTCGCCGACGCGGCCCCGCCCGACTGGTCGGGGGACCTCCGGCAGGTCGTGGTGCGCGGCGGCCTGGGTTTCCGGGAGGTCGCCTTCTACCACCCGCGCTCGCGCAGCCTCGTGCTGACGGACCTGATCGTGAACCTCGAGCCCGGGCGGCTGCCGGCCCCGATGCGGCCCCTCGCCCGGCTCGCCGGCGTGTCGGCGCCCGACGGCCGGGCCCCGGCCTACCTGCGCGTCGTCGTGCGCCTGAGGCGGCGCGAGGCCGTGTTGGCGGCCCGGGCCCTCGTCGCCCTCGAGCCGGAGCGCGTCCTGTTCAGCCACGGCGCCTGGTTCGCGCGCGACGGCGCCGCGCGCCTGCGGCGCTCCCTGCGCTGGCTCCTCGACTGAGCGCGCCGGCCTCGCGGCGGCCGGTCAGGTGATGCGCCGGATGCTCTCGGCGATCTCGGCCTCGTCGAGGCAGCCGAGCCAGTCGTCGCGCATCAGCCGCGGCTTGCCGAACCGGATCGCCTTGTTGCAGGCGTCCGAGAACACGCCGGGCACCTCCCCGAAGGTCACGGCCGCCAGGATGTTGAGGTGGCCGAGGAGGAAGTCGCGGGCGCACTCGGCCGGCACGCCGCGGCGCACGGTCTCGTCCATCGCCTCCCGCATCACGTCGAGGAGCGTGGCGCAGACCGTCTCGGACAGGCCGGGCTCGAGGAGCGCCATCTGCTCGACGGTGACGCGGTGGGAGCGCAGGATCGGGGCCCAGATCGCCTTGGCGACGCGCTCGCCGAGGTCGAAGGCCTCCTCGGGCCCCTGCATCAGCGCGCTGGTGATCGACTGGCGGGCGGCGATGCCGCCGAAATGGTCGCGCCGCCCCTCGGGCGTGGCCTCGTCGTTGAAGATCGGCGGGTGGCAGGGATGGGTGACGAAGTAGGTCAGGTCGGGCCGCTCCGGGAGGTGGCCGGCGAAGGGCGCGGCGGCGTCGAGGATCACCACCATGGTCCCGGCCCTGAGCTTCGGCGCGAGGCCCGCCGAGACCGCGCGGATCAGCGTGTCGGGCACCGCGAGGATCACCACGTCGGCTCCCTCGAGCGCCGCGTCGGCGTCGACGCAGTCGAGGCCGAGCTCGTCCTTGAGCCGCCGGCGTCCGGCCTCCCCGACCTCGACGTGGGCGACCCGGAACTCCGAGCCCGCGAGGTTGCGCGACAGGCGCACGCCCATCTTCCCCCCGGCGCCGAACAGCGCGACCGTCTCGTTCATGGCTTGGCTCCTCCCAGATATGCGTCGCGCATGCGCGCTCTCGGGGCGCGCGGGTGCGAGCGTAGACGCGGGCCCGCGCCCGGGCGAGCGGCGACGCGGGGCGTGGCGCGTCAGGCCCAGGTCACGGGCAGCTCGGCGACGCGCCGGATGCCCCCGAAGGCCTCGACGCGCAGGGGCGCCGCCGTCCTCAGCCCGGGCACGCGGCGCGTGAGCGCGCGCAGCCCCTCCTCCAGCTCCATCCGGGCGAGCGCCTCCCCGAGGCACCGATGCGCCCCGCCGCCGAACACGAGGTGCCAGCGCGGGTGATCCGCGCGGCGGATGTCGAACCGGTCGGGATCGGCGTAGAGGTCGGGGTCGCGCAGCGCCGACAGCGTCGAGAACGAGACGAGCGCCTGCGCCGGGAGCACGTGGCCGTCGATGTCGATCTCCTCCACCGTGAAGCGCGGGAAGGAGCCGACGGACGGCTCGTAGCGCAGCGCCTCGGCGACCGCGCCCGCGACCAGGCCCTCGTCCGCGCAGACGGCCCGCCACTGCTCGGGGTGGGCGAGCAGGAGGGCGACCTGGATCGTCAGGGCGGCCCGGGTCGTGTCGCTGCCGGCCAGGACGACCGAGACGACCTGCGCCACGGCCTCGGCGGCGCGCTCCCCGCCGTCGTCCCCCGCGGATTGCGCGAACGCCGTGAGGAAGTCGTCGCGCGGCGCGCGGCGGCGCTCCGCGAGCCGGTCCCGCACGTAGTCGGTCAGGCTGCGCGTCGCCTCCTCGATCCCGGGCGTGTCCGCGGGCGTCCACGAGGAGCTGAGCGCGCGCGCCATCCGGTAGACCCAGCCCGTGAAGCGCGGGATGTCGTCGTCCGGCAGGCCCAGGACCGCGCCGATGGTCCGCGCCGGCAGGGCGGCCGCGTAGTCCGCGAGCAGGTTCATCCCGCCCGCCCCGTGGTGGCGCTCGAGGATCGCCTCCGCGATGGCGCGGATCCGCGGGCGCAGCGCCCGGACCATCTGGAACGCGAAGGCGGGCGCCATCGGGGCGCGCCGCCGCGCGTGGGCCTCGCCGTTGGACAGGAGCATGCTGCGCTCCAGGAAGTCGAACAGGGGCCCGGCGGTCACGCCGCGCAGCCGCGCGAACTCCGTCTCGACCTGGCGCGTGCGCGGATCGGTGACGAGCCGCTGCACGTCGCGCGCGCGCAGCAGGATCAGGACCCCGTCATCCGCCGAGATGAAGGGGGCGAGCGGCCGGTAGCGGCGGCAGGCACCATGCGGGTCCGCCTCGAGCTCGGCCCGCGGCACGACGATCGGTGCGCCTGCATCCATGCCCGCCTCCCCGGAACCGTCCTCGCGGCCGCGCCGACGATGGTGGAGGCTGGTGCGGGATCGGGCAACCCGCAAAAGCGGGCGGCGCGCCTGCCCGCGGGGCAGCCCGCCCGCGCGGCACGAGTCCTGCCTCTGGGATTCCCGCCTCCGGCAAAGCTCGCGCGCCGGCGGCGCGGTCCGGGAGGGGGAAGTCCACGCATGATCACGCGCCGCACAGCCCTCGCGGCCGGCCTCGCCGCGCCCTTCGTGGCCAACGGACGGGTCCGGGCCCAGGCGCCCTCGCGCAACGAGACGCTGCTGCTGATCCAGGAATACGGGCCGAATTCCCTCGACATGCAGGGCATCGGCGCCTCGCAGCCCGTCAACGGCGTGGCGCTGAACTGCTACGACCGCCTGCTGCGCTTCAAGCCCGTGCCGATCCCCGGGGGCGGCGGCCACCAGGTCGCCATGACGGAGCTCGAGGGCGAGCTGGCCGAGAGCTGGCAGGTCGCCTCGGACGGGATGAGCTGCACCTTCACCCTGCGCGAGGCCCGGTTCCATTCCGGCCGGCTGGTCACCGCCCGGGACGTGAAGTGGTCCCTCGACCGGGCGGTGTCGATCGGGGGCTTCGCCACCACGCAGATGAACGCCGGCTCGCTCGAGAAGCCCGAGCAGTTCGTCGCGCTCGACGACCGGACCTTCCGGGTCGATTTCGCCCGCCGGGACAAGCTGACGATGCCGAACCTGGCCGTCACCATCCCGTTCGTGTTCGATTCCGAGCTCGCCCGGCGCAACGGCGGCGACGATCCCTGGGCCAAGGAGTGGCTGAAGAACAACGTCGCCGGCTCCGGGGCCTTCAAGGTCGAGAGCTGGAAGCCCGGCGTCGAGACCGTCTACGTCCGCAACGACGCCTGGGCGTCGGGCCGGCGGCCGTCGCTGCGCCGGGTCATCGCCCGCGACATCGCCTCGCCCTCGACCCGCCGGGCGCTGATCGAGCGGGGCGACGCCGACATCTCCTACGGCCTGCCGCCGAAGGACTTCAAGGATCTGATCGACGGCGGGAAGGTGAAGGTCGTCGGCGTGCCGATCCCGAACGGGGTGTGGTCGCTCTACCTCAACACCAAGGTCGGCCCCTTCGCGGACGTGCGCCTGCGCCAGGCCGTGGCCTGGGCCGTGCCCTACGAGAAGATCCTGCAGGCCTCCCTGTTCGGGCGCGGGGTCGCCATGTCGGGCGGGCCCGAGACCCCGCGGGTCGCCTGGCCGCAGCCCTTCCCCTACCGGCCCGATCCCGCCCGGGCCAAGGCGCTCGCGGCGGCGGCGGCACCCGGGGGCTTCGCGACCACGCTGCTGTTCGACGCCGGCAACGCCACCGTGGCCGAGCCGATGGCCGTCCTCATCAAGGAGGCGCTCGCGCCCCTCGGCATCGCGGTCGAGATCACCAAGGTGCCGGGCTCGAACTTCCGCGGCGAGATCGGCAAGAAGACCAACCCGATGGTGCTGAACCGCTTCGCGGGCTGGCTCGACTACCCGGATTATTACCTGTTCTGGACGCTCCACGGCAACAACTCGATCTTCAACATCGCCTCCTACCAGAATCCGGAGCTCGACAGGCTGGTGGATGCCGCCCGCTTCACCTCCGATCCGGCCGCCTACGACAGGAGCGTGATCGACTTCGTGTCGCTGGTGGAGCGCGAGGTGCCGATGGTGCCCATCGCCCAGCCGACCCACGACGTGGCGATGCAGAAGACGATCGGCGGCTACCAGTTCCAGCCCTGCCGCGAGCCCGATTTCCGCTACCTGACCAAGGGGTGAGCCCGATGGACCCCCACCCCCCAGACGGCCGCCGGCGGGCCGCCCGATGCTGAGGCTCGTCGCCGACCGCCTGATCACGACGGTCCCCGCCCTCGTCGGCGTGATCGTGGTCTGCTTCCTGCTCACCCGCGTCCTGCCCGGGGACACGGCTGCCTATTTCGCGGGCCCGACGGCCACCCCGCAGGCGATCGAGCAGATCCGCCGGGAGCTCGGCCTCGACCGGCCGCTGCCCGAGCAGTTCGCCCGCTACGTCGCGGACCTCGCGCGCGGCGACCTCGGCCAGTCCCTCACCACCGGGCAGCCCGTGGCCGCGGACCTGCGGGCGCGGCTGCCGGCCTCGGCGGAACTGACGCTGTTCGGCCTCGTCCTGTCGCTGATCGTGGCGATCCCGCTCGGCATCACGGCGGCGGTGCGGCAGGGCTCGATGGTCGACCACGCCTGCCGGATCGTAGCGACGACGGGCGTGTCGCTGCCCGTCTTCTTCACGGGCCTGCTCCTCGTCACGGTGTTCTACTTCCTCCTCGGCTGGGCCCCGGCGCCGCTCGGGCGCCTCGACACCTTCGCGTCGCCCCCGCCGGAGCTCACGGGCTTCTACCTCGTCGACAGCCTCGCGGCCGGGGACCTCGAGACCTTCCGGGCGGCCCTGGCGCAGATCGCCCTGCCGGGCATCACCCTGGCGATCTTCGCCCTGGCGCCGATCGCCCGCATCACCCGCGCCGCGATGCTGGCGGTGCTCGCCTCCGACTTCATCCGCACGGCGCGGGCCGCGGGACTCTCGGGCCGCACCGTCGTGATCACGTACGCGTTCCGCAACGCGATGCTGCCGGTCGTCACCACGCTCGGCATGGTGTTCTCGTTCCTGCTCGGGGCGAACGTGCTGGTCGAGAAGGTGTTCGCCTGGCCGGGCGTCGGCTCCTACGCGGTCGAGGCGCTGATCGCCTCCGACTTCGCGCCGGTGCAGGGCTTCGTGCTCGCGATGGCGATCCTCTACATCGCCCTCAACCTCCTGATCGACCTCACCTACGGGGTGATCGACCCGCGCACCGCGAGCGCCGCGTGAGCGCGGGCCCGCTCCTCGATCCCGCGCCGGGCCCTCGCCCCCAATCCGGCCTCGGCGCGACGCTCGCCCACGCCCGCTACGTCGTGTCCGGCAACCCGGTCACGGCCCTCGCCTTCGGGCTCCTGCTGCTGCTCGTCCTCTGCGCCGTCCTCGGGCCCGCCCTGGCGCCCTACGACCCCCTCGCCTCCGACACGGCGGCGGCCCTGAACCCGCCCTCCCTCGCCCACCCGTTCGGGACCGACCAGCTCGGGCGCGACATCCTCTCGCGCGTGGTCGCGGCGGCCCGGCTCGACCTCGCCATCGCGGTGTTCTCGGTGGCCCTGGTCTTCGCGGTCGGGGGCCTGGCCGGCCTCGCGGCCGGGTATTTCGGCGGCTGGACCGACCGCGTGGTGGGCCGCATCGCCGACACCATCATGGCGTTTCCGCTCTTCGTGCTCGCCATGGGCATCGTGGCGGCCCTCGGCAACACGGTCACGAACATCGTGCTCGCCACCGCCATCATCAACGTGCCGCTCTACGCCCGCCTCGCCCGGGCCGAGGCGGCGGTGCGGCGCAACGCCGGCTTCGTGCTGGCGGCGCGGCTCACCGGCAACAGCGAGATCCGCATCCTGCTGACGGGCATCCTGCCGAACATCCTGCCGCTGATGATGGTGCAGATGTCGCTGACCATGGGCTACGCCATCCTCAACGCCGCCGGCCTGTCGTTCATCGGGCTCGGCGTGCGCCCGCCCACCCCCGAATGGGGCATCATGGTCGCCGAGGGGGCGGGCTTCATCGTCTCGGGGGAGTGGTGGATCGCGCTCTTCCCGGGGCTCGCGCTGATGATCGCGGTGTTCTGCTTCAACCTGATCGGCGACGGGCTGCGCGACATCGTCGACCCGCAGAGGCGCACGTGACCGCCCTCCCGCTCCTCGAGGTCCGCGACCTCACGGTCGAGTTCGCCACCCGCCGCGGCACCGTCCAGGCGGTGCGCCGGGTCGACGTGGCGGTCGCCCGGGGCGAGACCGTCGGCATCGTCGGCGAGTCGGGCTCCGGCAAGTCCGTGACCTCCTACGCGGTCATGCGCATCCTCGACCGTGCGGGCCGCATCGCCGGCGGCTCGGTGACGTTCTCGGGCGTCGACCTGCGGGCGGCGGGCGAGCGGCAGATGCGCGACCTGCGCGGCCGGGAGGTCTCGATGATCTTCCAGAACCCGCGCAGCGCCCTGAACCCGATCCGCAAGGTCGGCCACCAGATCGAGGACGTGCTGCGCCGGCACGCCCAGGCCGGCTCCGGCGACGCCCGCGCCAGGGCCGTGGCGGCCCTGGAGCAGGTGCGGATCGCCCGGGCCGCCGAGCGCTACCACGCCTACCCGTTCGCGCTCTCGGGCGGCATGTGCCAGCGCGTCGTCATCGCGCTCGCCCTCGCCTGCCGGCCCCAGCTCCTCATCGCCGACGAGCCGACGACGGGCCTCGACGTCACGACCCAGAAGGCCATCATGGACCTCGTGGCCGAGCTCACCCGCGCCCGCGGCATGGCGACGATCCTGATCACCCACGACCTCGGGCTCGCCGCCGCCTATTGCGACCGGGTCGTGGTGATGGAGCAGGGCCGCGTCGTCGAGGCGGCCGCGGCCGAGACCCTGTTCCGCGCCCCCGCCCACGCCTACACGCGCCGCCTCGTGCGGGCGACGCCCCGGCCGGGCATCGGGCTCCGGGACCTCCTGCCCGAGCCCGCGCCGGAGGCCGCGCCCCTCCCGGCCGGCGCGGGCGTCGTCCCTGGCGAGCCCCTCCTCACGGTGACGGGCCTCGCCAAGGACTACGCCGGCGGCGGGACGGCGCCGCTGCTGCGCCGTCTCCTCGGCCGCGGGCGGGCCGGCGCGGCGCCCGCGCCCGTCCGGGCCGTCGACGGGATCTCGTTCGCGGTCCGGCGCGGCGAGAGCGTCGGGCTCGTGGGCGAGTCGGGCTGCGGCAAGTCCACGACCTCCACCATGGTGATGCGGCTCCTCGACCCGAGCGCCGGCTCGATCGTGTTCCGGGGCGAGGACATCGGCGCCGTCCCGGCGGCCCGCTTCGCCCGGCATCCGCTGCGGCCCCGGATCCAGATGGTGTTCCAGGATCCCACGGACGCGCTCAACCCGCGCTGGACCGCCGCCCGCGCCATCGCGGACCCGCTCCTGCGCTTCGGCACCACGCGCGCGGTGCGTCCCCGCTGCGAGGAGCTGGCGCGGCGCGTCGGGCTTCCCGCCGCGCTGCTCGACCGCTTCCCGCACCAGCTCTCCGGCGGCCAGAAGGCCCGGGTCGGCATCGCCCGGGCCATCGCCACGAACCCCGACCTGCTGATCCTCGACGAGCCGACCGCGGCCCTGGACGTCTCGGTGCAGGCGGTGGTGCTGAACCTCCTCGCCGACCTCAAGCGCGACCTCGGGATGAGCTACCTCTTCGTCAGCCACGACCTCCACGTGGTGCGGCTGCTCTGCGACCGAGTCATCGTCATGCGGGCGGGCGCCATCGTGGAGGAAGGCAGCGCCGCCGAGGTGCTGGAGCGACCGAAGGCCGCCTACACCCGCGAGCTGATCGCCGCGATCCCGCACCCGCCCGCGGCCTCGCCGTCCCCGGCCTGACGCCGCAGCGCCGGGCGGCCTGCGTACCGGGAGGCGGCCCGCCTGGCGGGGGCTCGCTCGCCGCGAGCGTCACGGCCGCGGGCCGGTCCCGCGGGCCCGGCTCCGGGTCGGATCACCGGGCGGGAAGCCACTCCTCCAGCGTCACCTCGAAGGTCATGCAGATCGGGTTGGAGCCGGCCACGAAGGGGCCGCCGTAGACGTTCCCGTCGGGATCCGCCACCACGCCGGTGAGCGAGGCCCGCAGGGCGCCGTCGCCGCTCGAGCGCACCTCGCCGGCGAGGCTGACGATCTCGACGGCGGGACCCTTGACCTCGATGTAGTGGCCCTCCTGCGTGCCGAGGCAGGCGTCGACGAGGCTGCCGAGCGCGCCCCGCACGAAGGCGTTCCTGAACCCCTCGGCCAGGCACAGCTTCTCGACCCCGAGGACCAGGTCCTCGTTCGGGCCGATGCGCGCGTAGGCGACGCGGCCCATCGATCCCGTCTCGACCCTGATCGTGTCACTCATCGACGCCTGCCTTGAAGGGCTGGAGGAGCGGGATGTTGGTTTCCGGATCGTAGGCCTGGCGCAGCTCGAACCCGTCGAGGGAGGTCACCAGAACCGGGATCGGCGCCGAACTGACGACGCAGGCATCCGTCAGGATGTGGCCGCCCTTCACGGAGCCGTCCTGCGTCCGGATGGCGGCGTGGCAATGCACCAGGGGCTCGCCCTTCAGGCTCTTCCCCAGCGTGGCGTTGCCGAAGATCATGTAGGTGCGGCCGGCCTCGATCGGCGGACCGTACGCGATGACGGCCTGCCCGGACGGGTCGGGCGGGGCCACGCAGTAGCGCAGCTCGGCGAAGTAGCCCCCGAGGATCGTCATCGAGGCGTTGCGGATGCCGAGGAGCGCCAGCGGCTCGACGAGGCCCCGGAACAGCGTGTCGCCGGGCAGGAGGGCGAGCCGGACGTGGCGGCCGGCCTCCGAGCGCAGGCTGTGGATGCGCACCGGGTTGAACCGCCCGGGATGGATCAGGGTGCGGGGCCTCGGGGGCCGGGCCGAGACGGGGGATCTCACGCCGGCCCTCCCCGGTCGGCGGGGCGCGCGTGCCGGCGCCCGCGAGCGTCCGCCCGGAGCCCGGCGCGGCCCGCGCCCGGTGCGACGAGGCCCCGGCCCTCCGGCGGCGGGCTGGGCGGGATCCGGCCCGGGGCGTGCGCGCGTGCCATGGACGTCTCCCTCAAGGTGTCGTCGCGGAGGCCGCCGCGCCGATGAGGCCCCCGATGGTGAAGCCGCCGTCGACGCAGAGCGTCTGCCCGGTGACGAAGCTGGACTTGCGCGAATCGAGCAGGAACACCGCCGCGGCGGCGATCTCGTCCGCGGTCCCGTAGCGCCGCTGGGGCACCGTCGACAACCAGGCGTCGCGGGTCTCCTGCGAGTGCATCTCCCGCGCCATGGGCGTCTCGATCGGGCCCGGCGCGATCGCGTTGACCCGGATGCCGAGCGGAGCGAGCTCGACCGCCATGATCCGCGTCATGGTGATCATCCCGCCCTTCGAGGCGCCGTAGGCGGTGCGCCCCTCGTTGCCCATGATGCCCGAGACCGACGCGATGTTGAGGATCGCGCCGCCGCCGTACGTCCGCATGTGCCGGGCGGCCTCGCGCGAGACCACGAAGCTGCCGATGAGGTTGACCTCCAGGACCTTGCGGAAGAGCTCCGTGCCGGTCTCGAGGGTCGGCACCACGGCCCCGATCCCGGCCGAGTTGACGACCCCGGTGAGGGGCCCGAACTCGGCCGCGCAGGTCGCGACCGACCGCGCGACGGCCGCCTCGTCGGCGACGTTCAGGGCCTCGAAGCGCAGCGCGGCGTGGTGGCCGAAGGTCTCCCGGGCCCGGTCCAGGCTCCGCTCGTCGAGATCCGCCACGACCGCCCGCCAGCCCTCGGCGAGCACCGCCGCGACGATGGCGAGGCCGATGCCCGAGGCACCTCCGGTGATCAGCACCGTCTGCTGGTGGGTCACGGTTTCCTCCGCATGTGTGATCCGGGTCAGGCCCTCCGGTCCGGCAGCGCCCGTGCCGCCGCGGCGGGCCGGGTCAGGCCGAGACCTGGGCCGGTCGCTCGAGGGGCAGGCAGCCGCGGGCCTCGAGCTCGGCCCGGACGGCCTTCTTGGTGATCTTGCCGTAGCCGGATTTCGGCAATTCGTCGAAGAAGAACACCCGCTTGGGGAGCTTGTAGCGGGAGACCTGGTCCTCGAGCCACGCCAGCACCTCGCGCTCGTTCAGGGCCTGCCCGGGCCGCAGGACGCAGACGGCGACGCCGACCTCGCCCCAGGTCCGGTCGGGCACGCCCAGGATCGCGACCTCGGCCACCGCCGGGTGCTTCAGCATCTTCTCCTCGGTCTCGCGCGGATAGACGTTCGAGCCGCCCGAGATGTACATGTCCGAGGCGCGGCCGGTGATGAACAGGTAGCCCTCCGCGTCGAGGTGGCCGAGGTCGCCGGTGCGGAACCAGCCGTCCCGGAACGACTTCGCGTTCGCCTCCGGGTTGTCGTAGTAGCCGGCGAACACCGCCGGGCCGCAGACGCAGATCTCGCCGGTCTCGCCGGGCCCGACCTCGCGCCCGTCCGCGTCCTGGATCTGGACCTGCATCCCGGTGCGCTCGTAGCCGCAGGTGCCGGCCCGGATGCCGGGCCCGTCCTCGAGTTCGTGCAGGTGGGCCGGCAGCACCGTGATGTTGCCGGTGACCTCGCCGAGCCCGAAGTACTGGACCAGGACCTTGCCGAGCTTGCGCAGCGCGTGCTTCTGGTCCTCGCGGTACATCGGCGCGCCGGCATAGATGACGTGGCGCAGCGAGGCGTGGTCGTGACGGTCGACGGCGGGGTGCTCGGTCAGCATCTTCACGATGGTGGGAACCGTGAACATGTTGGTGACGCGCCAGCGCGCGACGAGGGCCCAGGCCTCCTCGCCGTCGAAGCGGTCGCCCGTCAGCAGCACCGTCTTCACCGCGCGGGCGACCTGCGCGAGCTGGTGGATGCCGGCGCCGTGCGACAGGGGCGCCACCACCAGGGAGGCGTCGCGGTGGGTGGTGCCGGGCATCAAGTCGCAGAGGTGGTTGGTGATCACGAAGGCCATCTGGCCATGCGTCAGCACCGCGGCCTTGGGGCGCCCGGTGGTGCCCGAGGTGAAGAAGAACCAGCACGGGTCGTCGTAGGCGACCGGCGCCGTGGGCGCCGCCTGCCCCGCATGCGCGGCCACGAGCGCATCGTACTCCTCGCCGAAGCCGGCGGGGCCGATGGCGATCACGAGGCGGATCGCCGGCGCCGCCGCGCGGGCGGCGGCGACGTGGTCGGGGAAGTCGCTGTGGCAGATCATCACCGAGGCGCCGCTCGCCTGCCCGAGATAGGCGACCTCGCCGGGCGTCTGCCGGAAGTTCGTCGGCACCCAGACGGCGCCGAGGCGGAAGCAGACGAACATCGACTCGAAGAGCTGGTTGCAGTTCTTCGCCTGCACCAGCACGCGGTCGCCCGGCGTCACCCCGCGCGCCGCGAGGGCCGCCGCCATCGCGTCGACGCGCCGGTCGAGCTCGGCCCAGGTCCAGGTCCGCTCGCCCCAGACGAGGCCGATCTCGTCGCGGTGGCGGCGGGCCGCCTGGCGCAGCACGTGCGAGAGGTTCATCACCCGCCGGGAGGACGGCGCGACGCCGCCCTTCGGGGCGGGAGCGGCCGGCGTCATCGCCGCCGCTCCAGGATCGAGACGTAGTTGGTGACGGCGGCGCCCCCCATGTTGAAGACGCCGGCCAGGGCCGCGCCCTCGACCTGCATGGCGCCGGCCTCGTTCATGAGCTGCAGGCAGGCCATGACGTGCTGGGACACGCCGGTCGCGCCGACCGGGTGGCCCTTGGACTTGAGGCCGCCCGAGGGATTGACCGGCAGCCGGCCGCCCATCTCGGCGAGGCCCTCGCGCACGACGCGGTAGCCCTGGCCGGGGGCGGCGAGGCCCATCGCCTCGTACTCGATCAGCTCGGCCACCGTGAAGCAGTCGTGGGTCTCGACGAAGTCGAGGTCGTCAAGGGAGATCCCGGCCGCGGCGCGGGCCTTGTCCCAGGCGAAGCGCGCGCCCTCGAACGCCGTCGGGTCGCGCCGCGACAGCGGCAGGTGGTCGTTGACGTGCTGGCGGGTGCGGAACCCGATGGCGCGCTCCAGGGTCTCGGCCGTCTCGGCGTCCGCGACCACGAGGGCGGCCGCGCCGTCCGAGATCAGCGAGCAGTCGGTGCGCCGCAGGGGCGCGGCGACGTAGGGGTTCTTGTCCGAGACGAGGTTGCAGAACTCGAAGCCGAAATCCCGGCGCATCTGCGCGTAGGGATTGGCGACGCCGTTGCGGTGGTTCTTGGCGGCGATGCGGGCCAGTTCCTCGCTGCGGTCGCCGTACTTCTGGAAGTAGGCGGCGGCGATGCGCCCGAACACGCCGGCAAAGCCGCCGTCGATGTCGCCCTCCTCCTTGCGGTAGGAGGCGCTGAGCAGGATGTCGCTGGTCTCGACGACGGGCTTGGCCGTCATCTTCTCGGCGCCGATCACGAGGGCGATACGGCCCCGGCCGCTCTCCACGAAGTCGAGGGCGGTGTAGAGCGCGGCCGATCCGGTGGCGCAGGCGTTCTCGAGGTGGGTCGCCGGGACGTGGACGAGGCCGGGCTGGTGCAGGGCGACCTGGGCCGCCTCGAAGCCCTGCTTGGAGAAGCCGTTGTTCATCACCCCGACGTAGATCCCGTCGACCTGGTCGGTCCCGACGCCCGCGTGGGCGAGGGCCTCGCCCGAGACGCGCGCCATCAGGCTCTCGACGTCCGGATCCTCGAGCTTGCCGAAGGGGGTGTGGGCCCAGCCCACGATGCAGGCGCGTGTCATCTGAGATCTCCTGTCGAGGCGGTGAGGATGGGTGACGCGTCCCCGCCGCGGGCGCCGGCGGCGCCGGGATGAAGGCCCCGGCCGCGGCGCGTCCGCGGCCGGGCCATCGTCGTCACACCAGCTTGCCGGTGGTCTTCTCGAGGACGGCCCAGGCCTCCTCGCCGTAGCGCCCCTTCCACTCGGTGTAGAACCCCGCCTTGCGCAGCTTGTCGCGGAACAGGGTCGGATCGGGCTGGTTCACGATCAGGCCCTTGGCGGAGAGGTCGGTCTGGAGGCTGGCGTTGAGCCGGGCGACGTCCTCCCGCTCCTTCAGCCCGGCGGCGTCGATGTGCCGGGCGACGACCGCCCGGACATCCTGCGGCAGCCGCTCCCAGGCGCGCCGGTTCGCGAGGAACCAGAACCCGTCCCACATGTGGTTGGTCAGGGAGCAGTACTTCTGCACCTCGTTCAGCTTCGCGGTGCTGATGATCGCCAGGGGGTTCTCCTGGCCGTCGACGATCTTCGTCTGCAACGAGGAGTAGACTTCGTTGAAGTTGATCGAGGTCGGCGCGGCCTCGAAGGCCTTGTACATCGAGGTCCAGAGCGGCGAGGGCGGCACCCGGATCTTGAAGCCGCGCAGGTCGTCGGGCGTCGCGATCTGCCTCGACGACGAGGTCGTCTGGCGAAAGCCGTTGTCCCAAATCCTGTCCATGGCGACGAGGTTGGCCTTGGCGATCTGCTGGCGGACATGCGCCCCGAGGGCGCCGTCCATCGCCTTCCAGACCGCGTCGTAATCCGGAAACACGAAGCCCATGCCGCTGATCGAGGCGGCCGGCACCAGGGTCGACAGGATCAGGGGCGAGAGCGTGAAGAACTCGACGCCGCCGGCCCGCACCTGGCTCAGCGTGTCGGTGTCGGACCCGAGCTGGCTCGTCGGGAAGATCTGGAGCTCGAACCTGCCGTTGGTCTCCGCCTTGATGGCGGCCGCCATCTCGCGCGCCCGCAGGTTCATCGGATGCGTGTCGGGCAGGTTGTTGGCGTACTTGTAGCTGAACTCGGCAGCCTGGGCGCGGGCGACCCGCGGCGCGCCGATCAGCCCTCCGGCGAGGGCCGACGAACCGGCGGCGAGCAGATTGCGGCGAGACAACATCATGGGCAGCCCTCCCGGCACGAGCCCCGCGGGACCCTTGCGTTCCCGATCCGGTTGGTCCATTATATGGACCTCACTGGTTCGACGATCGATTGATACGCGATCGTCCCGGACTGTCAACAGCCGTTTGCGGCCGAGCTTTGAGCCGGATCGGCGGGTGCAAGGCGCCGGCTCGATCCGGCGCGCACAAACCTGGTCCATGATATGGAACATTCTCGCTCCGCCTCGGCCCGGAAGGCCGTCCAGGCGACTGCCGACGTCAGTGCCGGTGGGGCGCAGAGCCTCGACCGGGCGGCGACGCTCCTGATCCTCGTCGGGCGCGCCGGCCCCTCGGGGGCGCGCCTGGCGGACCTCGTGGCCGAGACCGACCTGACGAAGCCGACCGTGCACCGGATGCTCAACGCCCTCGTCCGCGCGGGTCTCCTCGACCAGGATGCCGAGACGCGGCGCTACCACCTCGGCCCCGAGATCTACGTGCTGGGCACGCTCGCGAGCGTGCGCTTCGGGCTCCACCCGGTGTCGCTGCGCGCCCTCGTGCGCCTGAGCGAGGCGACCGGCGACACGGCCTTCCTGTCGGTGGCGCGCGACGTCTACGCGATCTGCCTGCATCGCGAGGAGGGCGCCTACCCGATCCGGGTCCACGCCCTGCAGGCCGGCGACCGCCACCCCCTGGGCGTCGGCGCCGGCAGCCTGGCGCTCCTCGCGGCCCTCCCGGACGCCGAGGTCGAGGAGGTCCTCACCGCCAATGCCGACATCCTCGACGAGCGCTACCCGAGCTACGCCGGCGCGGTCCTGGGCGCCCTCGTGCGCGAGACGCGCGCGCAGGGCTACGCCCTGAACCCCGGGATGCTGCTCCCGGGCTCGTGGGGCATCGGCGTCGCCATCCGCGGCCAGGACGGGCGGCCGATCGGCGCGCTCTCCATCGCGGCGATCGACAGCCGGATGGGCGAGGAGCGTCAGCGGGAACTGATGCACCTGCTGCGGCGCGAGGCCGCCTGGATCGAGGCGCGCATGCTGCAACGCGATCACGGCCCTGCCCGGGCGAACGGCAAGCGGACCTGAGGCGCGCACCACCGGACTCCTTCGGGAGACGCCGTCCGGCGCACGATCGTTCCGGACCGTTCGAGAGGTTCCCCGGGCGGCTCGGGTCATGCAACCGATCGAGGACCTGTGCGCCTCCCGGTGCGCGCCGAGGCCCGGGGCCGGTCGTGCCGCCCGCGTGCGGCAGGCCTCGGCGTGGGTCGCCGCGAGCGATCGCCCTCGATCGCCGGGAGCGCCTCGACGGAAAAGCCCCGCCCGGACCCGCCGGCGGGCCTAATCGTCGTCGATGTCGGCGGGCGATCCCGGCGCCATGGGGCCGCTGTCCTCGATGTCGTCGTCGAAGATGCCCGGGGGCCCGTCGAAGCCCACGACCCCGTCCGGGTTGTCGGGGCTGACGTTCGGGTCGACGGGCGGCGGCCGGTCGCGCCCGAGCCTGCGCTCGAGGCGGCGCTCGCGCTGGAGGTCGCGCTGGATCGGCACCTCGTTCGATCCCTGGGCATAGGCGTCGGCGGCGAAGGCGGCTCCGACCGTTCCCAGCAGGGCCGCCGCGATCATGGCTCTCATGGGGTGTCTCCGCGCGAGGCTCGGCCTCGCCTGCCACCCGTCAGCTAGAGCAGGCGCCGACGGAATCGAGTTGTTAGCCCTTCCGGCCGGCGCGCGGCCCCTCCTGCCCGGCGGGATGCACCGGCCGCGCGCCTCACCGGCTCGCCGCCGGCGCGTCCCGGCGGATCGGCCGGCCCCGTCTCTGGATGCGGGGAGCCGGGGTCTGGCCGGCCACGGGCCGATAGCCGTGGAAGAGCGGCAATGCACCCGCCATCAACAGCAACGCCGTCACGAGCAGCAACATCTCCATCGCATCCTCCCTGTTCGATCACAGTCCTTCGCGGATCTGACGGCGACGAGAGGGTGGACGGGCCGAAGTCGCAAGCGAGGCAGCGACACGTCCTGGTCGCGAGGCTGCTTTTACGCCAGCCGTGTTGCAACGCGGACACGGTTGGGTGGCGGAGTCCCGGGCGCCCGGAGCCGCCGCGCCCGCACCGCTCAGCCGTCGCGGCGCGCCTGGGCGTCCTTGACGGATTGCGAGACGCGGCCGACCTGGCCCGGCTCGATCCCGGCGACGCGCCTGGCGCTGTCGGCGGGGTGCATGCCGTGCCGCGGGGTGCGCCCCGGCGCGGGATGGTGCCGGCGGCCCGCGCCCTTGCGCCTGAGGGCGTCGCCGAGATTCGCGCGCGCCGCCTCGCGCCGCTTCGCCGCGCGGGCGCGGTCGAGCCGCGCGTTCACGCGCCTGAGGGCGCGGGCGAAGACCTGCTTCTTGGCCGCCAGGCCCCGTTCGCTGGACCCGGGCGCCTCGATCCCGCCGGTCGCGGCCTTGCCGCGGCGCGCCCGCCTGCGGGCCGCGACGATGTCGCGGATGCGGTCGCGCTGCTCGCGCAGCCACCGCGCCAGGGACAGCGTCGCCTCGCCGTCGAGGCCGCCGAGATCCGGGTAGTGGCTGAGCCTGACCTGCTGCAACTCGTCCTCCGAGAGCAGCCGACGCTCCGACGCGATCCCGACACCCATGGTCCGCCTCCTCCCCGGTCGCCGATCCGGCCCCGCGGCGGCGGGGGCCACCGGCCCTCGCGACGAAAACGGGGTCCTCTGCGTCGCGGCGCGCCCGGCCTCGCGCCGTCCCGGCGCAGCGCTTCGAGCCGGCCAGGAATAGTCCTCGCAGCGGCCTCCAGCAAGCGCCGAGCCCACGCGCGAGGGCCGCCGGCACCCGGGGGGCGAAGGCCGAGCCGGCGCGCGAGGCAGCGCCTCGGCACCCCGCTTGACCGCTCCGCCTGCAAGACACGGCCCGGACACAATGCTCCAAGACCAACTCCATCAATTTCTTAGCATTTCGGCGAGCGTTCGACCCGCATCATGCCTCCTATATTGACGCTGTTTCGGAGACCGTTATGCTACAACCCCCGGCGTGACTGCGCCGGGTTGGAACGCGTAGGACTGATCGGACCCAGGCTCCACCAGCGGAGGGAACCGTGTCGCGCAATTCGAAGGGTAAGCGTCCGAGCGACGTGGTGCCGGCAGCGGGCATCGTCGGCTTGACATTGTCGATGGCCGGCGGTGCGTCCGCCGCCGTCGGGACGCCTGCGACGGATGCCGCAGCGCAAGCGCAAGACAACCCGCCCCGGCCCGAGATCGCGCTCGGGCTCCACGAGGAGGAAGTCAGCGACGTCAGCCTCGCGACGTTCTTCGTCTTCGACAAGGAAGCGACCGACACGCTGCAGGGCAACGTGCAGCCCGCCTACTACGTCTGGAGAGGCTGCCGGGGATGCCGCGGCTGCCGGGGATGTCGCGGCTGCCGGGGTTGCCGCTGCGGCGGGTGCGGGTGCGGCGGCTGCGGCGGCTGCCGTTGCTAGAGCGTCGCCCGGTTCCGCGGGATCGGCCGATCCCGTCGGACCGGCTCACCTCTGCACGCGTCCGCCGCGCGGCGCGCCCCGTCTCCGGATCCCCTCCGGTGCCGCGGGGCGCGGGGCCCGGCGCGGGCGGCGTCGCGACCGCCCCGTGAGGCGCCCCGTCGGGACCATCCGTCCGTCGCGCGGTCCGAGGCCGGCGCGCCTGCGCGCGCCGTCCCTCCCGGTGCGGGACGGCGCGGCACGCGAACCCACCGGAATGTCCGCGATGGCACGGCGGGCGATCTCGGGATGACGGCCGATCGGGGCGGCGCTGCGGTTCGGCGTGACGGTCGCGAGATCCCGTCCTTCGCACCGAACTTCTCCGTCTACGTGCTGCCGCCGAACGTCGTCTGCCTCTACTCGGACCATCGCAAGTTCTTCCTGGAAGGCGAGCTCTACGTCGCGCTCGCGCCGCTGCTCGCGGCCGGGCGGAGCTTCAAGGCGATCTTCGACGCGCTCGAGCCCGACTTCCCGGTCGCGGCCGTCACCGAGGCGCTCAGGCGCCTGGTCGAGCGCCGCTTCGTCCGGCTCGCCGGCGCGGCCGGCGTCCCCGCACGCGCGGATCCCGCGGCCGCCTACTGGGCGAGCCTCGGCCTGCCGCCGGGCGCCGCGGAGTGGAACCTCCGGAACTGCCGGGTGCGGATCCGCGCGCTCGACGTGGAGGGCGCCGACGACCTCGCGGCGGCCCTGGGCGCCCTCGGCGTGCGCGTGGTCAGGCGCGCGGCCGACCTCACGCTCGTGCTGGTGAGCGACTACCTCGAGGCGCGGCTCGCGCAGGAGAACGGCCGGCACCTGGCCGCGGGCGCGCCGTGGCTGATCGTCCAGCCCTCCGGGATCGCGCCGCTCGTCGGTCCGGTCTTCACGCCCGGTCGGGGCGCGTGCTGGACCTGCCTTGCCGACCGCATGCGGTGGAACCGCGAGATCAAGGCGTTCCTGGAGCGCCGCCACGCCCGCCCCGTGGTGCTGTCGCCCCTGGCCCGTGGCACGCTCGGGCACGGCGCCGCGGCCTTCGCGGCCCTCGAGATCGCCAAGGCGATCGCCACCGAGTTCCGCACGGACCTGCGCGATCACATCGTCAGCCTCGACCTGACGGGGTCGACGATCGCGCGCCACTTCGTGGCGGCGCGGCCTCAATGTCCGGCCTGCGGCCGCCCGGAACGGCGGGACCCCCACCGCGCGCCGGTCCCGCTCGCGCTCAAGGCCGGCGGCACGCTCGTGCTGACGAGCGGCGGCTACCGCGCCCTCTCCCCCGGGGCCACCCTCGCGCGCTACCGCAAGCACGTGAGCCCGCTCACGGGCGTCGTCTCCCGCCTGGAGCCCATGGAAGCCGACCTGTCGCTGAACACGAGCTACGTCGCGCGCCACAACTTCTCGCCGCGTCCCGAGACCGTCCAGGCCCTCAAGGCCGGGCTCGGCGGCGACAGCTACGGCAAGGGAAGCACGTCCGAGCAGGCGCAGGCCAGCGCCCTCATGGAGGCGATCGAGCGCTATTCCGGGATCTTCCAGGGCGACGAGATCCGGGCGACCCGGCGCTTCGCCGACTTCGCGCCCGGCGAGGCGGTCGCCCCGAACGACGTCATGCTGTTCAGCGAGGCGCAGTACCGCCAGGGCCCGGCGGGCCCTCACGACCACGGATCCGACGCCCCGGCCCCCTTCGACCCCTCTGCCGACATGGAATGGTCGCCGGTCTGGTCCCTGCGGGACGAGAGGTTCAAGTACCTGCCGACGAGCTTCCTGTACTATTTCTGCCGGGGCCAGGGCCACGAGCAGACGAGCGCGGACTCCAACGGCTGCGCGGCCGGCAACACGCTCGAGGAAGCCATCGTGCAGGGGTTCCTCGAACTCGTCGAGCGGGATGCCTACGCGATCTGGTGGTACAACCGGGTGCGGCGGCCGCCCCTCGACCTCGACGCCCTCGACGATTCCTACATCCGCGACCTGCGCGCCCAGCTCGCCGAGGCCGGGCGCCGGCTGTGGGTGCTCGACGTCACCACCGACCTCGGCATCCCGACCTTCGTGGCGATCTCGCAGTGGACGGAGAACGGGGAGGAGTACGTCGAGTTCGGCTCGGGCGCCCATTTCGACACGCGGATCGCCGCCCTGCGCGCCATCACCGAGCTCAACCAGTTCTTCTCGATCGGGCTCATGGCGCGCCGCAACGGCGTCGATCCGGGCCACGACGGCGCGGCGGGCTGGCGCCTCGCGAGCAACCCCTACTTCGTGCCCGAGGGCGCGCCGCGGCTCACGGCGGATTTCCGCCCGGGCTTCGCGCGCCTCGACCGCCGCGACCAGGTCCGCGCCTGCGTGGACCTGACGGCGCGCCTCGGCCTCGACTTCCTCGTCCTCGACCAGACCCGGCCGGACATCGACGTGCCGGTGGTCAAGGTGATCGTCCCCGGGATGCGGCACTTCTACCGGCGCTTCGGCCCCGGCCGGCTCTACGACGTCCCGCTGGCGCTCGGCTGGCTCGACCGGCCGGTGCCCGAGGCCGACCTCAACCCGCTGTTCCCCCCGACCTGAGAGGGAAGCCGGCATGCAAGCCTCCCCGACCGCGGACGCGCCGGGAGAGCCGCCCGCCACCGTGTCGGTCCGGCTCAGCCCGCACGCGGCCCTCGACACGGGCGCGGGCGGCGAGATCCTGGTCCGCCTCGCCCACCAGACGGTCAGCCTCGGGCCGTTCGAGGCCGGCGTCGCGCCCGCCGCCCGGGCGCTCGCGACCGGCCTGCCGGTCGACACCCTGGGCGCGGGGGCCGACGGCCGCGACCGCGAGGTGCTGCGCCTCGTCCGGAGCCTCGCCCGGCGCGGCCTCGTCGAGTACGGCCTTCCCGGCGCCGGCGGCGGCGACGCGGTCGTGGTCGAGCCGCAGGTCCCGGATTACTGGCCGCGGCTGCCGGATCTCGCCGACGGCGATACCCTGGTCCTGTCGCGGTTCGCCTACATGCGGCGGCGCGCGAGCGAGACGGTTCTCGAATCGCCGCGCTCCGGCGCCCTGTTCCGGCTCGCCGACCCGGCGGCGGCGGCCCTGCTCGCGACCCTCTGCGTGCCCCGGCCGGTCGCCGCGCTCCGGCGCCGGGACGGCTTCCCGGACCTGGCGTTCCTGGCGCTCCTCCTCGACGGCGGCATCCTGCTGCGGCTCGGGCGGGCGGGCGACGAGGGCCTGCGGGCGACGGAGGGCGACGAGGGCCTGGTCCTGTGGGACTTCCACGACCTCCTCTTCCACGCCCGCAGCACGGAGGGCCGCCACGCCAACCCCCTGGGGGGCCGCTACCCCTACGTCGGCGTGATCGACCCCCTGCCGGCGATCCGCCCCGGCTGGCCCGGACCGGCGATCGACCTGGACGTGCCGGCGTCATCCCCCGGCGCGATCCTGCCCCCCGTGACGGCGCTCCTGCGCGAGCGCCGCTCGACCCGCGACTACGACGACGGGGCGCCGCTCACCCGGGCCGAGCTCGCGCGCTTCCTCGACGGCGCCGCCCGGATCCAGGCGACCTGGTCCAGCCCGCTCGGCGACGGGGAGGACGGCCCGACCGCGACCTACACGGCGCGACCCTATCCGTCGGCCGGGGGAAGCTACGAGCTCGAGCTCTACCTCGCGGTCCGCCGCTGCGACGGGCTCGCGCCCGGCTACTACCACTACGACGCGGAGCGCCACGCCCTGACGCGCCTCGACGCGCGCCCGCAGGACGTCGGCGCGCTGCTCGGGGCCGCCGCCTACGCGATGGGCGTGCCCGGCGCGCCCCAGGTCCTGATCACCATCGCGGCGCGCTTCGGCCGGGTGTCGTGGAAGTACAGCGCCGTCGCCTACGAGCTGATTCTGAAGAACGTCGGCGCCCTCACGCAGACGCTGTACCTCGTCGCGACGGAGATGGGGCTCGGCGGCTGCGCCATCGGCAGCGCCAACATCGAGCTGTTCGCCCGGATGACGGGCCTGCCGCACCACGTCGAGGGCGCCGTCGGCCAGTTCGCGCTCGGGCGCGGGCTCGACCTCGAGGAGGACGCACCCTGAGGCGGGCGGCCGCGCCCCCGCGGGGCTCAGCCGTCCGGCTCCGGCGGGCCCTCCGGCGGCGCCTCGGGCGCGGCCGGGGTCCGCGGCCCGATCCGGGTGACCAGGACCCGGCCCCCGGACGGGCGTCCCGGCCAGTCCGCCGCCCATCTCGCCCCGACTGTCCGGGCGCTCCCGCGCCCGAGGAGGGCGAACAGGGCGCCCTGCGGGTCGACGCCGTGCAGGATCCAGGCGCCGCCGGGACCTTCCAGCGGACCTTCGAGGATCCAGCCGCCGCCGGCCGTCACGCGCTCGGCCGCCCGGGCGATGTCCGGGACGACGAAGTAGTGGAGCCAGAACGGGGCCGGCACGCTCGCGGGCTTCGTGACGACGCCGCCGATGACCCGCCCGCCCGACGCGAGGACCCGGTCGTTGCCGGCCGCCTCGCCCGCGGCCTCGTCCCAGCCGAAGAGGGCGCGGTAGAACGCCAGGGCGGCGCGCCCGTCCGCCGCGAGGA
Source organism: Methylobacterium crusticola (assembly GCF_003574465.1). GTDB lineage: Bacteria > Pseudomonadota > Alphaproteobacteria > Rhizobiales > Beijerinckiaceae > Methylobacterium > Methylobacterium crusticola. The sequence continues at coordinate 36,926 of NZ_QOWC01000062.1, forward strand.
GCTCGGACCAGCCGACATGGCCCAGGCGGTCGGCTAGGCCCCCCTCCTCCGGGCGGGGCATCAGCCAGCGGAACAGCCCGAGCCGGGCCGCCTGCGGATCGGCGATCACCGCGAAGCGGCTCACGCCCGGCACCTGCATCGGGCCGATGTGCAGCGAGCCCCCGAGCCCGACCGCCCTGCGGGCCGCCGCGTCGACGTCGACGTCGCCCACGTACCCGATCCAGCTCGGCCCCGCCTCCGTGGCCCCCCCGGGGGCGAGTTCCATGATCCCGCAGACCGAGGTCTCGCCCACGGTCAGGAGCCGGTAGGGCATGCCCGGCCCGGAGGCATCCCGCACGCCCCAGCCCACGACATCGCCGTAGAAGGCCGCCGCCGCCGCCGCGTCGCGCGTGATCAGCTCGAACCAGACGAACCGGCCGTGAGTAGGGACCATCGCGCGCCTCGCCCCGGGGAACGGCGCGGACCCGGCGACGTCGCCGCGATCCGCCGGCCGGCATGGTCGCACGGGTGGACGGGCCGAGCCATCGCGGACCGGCGCCGCCGCGGCCGCGGCCGGCGCGTCGCCCGGCCGGTCAGGGCTGGCAGCGGACGGCCGGGCGCCTGGGCCCGACCCCGTTCGTGCGCTCGGCCCGGAAAACGTTCGCCTCGAGCCCGGCGATCCACTGGCGGCCGCTCACCGTCACCTCGAGGTACTTCAGCGCCCCGTCGAGGTGCGACGACACGCTGTTCCAGAAGAACTCCGGATAATGCTCCACGAGATCGGTGGCCGAGGTGTAGCCGAGGGTCGCGTTCGTTCCCACCTCCTCGAACTCGTGGAAGAGCGCGTTGGCTTTGCGCAGGTAGAGCGGGTCGCCCATCTGTCCGATCAGGTCGGCGGCGCGCACGAGGCGCGCCTCGTCCGAGAGGGGACCGCCCTCGTCCCGGGCGGGGAAGCGGGTGTGCTCGATCGCCTGGATGATCCGGCCGGCATCGAGAAGGTCGGACTGGCCGAGGCGGGCCGCCACGAACAGCTTGGAGCGCTCGACGTGATGCGGGGTGAGCGCGGCGTCCGAGGCGCCCCGGGGCAGGACCAGCCGCCCCCCGTCGCCGTCGATCACGTAGCCGTCGACGGCGGAATCGCCCTTCAGGATGCCCCGCACGTAGCCGATGTCGTGCATCAGGCAGGCGACCAGGAGGTGCGCCCAGTCGCTCGGCCCCACCGGCTCGAGCAGCGTTCGCCCGCGCAGGATCTCGAGGCCGACCTGGGTCACCAGCAGGGTGTGCTCCAGGTCGTGGTAGAGCGCGTCCGAGTTCGCCAGGCACTCGAGCGCGAGGCAGGCCACCGAGCTGACGGTCTCGGCGAGCGGCGCCTGCGTCGCCCCGAACGTGCCCTGCAACTCCGCGGCGAGATGGTCGCCGAGCGCCCTGGCGGCGAGATGTGCCGTTGTGATCATGCCCGTCACCCGCTGGCTGCGCGAAGAGGAGATAGGGTCGCCCGTGCGGCGCCGGGAGCACGGCGTCGTGACGCGGCGCGCGGGCCTCCCGCCCCTATCCATGCCGGGCAGCCGCGACCGGTTCCGCCGGCGCGCCGACGCCGCGACCGGGTCTCCGGTGCGCCGATCCGGTCGGGCACGGGTCCAGGCGGCGCGCCTTCATGCGGCACGGCGCGTCGCGGGCCGAAGGCGCACGCGCCGTCGCGGCGCGCCCGTTCGCCGAGCCGGCGGCCGGGCCCCGGGAACGTCCCCGGCGCGGTCTACGCGCGGAGAGCAGGCGCCTCGTCGGCGATGGCCCGCCGGATCCTGAAGGCGATCTGGGACCACATCAGCCCTTCCGTCCGGTCACCTCTCGCCCGCGCGGAGCGGGCCCGCGCGCGCGCCTCGTCGAGTGCAGCCTCGCCGAACGTCGCGATCAGCGTGGCGGCAGTCGCCCGGGTCGCCTGTACGGCCAAGGTTTTCACGGGTTGATTGTCGGTCGCGACGCGAAACATCGTGATACTCCCGAGCCGCTGCGCCTGTTCTCTTTCCAGGATGACTGAACCCGCGAAGCGAGTCATCATGATTGCGCATCGGGTGCCGAAAATTCCTGTGCTTCGGGAGGATCTCCCATGTCGGGCCAGTCAATTCACTGCAAAATGGACGGAAGGACGTATTCCGGAACCTACAAGGTCGACCGGAATATCATGACGGTGACCACCTCGTACGGGAAGAAGTCCGTCACGATCGAGAAATCACAGCACGCCGCCCTCGCCCACAAGCTCCTCGAAGAACTGGTCAGGCAGGAGAAGGCCAGGAAAGGCTCGACGCTCTGATGCAGGCGCACCGGGCCCACCAGTGAAACCAGGACGAGGCCCGATTCCGGCGACCCGATCCGGTCGCGATCCTCCGGAATCCTCTCACGCCGAGCGGGGCAGGCTGCGGCCGGTCCTGGCGGGATCGGTCGCAGCGCGGGTGCCGGAGGTCGTCACGGTCTGGCAGGTCTCGGCCCCGCGGGTCCGCATTGCGGGCAGGTCCGGTGCGGGCGGGGCCTGGATCCGCGAGCCCTCGCCCCGGGGCTGGCGCCGGCGCTCGCGACAGCCCCTCAGCCGGGGCTGCCGCGCGGGGGCCGCTTGCGGGCGGCGGGCTTGCGCGCTGCCGTTCCGTCCGCCGGGCCCTCGCGGCGCGCCGGATCGGACAGATGGGCGAAATCCGCGAGCACCGCCGAGACCAGGCTCTGGAGACGGGGATCCTCGCACGCCAGCGAGGCGGTGAAGCGCTCGAGGAGGTAGCGGGCCTTCGCGGCGGCCTCCGGCCAGGTCGCGGCCGCGGCCGCGAACAGATGGGTCTCGAGTTCCTGCTGCCGCGCCGCGAGCGAGGCGTGCTGCGCCTCGACCTCGGCGTCCTTCCGGCGAAGGTCCGTCGCCTTCTGAGCGGCCATCCCGCGCCGCTCGTCCAGTTCGATCGAGCGGTCCGTCATTGGATTCCTGCTGCTGCGTTCGATGTCGAACGTCACTCTAGCGTGGTTCCGCCGCCTCCCGCAGGACAATCGCGGGCTGTCGCGACGGGTCGCGTCCACCCTGGCGCCGCGCGGTCGGCCCATCGCGGACGGGGAACCGCCGGGCGTCCGTCCGGCGCGCGGCCCCGAGCCGGCGCGGGCCCGCCGCGGTGCGGAAGACGGCGCTCCGGCCGTCCCCGCACCGTGCCGTCGAGGCCGGATCAGAAGTCCATGCCGCCCATGCCGCCCATGCCGCCGCCGCCGCCCGGCATGGCCGCGGATTCCTTCTTCGGGTTCTCCGCCACCATCGCCTCGGTGGTGACGAGCAGGCCGGCGACGGAGGCCGCCCCCTGGAGCGCCGCCCGCACGACCTTGGCCGGGTCGACGATGCCGGCCTGGATCAGGTCGACGTACTCCTCGGTCTGGGCGTCGAAGCCGTAGGTCGCCGAGGAATTGGCCAGGATGTTCCCCACCACGATCGAGCCCTCGACGCCCGAGTTCTGCGCGATCTGGCGGATCGGGGCCTCGAGGGACTTCAGGACGATCTTGATGCCGGCCTGCACGTCCGGGTTGTCGCTCGTGATGCCCTCGGCCGCCGCCTTGGCGCGCAGCAGCGCGACGCCGCCGCCGGGAACGATGCCCTCCTCCACCGCCGCGCGGGTGGCGTGGAGCGCGTCCTCCACGCGGTCCTTCTTCTC
>NZ_QOWC01000063.1 GCF_003574465.1 Methylobacterium crusticola
TCACAGGTTCAAATCCTGTCCCCGCAACCACCGTCACGACAACGCCGCCGCCCGGACCCCGGGCGGCGGCGTTGTCGTGTCCGGTTCTCTTCGCCGGCTCCCTTGGCCCCGGCCCCTCAGTAGCCGCGGCGCGTGACCACCCAGACCGCGTGGATCAGGCCCGGGACGTAGCCGAACACGGTCAGCAGCACGTTCAGGAAGAACTGCAGCCCGAGCCCGACCGTGAACAGCACCCCGACCGGCGGGATGATGACGAGCAGGATGATGCGGATGAGGTCGCCCACGGGATCTCCGTTCTGCCGTGCGGGAAGAGGCTGCGCTTGGAACGGCGCAGCGCGGGATCTGTTCCCGCAGCGTCAGCGCGGCGGCCGGGGAGGGCCCCGTCCCGGCGGGACCGGGACGGGGTTCCTCCGCGGCGCCTCCGAGCCCCGGCCGGCGAGGTGTCAGGGCCGCAGCAGCACCTTTCCCATCGCCTCCCGTCGCGCCAGGATGCCGAGGGCCGCGGCGGCCTCCGCCAGCGGGTAGACGCCGTGCACCTTCGCCGACAGCTTGCCGTCGGCCACGAGGGCGAGCAGGCGGGCCTGGTTCGCCGCGTGCGCGCCGGGCTCGCGCTTGATGAAGGCGCCCCAGAACACGCCCTGGATGTCGATGCCCTTCAGGAGGGCGAGGTTGAGGGGGATCCGCGGGATCGGGCCGGCCGCGAAGCCGATCACCAGGAAGCGCCCCTTCCAGTTGAGCGAGCGCAGGGCCGGCTCCGAGTAGTCGCCGCCGACGGGATCGTAGACGACGTCGATCCCGGCCTCCCCGCCGAGGCGGCGCAGGCCGTCCCGCAGCGGCTCCTGGCTGTAGTCGAGGGTCAGGTCGGCGCCGTGGGCGCGGGCCACCTCGAGCTTCTCGGCCGAGGACGCGCAGGCGATGACCCGCGCCCCCATGGCGTGGCCGAGCTCCACCGCCGCGAGCCCGACGCCGCCCGTCGCCCCGAGCACCGCCAGGGTCTCGCCCGGCTTCAGGGCCGCGCGGTCCTGGAGCCCGTGCAGCGAGGTGCCGTAGGTGACGCTCAGGCCCGCCGCCTGCTCGTCACCGACGCCCTCGGGCACCCGCGTCAGGCCGGCGATGCCGACCACCACGCGCTCCCGGCAGGCGCCGTGCCCGAGATGCGCGATGACCCGCTCGCCGACCCGGAAGCCCTCGACCCCCGGACCCAGCGCCTCGATCACCCCGCAGGCCTCCGCCCCCGGCGAGAACGGCAGTTCCGGCTTCACCTGGTAGCGGCCGGCGATGATCAGCGTGTCGAAGAAGTTCAGGGCCGCCACCGTCACCCGCACCAGGGCCTCGCCGGGCCCCGGCACCGGATCGGGCAACTCCTCGATCACCAGGTCCTCGGGCCCGCCGAGCGTCTTGCACAGGAGCGCCTTCATGCCTCGTCCTCCCTCGCCGCCTCTGCCCCGGCGGCCCTCGCGCTCTCCTGGGACAGGCCGGGACGGCTGGCAAGCCGGGCCGGGGCGTCAGGGCCGCTCGTAGGTCCCGGTCAGCAATCCCTTCGCCAGGACGTGCCCGTGCATGGCCGCCAGCAGGGCGCCCCGGCCCGGCGCGCCGTCGAGGCCGAGATGCCGGTTGAGGGCGTAGAGCTGGAACAGGTAGCGGTGCGGGCCGTGGCCCGTCGGCGGGTCCGGCGGCAGGTAGCCGGCCTTGAGGAAGGTGTTCCTGCCGAGGTCGTAGCCGTCCCCGTCCGAGCCCGGCCCCGCCAGCGCGCCCTCGGCGAGGCCCGGCCCGTCCGCCGGCAGGTCCCAGGCGATCGCGTGCACGAACGGCTTCGGGGTCGGGCTGTCGGCGTCCTCGACCAGCAGCACCAGGGCCGCGGTGCCCGCCGGCACCCCGCTCCAGGCCAGGGGCGGCGACAGCCTGGCGCCGTCCTGCGTGAAGCGCGCCGGCAGCGGCGCCCCGTCCGCGAAGGCCGTGCTGGTGACGCTGAGGCCGGCCGGGACCGTGTCGAACTCGGCGTGGAAGGCCGTCTTCTCGACCCCGGCCTTGAGGCCCGACAGGGCCTCGCCGATCGCGTGCGGGATCTTCTCCAGCATGGGCTTCTCCTGGCTCGCTCATCCATCCCGGCCGCCCGCGGCCGGCCCGCCGGCGACGCGACCGGTCTCAGGCGTCCCGGGCGCCGGCCGGGCCGGGGCGCTCGGCCGCGATCATGTAGTTCACGGCCGTGTCGCGGGCCGCGCGCCAGCGGTCGGTGAGCGGGTTGTAGACCACGCCGGTGACGTCGGCGACGCTGAGGCCGCCGCCCTCCACCGCCCGGGTGAGCTCGCCCGGGGTGACGAACCTCTCCCAGTCGTGGGTGCCCCGGGGGAGCCAGCCCAGGACGTACTCGGCCCCCACGATCGCGAGGGCGAAGGAGCGCATCGTCCGGTTGATGGTCGCGGCGAACAGGAGGCCGCCGGGCTTCACCGCCCCGCAGGCCGCCCGCACGAAGGCCGGCATGTCGGTGACGTGCTCGACGACCTCCATGGCCAGCACCACGTCGAAGCGCGCGGACCCCGCCGCCACCGCCTCGATCGTCTCCGCCCGGTAGGTGACCGGCACGCCCGCCGCCTCGGCGTGCGCCCGCGCCACCCGGATGTTGGCCGGGGCCGGATCGAGCCCCGTGACCTCGGCGCCGAGGCGCGCCAGGGGCTCGGACAGGACCCCGCCGCCGCAGCCGACGTCGACGATCGTGAGCCCGTCGAGCGGCCGGGGCCCGAGGGGGTCGCGGCCGAGACGGCGGCAGGCGGCGTCGCGGATGTAGGCCAGGCGCACCGGGTTGAAGCGGTGCAGCACCCGCATGGGCCCGGCCTCGTCCCACCAGGTCGCGGCGAGGCGCTCGAAGCGCGCGACCTCGTCGCGGTCGATCGAGGGTCCGGTCGGTTCGCTCATCGGCGCGGATCTCTTCCGGTTCGGGGACGCGCGGGCGGCTCCGGGCGCGCCCGCCGGAGGACGTAGCGCACTCCGCCGGCCCGGCCAAATCCGGGCGGGGCCCGCGCCCGCCCGCCCGGGGGCGCGGGTCCCGGCCGGGGGGCGCGCCCCGCATTGACACCGCCCCGCCCCGCGGGTACCCGCCAGGCGGTTCGCGACGCCGCCGCCGCCGTCACCGGCGCGGCGCGGGCCACCCTGTCCGATCGGATCCCCATGCCCCGCCTGGTGATGAAATTCGGCGGCACCTCCGTCGCCACGGTCGAGCGCATCCGCAACGTCGCCCGCCACGTCGCCCGCGAGGTGCGCGCCGGCTACGAGGTCGCGGTCGTGGTCTCGGCGATGTCGGGAAAGACCAACGAGCTCGTGGCCTGGTGCCGGGACGCCTCGCCCCTCTACGCCCAGTCCGAGTACGACGCCGTGGTGGCCTCCGGCGAGCAGGTGACCTCGGGGCTCCTCGCCATCGTGCTCTCCGAGATGGGCATCCGGGCCCGCTCCTGGCAGGGCTGGCAGATCCCCATCGAGACCACCGACCAGCACGGCTCGGCCCGCATCCAGGGCATCGACGGGGCGCGCCTCGACGCCGGCTTCCGGCGCGGCGAGGTCGCCGTGGTGGCGGGGTTCCAGGGCATCCACCCGGCGAGCGGGCGCCTCACGACCCTCGGGCGCGGCGGCTCGGACACGAGCGCGGTCGCGGTCGCGGCAGCGATCGGGGCCGAGCGCTGCGACATCTACACGGACGTCGACGGCGTCTACACCACCGACCCGCGGGTGGTGACCCGGGCCCGGCGCCTCGAGCGGGTGGCCTTCGAGGAGATGCTCGAGATGGCCTCCCTCGGCGCCAAGGTGCTGCAGGTGCGCTCCGTCGAGCTCGCCATGGTGCACCGGGTGCCCACCACCGTGCGCTCCTCCTTCGACGATCCCGACGACGCCCGCCCCGGCACCCTCATCTGCGACGAGGACGACATCGTGGAACAGCAGATCATCACGGGCATCGCCTTCTCGAAGGACGAGGCCCAGATCACGCTTCGCCGGGTCAAGGACAAGCCCGGCATCGCGGCGGCGATCTTCGGTCCGCTCGCCGACGCCAACATCAACGTGGACATGATCATCCAGGTCGTGTCCGGCGACGCCTCGACCACCGACATGACCTTCACGGTCCCGGCCGGCGACTACGAGCGGGCCCGCGCGATCCTCGACGCGCAGGCCGGGATCGTCGAGTTCGAGCGCATCGAGGGCGCCACCGACGTGGTCAAGATCTCGGCCATCGGCGTCGGCATGCGCAGCCACGCCGGCGTCGCCGCCAAGGCGTTCCGGGCCCTCGCCGAGAAGGGCATCAACATCCGGGCCATCACGACCTCGGAGATCAAGTTCTCGGTCCTGATCGACGCGGCCTACACCGAGCTCGCGGTGCGCACGCTCCACTCGCTCTACGGGCTCGACAAGGCCTGAGGCGGCCCCCGCCCGCGGGGTGCCTCGGCCCCGGGGCCCCGAAGGGCCGGGGCCCGCGCGGCAGACGGTGCTTGCCCGGCGGGCACCCGACTCGCTATACGGCCTAAGAGGCTGATGCGTCGAAGGCCCGTCGCCGAAGCGCATCCCCGGTTGCGCCGCTCCGGGTCCGGCTCGCCACAGGGTGGAAGACGACACGATGCCCGCAGCGCCTGGAGGCCCGCGCCTGCTACTGCGCCGCCTCCGCGAGGCCATGGCGGAGCCCGTCGGCGCGCAGGTGCGCCTCGACCGCATCGTCGTCATCATCGCGGCCAACATGGTCGCGGAGGTCTGCTCCGTCTACGTCCTGCGGGACGACGGCATGCTGGAGCTCTTCGCCACCGAGGGCCTCAACCGCGAGGCGGTGCACCTCACCACCATGCGGGCCGGCGAGGGCCTCGTCGGCCTGATCGCCACCACCGCCGAGCCCCTCTCGCTCTCGGACGCCCAGTCGCACCCGGCCTTCTCCTACCGGCCGGAGACCGGCGAGGAGGCCTACCACGCCTTCCTGGGCGTGCCGCTCCTGCGCGCCGGCAACACGCTCGGCGTCCTGGTGGTGCAGAACCGGACCTACCGGGTCTATTCCGAGGAGGAGATCGAGGCGCTCCAGACCACCGCCATGGTGCTGGCGGAGATGATCGCCTCGGGCGAGCTCCAGGCCCTCTCGCCCGGCACGGTGAGCGCCTCGCGCCGCACCCTGTGCCAGGCCGGCGTGCCGCTGGCGGACGGCGTCGGCCTCGGCCACGTCGTGCTCCACGAGCCCCGCATCGTGGTCAAGAACCTCATCGCCGAGAACGTCGAGCGCGAGGTCGGCCGCCTGGAGACCGCCATCGCGGAGGTGCGCTCGGCCATCGACGACCTCGTCGAGCGCGGCGACGTCGCGGGCGTCGGCGAGCACCGCGAGGTGCTGGAGACCGTGCGGATGTTCGCCCACGACCAGGGCTGGCTGCGCCGGATGCGGGAGGCGGTGCTCTCGGGCCTCACCGCCGAGGCGGCGGTGGAGCGGGTCCAGTCGGACAACCGCGCCCGCATGCTGCGCCAGAGCGATCCCTACCTGCGCGAGCGCCTGCACGACCTCGACGACCTCGCCAACCGGCTGCTGCGCCAGCTCGTCGGCCGCGAGGGGCTCGGGCCCTCCGCGATGCCCGAGAACGCCATCCTGGTGGCCCGCTCCATGGGGCCGGCGGCGCTCCTCGACTACGACCGCGCCCGCCTGCGCGGCGTGGTGCTGGAGGAGGGCGGGCCCACCAGCCACATCGCCATCGTGGCCCGGGCGCTGGGCATCCCGGCGGTGGGCGAGGTCGCCAACGCCACCGCCCTCGTCGAGTCCGGGGACGCCATCATCGTCGACGGCGGCACCGGCGAGGTCCAGATCCGCCCCGGCCCCGAGGTCGAGGCCGCCTACGCCGAGAAGGCGCGCCTGCGCGCCCGGCGCCAGGAGCAGTACCGCTCCCTGCGCGACCTGCCGGCGCTGACCCGCGACGGCGTGGAGATCGGGCTCCACCTCAACGCCGGCCTCCTCGTCGACCTGTCCCACCTGCACGAGACCGGCGCCGAGGGCATCGGCCTGTTCCGGACCGAGCTCCAGTTCATGATCGCCGAGCGCATGCCCTCGGCGGCCGAGCAGCAGGTGCTCTACGAGGCGGTCTTCACCGCGGCCGGCGACCTGCCGGTGACGATCCGGACCCTCGACATCGGCGGCGACAAGGTGCTGCCCTACATGAAGGCGCCCGAGGAGGAGAACCCGGCGCTGGGCTGGCGGGCGATCCGCATCGGCCTCGACCGGCCGGGGCTCCTGCGCATGCAGGTGCGCGCGCTCCTCAAGGCCGCCGGCGGCCGGCCCCTGAAGATCATGTTCCCGATGGTCGCCACCGTGGACGAGTTCGTCCGCGCCCGGGCGATCGCGGAGCGCGAGAAGGCCCACCTCGCCCGCCACGGCTACCCGCTGCCCTCCGAGTGCCGCCTCGGCGTCATGGTGGAGGTGCCCTCGCTCCTGTTCCAGATCGACGAGATCGCCGCCGAGGCCGATTTCCTCTCGGTGGGCTCCAACGACCTGATGCAGTTCCTGTTCGCGGTCGACCGCGAGAACCGCCGGGTCGCCGACCGCTTCGACCCGCTCTGCGCCCCGGCGCTCCGGGCCTTCCGGCTCATCGCCGACCGGGCCAGCGCCGCCGGCACCCCCGCGACGGTCTGCGGCGAGATCGGCGGCCGGCCCCTCGAGGCCATGGCGCTGATCGGCCTCGGCTTCCGCACCCTGTCGATGTCCCCGGCCGCGATCGGCCCCGTGAAGGCGATGGTGCTCGGCCTCGACGCGGGCGCGATCCGGGCCTTCCTGGAGGCCGAGCTCGCCCGCACGAGCGACGGCGCGTCCCTGCGCCCGGCGCTCGCCGCCTTCGCGGAGGCGCAGGGCGTCCCGATCTGAATCCCCCGGACGGGCCCCGACGGCCGGCCCGCCCGGCCGGGCGGGCCGCCGGCGCGGCCCGGCGCCCGGTGCAGGGCGCCCCTCGCCCCGGGGCGACTCGTCACCGGCGGCAGACCTGCTATACGCGGGCCCGTCTCCGGCACCGGGCGCGGGCCGCCCCGGCTGAACCCGACCCCGCGCAAGCCCATATCCCGGTCATGATCGCGATCCCCTCCGACCGTCTCGACGCCATCCTGGCCCGCCACGACATCGTCACCGCCACCCTGAGCGCCGGCGAGGCCGATGCCGAGAGCTTCGTCCAGCTCTCCCGCGAGCTCTCCGACCTCGACGCCGTGGTGGAATCCATCCGGGCCTACCGGGCCGCCGAGGCGGAGGTGCGCGGCGTCGAGGCGATGCTGGAGGAGGGCGACCCCGAGATGCGGGCGCTCGCCGCCGACGAGAAGCCGGAGGCCGAGGCCGCCCGCGACGCGGCCGCGCGGGCGCTCCAGCTCATGCTCCTGCCCAAGGATTCCGCCGACGAGAAGAGCGCCATCCTGGAGGTCCGCGCCGGCACGGGCGGCGACGAGGCCGCGCTGTTCGCCGGCGACCTCTTCCGCATGTACGCCCGCTACGCCGATCTGAAGGGCTGGCGCGTCGAGATCATCTCGGAGAGCCCCGGCACGGTCGGGGGCTACCGCGAGGTCGTGGCCGAGGTGAAGGGGCGCGGCGTCTTCGCCCGCCTGAAGTTCGAGAGCGGCGCGCACCGGGTCCAGCGCGTGCCCGACACCGAGGCGCAGGGGCGCATCCACACCTCGGCCGCGACCGTGGCGGTGCTGCCGGAGGCCGAGGAGGTCGACGTCCAGATCAACGACGCCGACCTGAAGATCGACACCATGCGGGCGCAGGGCGCCGGCGGCCAGCACGTCAACAAGACGGAATCCGCCATCCGCATCACCCACGTGCCGAGCGGCATCGTGGTCTTCGTCCAGGAGGAGCGCTCCCAGCACAAGAACCGCGCCCGCGCCCTCGCGGTGCTGCGCGCCCGCCTCTACGAGCAGGAGCGCGGCCAGAAGGACGCCGCCCGGGCCGCCGACCGCCGGGCGCAGGTGGGCAGCGGCGACCGCTCGGAGCGCATCCGCACCTACAACTTCCCGCAGGCCCGCGTCACCGACCACCGCATCAACCTCACCCTCTACCGCCTCGAGGAGGTGATGGCTGGCACGGCCCTCGACGAGGTGATCGACGCCCTCGTCACCGAGCACCAGGCCGCCCTGCTCGCCGCCGAGGGCATGGCGTGACCGCCTCCCCCGGGCCGGTCGACGGCGCGACCACCCGCGCCGAGGCCCGGGCCCGCGCCGCCGCGATCCTGGCCCGGCACGGCATCGGGACCGCGGCCCTCGACGCCCGCCTCCTGCTCGAGGAGTGCCTCGGCCTGCGCCCCACCGACCTCGTCCTCGGCGCGGAGCGGCCGATCGGCGCGGAGGGCGCGCGGCGCCTCGCGCAAGGACTGGCGCGGCGCTGCGCCGGCGAGCCGGTCGCCCGCATCGCGGGCGCCTGGGAGTTCTGGGGCCTGCCGTTCCGGCTCTGCCCCGCCACGCTGGTGCCGCGGCCGGACACCGAGACGCTCGTCGAGGCGGCCCTCGCCCTCGCGCGGCCGGGCCCTCTGCGCCTGCTCGACCTCGGCACCGGCTCGGGCTGCCTCCTCGTCGCCCTCCTGAGCGAGTGGCCCCGCGCCACCGGCCTCGGGATCGACCGCTCGCCCGCGGCCCTCGCCACCGCCCGCGCCAACGCGGCCCGCAACGGCGTCGCGGCCCGGGCCGCCTTCGCGGCGGGGGATTGGGGCGCGGCCCTCGCCGGCGGGCGCTACGACGTCGTCGTGGCCAACCCCCCCTACATCGCGACGGCGCGGATCGACGACCTCGCCGAGGAGGTGCGCGCCCACGACCCGCACCTCGCCCTCGACGGCGGACCGGACGGCCTGGCGGCCTACCGGGTCATCCTGGCGCAGGCCGCCGGCGGCCCGGACGGGCCCGGGCTGCTCGCGCCGGAGGGCCGGCTCCTGGTCGAGATCGGCTACGACCAGGAGGACGCCCTGCGGGCCCTCGCACCGGCCGCCGGTCTGCGCGTCGAGGCGGTCCGCCGCGATCTCGCGGGCCATCCCCGGGTCGTCGCGATGGCCCGCGCGGAGGCCGGATGAGGCGGATTGTCGAGGTTTCTGATGCCGTTGCGTTCGATTTTACTTGGCTCGTCCGGCCAAACCCGCTAACGTCCCCCGGCAGATCGTGAACGGTCCGGAAAGACAACCAGGCTAGGTTCTCGGGCGCGACCCCAGCGTGGACCTTGGACGATCTCCCACCACCGGGCGGACCAATGAGCGCGCAGGCGGTCCGGTGACCTGAATCTGTGAATCGATGGGCGACTTGAACGCGAGAGAGCCCGCGGTTGCACAGGGCACGACGAACAGTGTCGCGGAGGCGGGACGGCCCGAACGGGCCGCCCGATGCCGGCGACCGGTTCGCTCCGCGCGTGAAGTCCGCCCTTCAAGTCGTCGAACGAGGGTCAGTCGAGACCGATGAGACCAAACCAGAACAGGCGTATGCGTGGCCGTAACCGGAGCAAGGGCCCGAACCCACTCACCCGGGCCTACGAATCGAACGGCCCCGACGTGAAGATCCGTGGAACGGCCCAGCACATCGCCGAGAAGTACGCCCAGCTGGCGCGAGATGCCCAGGCGAACGGCGATCCGGTCATGGCCGAGAACTATTTCCAGCACGGCGAGCACTACCAGCGCATCATCGCCGCCGCCAACGAGCAGTACCGCCAGCAATACGGCGGCACCTACGGCCGTCAGGCCTTCGACGACGAGGGCGACGAGGACGACGACGGCCCGCAGCAGAACGGCTACCCGGCCGGCCAGGACGGCCGCGGCGTCAACGGCTACGCCCAGAACGGCTACGGCCACGCCGACGACTACGCGGATCCCGGCCAGCAGCCCCAGCCCTACGAGAGCCGCGTCGAGTCCGAGCGCTCGGCACGCTTCGACCGCCAGGATCGCCAGGATCGCCGCGAGCCGCAGGATCGCCGCGAACGCTTCCAGGCCCGGAGCGACCGGCCGCAGCGGCCGGACCGCCCCGAGCGCCAGGATCGGCCGGAGCGCGTCGAGCGCCAGGAGCGCGTCGAGCGTCCCGAGCGCCAGGACCGGCCCGAGCGCGTCGAGCGTCAGGACCGCCCCGAGCGGCAGGACCGCCCCGAGCGGCAGGATCGTCCCGAGCGGCAGGACTTCGCGCGCAGCGAGCAGCCCCGGCAGGACGGATACCGCGAGGGCACCACCCGCCCGGACGCCGGCGGCCGGGCCGAGTTCCGCCGCGAGCGCCGCCGCGAGGAGCCCCGCGCCGAGCCGTCCCGCGTCGACGAGGAGCCCGGCGGCCTGCCGGCCTTCCTGACGACCCCGGTGCGCCCCCCGGCCGCGGTCGAGGAGGCCCCGCCGCCCGCGATCCCGGTCGACGCGGAGGCCGAGGCGCCCGCGCCCCGTCCCCGCCGCCGCCGCCGCACCCGCTTCGAGGGCACGGCCGGCGAGGCCGGGACCGACGCGGCGGGCGAGCTGTTCCCGACCTCGTCGGACACGCCCTCGGCGGAGTGAGGCGGACCGGCGGGGCGGGATCCGGCGCGCGAGCCCGGATCCCGCCCCGCCCGTGCCCGGGAGACGCGTGTGGCGCCCATCTACGACGTGATCGTGCTCGGTGTCGGCGGCATGGGCTCCGCCGCCTGCTGGCATCTGGCCCGGCGCGGACAGCGCGTCCTCGGCCTCGAGCGGTTCGACATACCGCACGCCATGGGCTCGTCCCACGGCGTCAACCGCATCATCCGCCTCGCGTATTTCGAGGACCCGTCCTACGTGCCGCTCCTGCGGCGCGCCTACGAGAACTGGCGCGACCTCGAGACCCGGTTCGGCGAGCCGCTGCTCCACGTCACCGGCTCGGTCGATGCCGGACCGGAGGGCAGCCGCGTCGTCGAGGGCGCGCGGGCGGCCTGCCGGGCCCACGACCTGCCCCACGAGGTCCTCTCCGCCCGCGACCTCAACGCCCGCTTTCCCGGCTACGGCCTGCCGCCGGGGCACACGGCCCTGCTCCAGCAGGAGGGCGGGTTCGTCGCCTCCGAGCGCGCGATCGTCGCCCACGTCGCCATGGCGCAGCACGCGGGCGCCGAGATCCGGGCCCGCGAGCGGGCGCTCGCCTGGGAGCCGACCCCGGACGGGGTCCGGGTGCGCACCGAGCGGGGCACCTACGAGGCCGGCCGGCTGATCCTCTCGGCCGGGGCCTGGATGCAGGACCTCGTGCCGGCGCTGGCCGGGCGGGCCGTCCCCGAGCGCCAGGTGCTGGGCTGGTTCCAGCCGCGGGAGCCGGACGCGTTCCGGCCCCGGGCCTTCCCGGTCTTCAACGCCCTCTTCGACGAGGGGCACTTCTACGGATTCCCCGTCTGGGGCCAGCCCGGGTTCAAGCTCGGCCTCTACCACCACCTGCGGGAGACCGGGCCGGCCGAGACCATCGACCGCGAGGTCCATCCTCGCGACGAGGCGGCGCTCCGCGGCGCCCTCGCGCGCTACTTCCCGAAGGCGGACGGGCCCACCATGGCGCTCCGGTCCTGCCTGTTCACCAACACGCCCGACGAGCACTTCGTGCTCGACGCGCTGCCGGGCCTGCCCCAGGTCATCGCGGCCTCGCCCTGCTCCGGCCACGGCTACAAGTTCTGCAGCGTCATCGGCGAGATCCTGGCCGACCTCGCCACCGAGGGGCGCACGCGCTTCGACATCGCCCTCCACGGGCTCGGCCGCTTCGCGGGCGCCTGACGTCCGGCCCCGGGGCGCCCGCGTCCTCCCGGGGCGCCCGCGTCCTGCGTCAGGCCGTCGCCCGCAGCACCAGCCTGTCGGCGAAGGCCGGGTCGCCCAGGGCCGCGAAGGGGCCGTTCAGGTAGCGGCCGGGATTGCGCCCGTAGGTGAACGGGCGGCCCTTCGGGCAGACGACGCAGCCGCCGGCCCGGGTCAGGATGTGGTCGCCCGCGGCCGTGTCCCACTCCATCGTCGGGCCGCCGCGCACGTAGAGGTCGGCCTCCCCGGAGGCGATGAGCCCGAACTTCAGGGCCGAGGAGGCGGGCCGGCGCCGGCCCACCGGCAGCGCCGCGAGGCAGGTCTCGTCGGCGGCCTCGCCGTGCCGGCGGCTGACCAGGGCCGTCATGCCCTCCCGGGGCGTCGGCCGGACCGCGATGGCGGCCGACGCGCCCGGCCGGCCCTCGACGATCGGCGCCTCGCGGGCGGCGGCGCCGGCGCTCCAGACCCGGCCGAGCGCCGGCGCCGCCAGGGCCGCCGCGACCGGGCGCCCCTGCGCCACGAGGGCGATGTTCACGCTGTACTCGCCCGTGCCCTTGAGGAAGTCCCGGGTCCCGTCGAGGGGATCCACGAGGAAGAACAGCGCCGCGGGCGCGGCCGTGGCGGCGGTCTCCTCGGCGATGACCGGGATCGCCGGCCAGTGCCGGGCGAGCTCGGCCACGATGTGCGCCTCGGCGGCGAGGTCGGCCTGGCTCGTCGGCGAGCCGTCCGCCTTGAGGTGGTGCTGGCAGGTGCCGCGCTCGAAGTGCCGCAGGATGACCCCGGCCGAGCAGGCGATCTCGGCCAGCATGCCGGCGACGGCGTCGCGCTCGGTCGGATCCGGGACGCGGTCCTGCGAGAGAGGAACTGTCATTCCCCCGTCATGCCGTGCCGCCGCGGGTTTGTCGATGCGGGCCCGCGCCGTTTCCCCGGCCGCCGGGACCGCCTTTCCAAACCCGCGGCGGGTCGCTATCCGTGCCGCTTCGACCGTGGCGGGTGCCGCCGCGACCCCGCCCGCCGGTTCCGCGGAGTGCGCCATGACCACCGTGACCCTCGATGCCCTCGACCTCTCGGCGCTGCTCTGCTCGCGGGTCTGCCACGACGTGATCAGCCCGGTGGGCGCCATCGTGAACGGCCTCGAGGTGCTGGAGGACGAGGACGACGCCGGGATGCGCGACTTCGCCCTCGACCTGATCCGCAAGAGCGCCAAGCAGGCCTCGGCCCGGCTGCAATTCGCCCGCATCGCCTTCGGGGCCGCCGGCTCGGCCGGGTCCAGCATCGATCTGGCGGACGCCGAGGGCGTGGCGCGCGGCATGTTCGGGGACGAGAAGACCCAGCTCACCTGGAGCGCGCCGCGGGCCCTGTTTCCCAAGAACAAGGTGAAGCTGCTCCTGAACCTGGTCGTGGTCGCCGCCACCACGATCCCGCGGGGCGGCGTCATCGACGTCGTGGTGTCGGGCGCCGCCGAGGCGCCGGACTTCGTCCTGACCATGAAGGGCAGCCACGCCCGCATCCCGCCCCACCTCGAGGCCCTCCTGGCCGGCGCGCCCGAGAGCGGCTCGGTCGACGCCCACGCCATCCAGCCGTTCTACGCCGGCCTCGTGGCCCGGGCGGCCGAGATGCGGGTGCACCTCTCGATCGACGGCGACACCGTGACGATCCGGGCCGAGCCGGCCCCCGCCGGCGCGGCCGCCTGAGGCGCCGGCCCCGCGCCGCGCCGGTTGCCGGCACGCGCCCAGCGTTGAGCCGCCGGCCCGGAGCGGCGCTCCGGCGGCCTGACGCAGGGTTCGCGGGCCGGAGAATCCGCGCCGGCCGGGGTTTCGACAGCATCGCACGGCGCCTCATCGGCTCGCGCGGCCCGGACGGATTCGGCGGCATCCTGGTTCACGTCCGCTGGACTCTCGCCCGACCGCGATCAAGCGGGGATCGCGCGGGATCTCGAGTCGATCCGGCAACGGATCTTAAAGGCTCCGGTGGCACCTTGGGGCCGCGCAGAGATCCTGCGTGGATCGACGGGTGCCCGCGATGGACGATTTGCTGCGTGAATTCCTGACCGAAACCGGCGAGCATCTCGACACGGTCGATCTGGAACTCGTCCGGTTCGAGCAGGATCCGAACAACCAGACCATCCTGCGCAACATCTTCCGCCTGGTACACACCATCAAGGGCACCTGCGGCTTCCTCGGCCTGCCGCGCCTTGAGGCGCTGGCCCACGCGGCCGAGACCCTGATGGGCAAGTTCCGCGACGGCCTGCCGGTGACGACGCCGGCCGTGAGCCTGATCCTGCAGACCCTCGACCGCATCAAGCTGATCGTGGCCGAGCTCGAGCGCACCGCCGCCGAGCCGGCCGGCGTCGACGACGACCTCATCGGCAGCCTCGAGCGGATGTCCGAGGCGCCCGTCCCGGCGCCCGCGCCCCGGGTGGACGAGGTGGTGCTGCCGCAGATCCTGGAGCGGGCCCTCAAGCCCGGCGAGGTCTCCCTCGACGACCTGGAGCGGGCTTTTCGCGATACGCCCGGGCCTGGGGCCGAGCCCGAGCCCGAGCCCGCCCCGGAGGTCGTCCGGCTCGACGAGGTGCGGTCCCAGCAGGCCCGGCCCCACCAGGACGAGGCCCGCCCGCCGGAGGCCCGGAGAGCCGAGCCCGCGCGCCAGGAGCCCGTGCGCCAGGATCCCGTGCGTCAGGAGCCCGCGCGCGCCGAGGCGGCGTCCGAGAGCGATGCCGGCCCGGTGAACAAGGTCCAGACCATCCGGGTGAACGTCGACACGCTCGAGCACCTGATGACGATGGTCTCGGAGCTGGTGCTGACCCGCAACCAGCTCCTCGAGATCGCCCGTCGCCACGAGGACGGCAACTACAAGGTGCCCCTGCAGCGCCTCTCGCACGTCACCGCCGAGCTGCAGGAAGGGGTGATGAAGACCCGCATGCAGCCGATCGGCTCGGCCTGGCAGAAGCTGCCGCGGGTGGTGCGCGATCTCTCCTCGGAGCTCGGCAAGAAGATCGACCTCGTGATGCAGGGGGCCGAGACCGAGCTCGACCGCCAGGTCCTCGAGGTGATCAAGGACCCGCTCACCCACATGGTGCGCAACTCCGCCGACCACGGCATCGAGTCCGGGGCGGACCGCCGGGCCGTGGGCAAGCCCGACAAGGGCACGATCCGGCTCAACGCCTTCCACGAGGGCGGCACGATCACGATCGAGATCGCCGACGACGGCAAGGGCCTCGACCTCCAGGCGATCCGCCGCAAGGCGGTGGAGCGCGGCGTCGCCGCCGAGGCCGAGGTCGAGCGCATGACCGACGCCCAGGTGGCGAAGTTCATCTTCCACGCCGGCTTCTCGACCGCCAAGGCGGTGACCTCGGTCTCGGGCCGCGGCGTCGGCATGGACGTGGTCAAGACCAACATCGAGCTCATCGGCGGCACCATCGACATCCAGACCGAGCTCGGCCGCGGAACCACCTTCACGATCAAGATCCCGCTGACGCTGGCGATCGTGGCCGCGCTGATCGTCTCGGCCCGCGACATGCGCTTCGCGATCCCGCAGGTCTCGGTCCTGGAACTGGTGCGGGTGAGGCCCGGCACCGACCACGCCGTCGAGCGCATCAACGGCTCGCCGGTCCTGCGCCTGCGCGACCGCCTGCTGCCGATCGTGCCGGTGGCCGGCATGCTCGGCCTCGACGCGCCGGGCGCGGCCTCGTCCTCCGACGAGGGCTTCGTGGTGGTGAGCCAGGTCGGGCGCCAGCGCTTCGGCATCCTGGTGGACGGCGTCTTCCACACGGAGGAGATCGTCGTGAAGCCGATGTCCACGAAGCTGCGGCACATCCCGCTCTTCTCGGGCAACACCATCCTGGGCGACGGCGCCGTCGTGCTGATCATCGACCCCAACGGGGTCGCCCGGATGGTCGGGTCGGGCGTGGCCAGCGGCCAGCAGGTCGAGGCCGAGGCGGAGGCCGAGGAATCGAGCGCCGACCAGCCGGTGACGCTCCTCGTCTTCAAGGGCGGCGGCGACGCCCTAAAGGCGGTGCCGCTCTCCCTCGTGACCCGCCTCGAGGAGATCGACGCGGCCAAGATCGAGTGGGTGGGGGGCCGGCCGCTGATCCAGTACCGCGGCCGCCTCATGCCCCTCGTCCCGGCCGATCCGGGCCAGGCGCTCAAGCGCGAGGGCGCCCAGGCCCTGGTGGTGTTCTCGGACGGCGAGCGCTCCATGGGCCTCGTGGTCGACGAGATCGTCGACATCGTCGACGAGGTGCTGGACGTCGAGCTGGTGGCGGAGCGCTCCGACCTGATCGGCTCGGCGGTGGTGCGCGGCCGCGCCACCGAGATCGTCAACATCGCCCACTACCTGCCGCTCGCCCACGAGGATTGGGGCCGGCCCTCGAACCGGGCCATGCCCCGCGCCCCGAACCTGCTCCTCGTCGACGATTCGCCCTTCTTCCGGGAGATGCTGACCCCGGTGCTGAAGGCCGCGGGCTACCGCGTGCTGACGGCCGGCAGCGTCGACGAGGCCCTCGGCCTCCTCGGCGGCGAGGGCCGGATCGACCTCGTGGTGAGCGACCTCGAGATGCCGGGCCGGTCCGGCTTCGACCTGATCGAGGCGATGCGCAAGGGGGCCCCGCACCTCGCCGCCATGCCGGTCGTGGCGCTCGCCGGCACGATGGCGCCGGAGGCGATCGCCCGGGCGCGGGCGCTCGGCGTCGGCGACTGCGTGGCGAAGTTCGACCGCAGCGGCCTCGTGGCCGCGCTGAACGAGATCACCAGCGATCCCCTCGACGTCGCCGCCTGAGCCTCACGCCAGCCCTCCGGAGCCGAGCCCCGCCATGATGGCCGCCAACACCAACACCGCCAACGGCACCACGCCCGCCGGCGAGACCACCGACTACGTCACCGTGACCCTCGGGGACGAGCTGTTCGGGCTGCCGATCGACCGCGTCCACGACGTGTTCATCGCCACCAACCTGACCGAGGTCCCCCTGGCGCCGCCGGAGATCAAGGGCCTGCTCAACCTGCGCGGCCGCGTGGTGACGGCGATCTGCCTGCGCCGGCGCCTCGGCCTGCCGGACCAGGCGGCGGACGGGCGCAACATGGCGGTCGGGCTCGAGCACGCAGGCGAGGCCTACGGCGTCCTCGTCGACCAGGTCGGCGAGGTGATGAAGCTCTCCGCCGACACCTTCGAGCCGAACCCGGTCCACCTCGACGCGCGCTGGCGCAGCGTCTCGCGCGGCGTGCACCGGCTCGAGGGCCGCCTGCTGATCGTCCTCGACGTCGAGGCCGTGCTCGCCTTCGGGGACGAGCGGATCGCCGCGACCGCGGCCTGACGAGGGGGATCGGATGAAGACCTGCCTGATCGTCGACGACTCCGCCGTCATCCGCAAGGTGGCACGCCGGATCGTGGAGGGCCTCGGCTTCCGGGTGGCGGAGGCCGAGGACGGCCGCGAGGCCGCCGCCCTCTGCGAGGCCGCCATGCCGGAGGTGATCCTGCTCGACTGGAACATGCCGAACATGGACGGCTACGAGTTCCTGCGCGCCCTGCGCCGCCAGCCCGACGGCATGCGCCCCAAGGTGGTGTTCTGCACCACCGAGAACGACGTCGCGTCGATCGCCCGCGCGCTGCATGCCGGCGCCGACGAGTACATCATGAAGCCCTTCGACCGGGACATCGTCACCGCCAAGCTTCAGGAAGTCGGCCTGACCTGAGCTCCTCCGGCGCCCCGGCGCCGGCCGCCGGCGCGCCCGGCGCGACGGATCCCGGCGGACGATCCGCCCACCCAAGGCCGCGCCCGCGCGCGAGCAGCGAGAGACAGCATGGCCGCTTCCGTCGCGCCTTCCCCGCCCCCGCCTTCCGCCGGATCGCGCGTGCGCGTCCTCGTGGCCGACGATTCGGTCGTGGTGCGCGGGCTCGTGTCGCGCTGGCTCGAGGAGGCGGGGTGCGAGGTCGTGGCCACCGCCTCGAACGGCCGCATCGCCCTCGACGCCCTCGACCGCGCCAACCCCGACATCGTCCTCCTCGACATCGAGATGCCCGAGCTCGACGGCACCCAGGCCCTGCCCCGGATGCTCGCCAAGCGGCCGGGGCTCCAGGTCGTGATGATGTCGACCCTGACCCAGCGCAACGCCGAGATCTCCCTGCGCTGCCTCGCCCTCGGCGCCATCGACTACCTGCCGAAGCCCGAGGGCAACCGCGGCGTCACCACCCAGGCGAGCTTCCGCGAGGACCTGATCCAGAAGGTGCGGATGCTCGGGGCCGCCCTGCGCGGCCGGCCGCTCGGGCGCCCGGCGCCCGTCGAGCGCCCGCTCGGCGCCGAGCGGGCGCCGCCGCCCACGCCTCCTGCGAAGCCGGCCTCGCCCGTGGTGCTGCGCCCGCGCCCGCTGCGCGCGGCGCCCCGCTGCCTGCTGATCGGCGCCTCGACGGGCGGGCCGCGGGCCGTCGGCGAGGTGCTCGAGGGGATCGGCGCCGCCGCCCTGCGGCGCCTGCCGATCCTGATCGTGCAGCACATGCCCCCGGTCTTCACGGCGGTGTTCGCCGAGCACCTCGGCACCCGGACCGGGCTGCCGTCCGCGGAGGCCCGGCACGGCGAGGCGCTGCGGCCGGGCACCATCTACGTCGCCCCCGGCGGGCGCCACATGGGCCTGGCCGGCGGCGGCCAGGAGGTCACGGTGCGCCTCGACGACGGGCCCGCGGTGAATTTCTGCCGCCCGGCCGTCGACGTCATGTTCCGCGACGCCGCCGAGGTGTTCGGGGCCGCGACCCTGTCGGTCGTGCTCACCGGCATGGGCTCGGACGGCACCAAGGGGGCCAAGGCCCTGATCGACGCCGGCGGCACCATGCTGGCCCAGGACGAGGCCTCCTCGACCGTCTGGGGCATGCCGGGCAGCCTGGTCAAGGCGGGCTACGCCCACGAGGTGCTGCCGCTGCCGGCGATCGGGCCGGCCCTGCGGGCGGCAATCACCGGCCCGGGAGCCCCCCACTGATGCGGACCCTCACGCTTTCCTCCGGCAGGGCGCCGCGCCGATGACCGACATCGAGTTCGAGTTCCTGCGCGGCTACCTCAAGCAGCGCTCCGGCCTCGCCCTGACGGCGGAGAAGCACTACCTCCTCGAGAGCCGGCTGATGCCGGTGTGCCGGCGCTTCAAGCTCTCGGGCTTCTCGGACCTCGTCGGCTGCCTGCGGCTGTCGCGCGACGGCGCGATCGAGCGCGCGGTGGTCGAGGCGATGACCACCAACGAGACGTTCTTCTTCCGCGACCGCACCCCGTTCGACCTGTTCCGCGACGTGCTGCTGCCCCAGGCCCTGGCGGCCCGGGCGGGCCAGCGCCGCCTGCGGATCTGGTGCGCCGCCGCCTCGAGCGGGCAGGAGCCCTACTCGCTGGCGATGATGCTGGCCGAGGCGGGCCCGCGGCTCGCGGGCTGGCGGGTCGAGCTCGTCGCCACCGACCTCTCGACGGAGGTCCTGGAGAAGGCGAAGCTCGGCCTCTACAACCAGTTCGAGGTCCAGCGCGGGCTGCCGGTGCAGCTGATGCTGAAGCACTTCGAGCAGGTCGGCGAGCAGTGGCGCATCGCGCAATCCCTGCGCGACATGGTGGATTTCCGGCCCCTCAACCTGCTGCACCCGTTCGAGCAGCTCGGCACGTTCGACATCGTGTATTGCCGCAACGTGCTGATCTACTTCGACACGGTGACCAAGGCGGACGTGCTGCGCCGCATCGCCGAGCAGCTCGCCCCGGACGGCGCGGTGCTGCTCGGCGCCGCCGAGACGGTGATCGGGATCACGGACACCCTGGCGCCCGATACCGACAACCGGGGCCTGTACCGGCACGGGCGGGCCCTCGCGGCCGGCGCCGCGGCCGCGCCCGCGTTCCAGCCGGCGGTGCGCCGGGCGGTGCGCTGAGGCGGCCGGCCCCGCGCCGCGGTTGCCGGCGCGGGGGAGAGCCCGGCCGCTCTCCGGCGGGGTCGATGCAGGCGAGAGATCGGGATGCCGTCCGGAGCGGCCCGCGCGCGGCGGGGCGGCGGCTCAGGGGCGGCGGCGCGAATGATCAGGGGCCGCTCGCGCGCCCGATCCCGCCCGGGGCCGGCGCGCGCGCCCTGCCGTCTCGATCGGCCCGGGGGCTGCGATCATGAGCGGCCACCGCGAGTCTCCGGGGAGATCGGGATGGTGCGGCCGAGAGGACTCGAACCTCCACTGGTTGCCCAACTAGCACCTCAAGCTAGCGCGTCTACCAATTCCGCCACGGCCGCGGAGTGCTCCGGGCGCCGGGGTGCCGGCGCGGCGGGGATGAAACCCGTCGAAGCGGCGCAGCGAATAACAGATCGATTCCGGGGCCACAAGCGCCCGGGGGGAAACGGGGCAAAGAATCTGCCGCGGCCGCGTCAGGGTCCGCCCGGCCCCGCCGCGAGCAGGGAGGCGGCGCCGTCGCCGATGCGGATGCCGGCCTCGCGCACCACCTCGGCCTTGCGGATCAGCTCGGTCACCTCGACCGAGATGCGGTTGCCCGTGACGACGATCTGCCCGCGGGCGATCGGGTGGTCGTTGGCGAGGATCTCGACCATATCGGTATCGATCGACTCGAGCTCGATCACCGCGCCGCGGCCCATGCGCAGCAGCATGTGGATCGGCATCCGGGCCCGCCCGAGCACGACCGTGAGGTCCACCTTGAGGTCTTCGAGAACCGCCACGTGCCCGACCCGCTCCTTCCGCCCGCGCCCGCCGGCCGATCCGGTCCCGCAGCGCCGTCCGCGCCCGCAAGAGCTTTCCGCCCAGATGGTGAAGCGTTGGTAAACGCGCGCCTCGCCGCGGCGCCGGAGGGGCTCCGCGCGGCCCCCGGTGCGCCGCCCGTCGCGTGGGCGGTGCGCGAGGGCCTGCTCGACTACCGCGCGGCGGAAGCCGCCATGGAGGCCCGGGCCGCCGCCATCGCGGAGGGCCGCGCCCCCGAGGCGGTCTGGCTCGTGGAGCACCCGCCGCTCTACACCGCCGGCACCTCGGCGCGGGAGGCCGACCTCGTGGCGCCGGGGCGCTTCCCGGTCCACCGCACCGGGCGGGGCGGGCAGTACACCTACCACGGGCCGGGCCAGCGCGTGGCCTACGTGATGCTGGACCTGAACCGCCGGCGCCCGGACCTGCGCGCCTACGTGGCGGCGCTGGAGACCTGGCTCATCGCCACCCTGGACGCCTTCACGATCCGGGGCGAGCGCCGGGAGGACCGGGTCGGCGTCTGGGTGCGGCGCCCCGAGAAGGGGCCGGGCGTCGAGGACAAGATCGCGGCCATCGGCATCCGGGTGCGGCGCTGGGTGACGTTCCACGGCATCAGCCTCAACGTCGAGCCCGACCTGTCGCACTTCTCCGGCATCGTGCCCTGCGGGGTGCGCGGGCACGGGGTCACCAGCCTCGTCGATCTCGGCCGCCCGGTGAGCATGCCGGAGGTCGACGGGGTGCTGCGCGCCCGCTTCGAGGACGTGTTCGGGCCGACGCGGCCCGGCGTGCCGGACGAGGCTGGGGATGGCGGCCCCTGATCGCGTCCGCCCGTCTGGTCAGCGCGCGAGCGGGCGGCTAGACTGCCGGGTGCGCCCCGCCGGCTGGCGGGCGTGCCGCAAGTCTCTGCCACCGCACGCCTTTGCGGAGTGTCCGGGTCCCGCGCCGCGCCATCACGGAGACCGCCCGTGTCGGATGTCCTCGTGCCAGTGACCGCTGCCGGGCCGGGGGACGATCCGACGCGCCTCCTGCGCGCGAGCCTCGCGGTCGCGCCGCTCCCCTCCCTGCTGCTGGATCCGGCCCGGCCCGGGTGCCCGGTCGCCTTCGCCAACCCGCCCGCCCTCGCGCTCCTGGGCCGGGGCCTCGTCGGGCGCGCGCTGCCGGAATTCGGCTGCGACGCCCACGGGGAGGCCGCCCTGCGCGCCCTCGTGGCCGCGGACGGGCCCGGCAGCGCCGAGGCGCAGCTGCGCCGGGCGGACGGGGCCACGCTCTGGGCGGTCCTGCACGTCTCGGCCGTGGACGGGGAGGGGACGGGCGGCGCCCTGCGGCTCGCGCAATGCGTCGACGTCTCGCGCTGCCGCGACCTCGAATCGGCCCTGGGCCAGGCCCAGAGGCGGGAGGCGCTGGGGCAGCTCACCAACAGCGTCGCCCATGAGTTCAACAACCTGCTCCAGATCCTGGTCGGCTACGTCGACGGCCTGCGGCGGCGGCTCGGGGATCATCCGGACCCGTTCGTGCAGCGGGCGCTCACCCGCTCGACCGACGCCGCGGAGCGCGCCTCGACGCTCACCCGCCACCTGCTGTCGTTCTCGCGCAAGCACCGGCCGGAGCCGCGCCCCGTCGATCTCAACGGGCTCCTGCGCGGCTTCGCGGGGCGGGCCCGGGCCGTGCTCGGCGAGGCCATCGGGCTCGACCTCGACCTCGCGGACGATCTCTGGATCGCCCTCGTCGACCCGATCCAGACCGAGCTGATCCTGCAGATCCTGCTCAGCAACGCCCGCGAGGCCATGACGGCGGGCGGGCGGGTCGCGGTCGCCACCGAGAATCTCGGCGGCGAGGGCGTGTCCTCCGACGGTACGGCCGGCCGCCACGTCGTGCTCACGGTCGCCGACACCGGGGCCGGGATGCCGCCCGAGGTGCTGGCGCGGGCGCTCGAGCCGTTCTTCACCACCCGCGAGCCCGGGCGCGGCACGGGGCTCGCCATCCTCAACGCTCTGGTGAAGCGCCAGAACGGCGCCGTGGCCCTGCGCAGCCATCCCGGGGAGGGCACGCTGCTCCGGCTCACCTTCCCGGCGGCCGATCCGCAGCGGACGCGCCGGCCGCCCGAGCGGGACGCCTTACGAAGTGATGCCGCGCAATAATCCCGCAGGACGCAAAAATTTCCCGCTTGGCACACCCCCTCGTCATCGGGGATTCTTCACGCCGCGAAGTTACGGGAGGGGCTGCGGACCCCGCGGTTCCTCTCTTCTACTGCGCGGGGACGATCCCCATATGTGCGTCGGGGCCGAACGCCCCTCCATGCTTTGCGCGAGGCGATACGAACCGATGATGACCACCTTCTCCCGCGGCCGCCGTACGGCGGTGGCCTTCAGCCTGGCGGCCCTGATGGCCGTGGCGGCGACGGCCGGCGAGGCGCGTCCCGGCGGCGGCTCTTCCATGGGCTCGCGTGGCTCGCGCACCTACTCGGCTCCGGCCCCGACCGCGACCGCTCCCGGCAGCGTGGCGCCGATGCAGCGCTCGATGACCCAGCCCGGCTCCCCGATGGGCAGCCCGGCGGCAGCTCCGCAGCGCCGCTTCGGCGGCGGCTTCTTCGCGGGCCTCCTCGGCGCCGGCCTCCTCGGCGCGCTCATCGGCGGCGGCTTCTTCGGCGGCCTCGGCGGCATCGCGTCGTTCATCGGCCTGCTGCTCCAGGTCGGCCTGATCGTGGGCCTCGCCATGCTGGCATTCCGGTTCTTCCGGCGGCGCCAGCAGGAGCCCGCCCTGGCGGGCGCCTACAGCCGCAACGGTCCCGCCCCGGCGGGGCCCGGCCCCCTCGGCGGCCTCGGCGGCGCGTCCGGTGGCGGCGCGGCCCGCCCGGCGCAGCCCGACCAGGTCGGCATCAGCCCGCAGGATTTCGACGCGTTCGAGCGCACCCTCGGGCAGGTCCAGCTCGCCTACGGCAACGAGGACGTCGCGACCCTGCGCCGCCACACGACGCCCGAGATGGCCGGCTACTTCACCGAGGAGCTCAAGGCCAACGCGGCCCGCGGCGTGGTCAACAAGATCGCCGACGTGAAGCTCCAGCAGGGCGACCTCGCCGAGTCCTGGCGCGAGGGTCCGGTGGACTACGCCACGGTGGCCATGCGCTACACCCTGCGCGATGCCACGGTGGACCGGGCCAGCGGCCGGGTCGTCGAGACCGGCGCCCCCGAGGCCACCGAGATCTGGACCTTCGCCCGCGAGCGCGGCGGTCCGTGGCTGGTCTCGGCGATCCAGCAGACCCGCGCGGCCTGAGCGCGGCTGCGGGGCCCGGCGCTGCCCTGGCGCCGCGGCCCGCCGGAGCCGCGGCGCCGGCCCGATCCACTCCCGCGGCGGAGGGCCTCGCGGCCCTCCGCCGCGTCGTCACAGCAGGCGCGCCATCGCCACGAAGCCGGCGACCGGCACCTCCTCGGCCCGCGCCGTCTCGGGGATGCCCGCACCGGCCAGGAGGCGGCCGGGATCCGGCGCCGCGGCCTTCAGGCTCTGGCGCAGCATCTTGCGGCGCTGGCCGAAGGCCGCGCCGGTGACCGCCTCGAGCGCGCCGACGCGGCAGGGCAGGGGTTCCGCCCGCGGCACGAGCCGCACCACGCTCGACGTCACCTTGGGCGGCGGCACGAAGGCCGAGGGCGGCACGTCGAACAGGATCTCGGCCCGCGTGCGCCAGCCGCACAGCACCCCGAGCCGGCCGTAATTCGCCCGGTCGCCCTCGTCGGCGACGATCCGCTCGGCCACCTCGCGCTGGAACATCAGCGTCAGCGAGTCCCACCAGGGCGGCCAGCCCGGTGCCGTGAGCCAGCCCGCGAGCAGGGCCGTCCCGACATTGTAGGGCAGGTTCGCGACGATGCGGGCCGGGCCCGCCCCGAGGAGCGGGCCGGGGTCGAAGGCGAGGGCGTCCCCCTCCACCACCTCCAGCCGCCCCGGGTAGCGGGCGGCGATCTCGGCGAGGGCCGGCAGCGCGCGGGCGTCCCGCTCGATGGCGATCACCCGGGCGGCGCCGTGCATCAGGAGCGCCCGGGTCAGGCCCCCGGGCCCCGGGCCCACCTCCACCACGGTGGCGCCCTCGAGGGGACCGGCCGCCCGGGCGATGCGCCCCGTCAGGTTGAGGTCGAACAGGAAGTTCTGGCCGAGCGCCCGGCGGGGCATCAGGTCGTGCGCCCGCACCACCTCCCGGAGCGGCGGCAGGCCGTCGGGCGCCGTCATGCCTGGCCCGGCCGGCCGGCGAGCCGCCCGGCGAGCCGGAGCGCCGCGATCAGGCTGTCGGGCTTGGCGAGGCCACGGCCCGCGATGTCGAAGGCGGTGCCGTGGTCCGGCGAGGTGCGCAGGAAGGGCAGCCCGAGGGTGACGTTCACGCCGTCGTCGAAGGCGAGGGTCTTGATGGGGATCAGGGCCTGGTCGTGGGTCGGCGCCAGGGCCACGTCGTAGGCCGCCCGGGCACGGGCGTGGAACAGGGTGTCGGCCGGGTGCGGCCCGGTGATCGCCACGCCCTCTTCCCGCAGGCGCGCCACGGCGGGCGCCAGCACGTCCCGGTCCTCATGCCCCATGCTGCCGGCCTCGCCGGCATGCGGGTTGAGGCCCGCCAGCACCAGGCGCGGCCGGTCGAGGCCGAAGCGCCGGCGCATGTCGCGGTCGACGATGCGGGCCGTCTCGACCACGAGGTCGACCGTGAGGAGGTCCGGCACCGCCCGCAGCGGCACGTGGATCGTCAGCGGGACCACCGCCAGGGTCTCCGACCACAGCAGCATCACCGGCCGCGGCACGGCCCCGCCCTCGGCCGCGAGCGCCGCGAGGTACTCGGTGTGCCCCGGGTGGCGGAAGCCGGCCGCGTAGAGCACGTGCTTGGCGATGGGGTTCGTCACGACGGCCGCGGCGGCGCCCTCCCGGACCAGGGCGACCGCCGCCTCGATGGAGGCGAGGGTGCCGGCGGCGCTCGCCGGATCGGGCCGGCCGGGCTCCGCCGCGACCGCGAGGCCGCCGGGCAGCGGCACCACCGGGAGCGCCCGGGAAAATACCCGGCCGGCCCCGGCCGGGTCGACGGCCTCGACCGGCACCGCGAGCCCGAGCCGCGCGGCCGTCCGCGACAGGAACCCCGGGTCCCCGACGACGAAGAACGGCGGCAGGCCGTGCGCCTCCCGGAGCGCCCAGGCCCTGAGGGTGATCTCGGGCCCGATCCCGGCCGGGTCGCCCTGGGTCAGCGCGAGGGCTGTGGTCATGAAGGCGTCGTCCCGTCCGCCGCGCACGCGCGCCGCCGGCGCGCGGCCGGCACGGCCTGCCCCATCGCATCCCGGCCCGCGCGGGGCAAGCCGCCGGCCGGCGGGGGCAAGCCGCCGGCCGGCAGAGGGAGCCGCCGGCCCGCGCGGGGCAAGCCGGCGGGCGCCGGCGCCGTCACCGCACCGTGGCGATGCCGTCCGTCGTCGAGGTGGTGGTGAGGTTCTGGCGGAAGTTCGCCTCGCCGAGGGTGCGCAGCTCGAGCCGCAGCAGGAAGGTCTGGTTGCGCTCGCGCAGGCCCGCCGCGGTCTCGATCGGCGACGAGATGTAGTTCAGCGAGACGGTCGTGCACTCGTCGCGGTAGCCGAAGCCGAGGCTCGAGGACGAGAGGTAGAACTTGCTCGGCTTCTCGTAGATCGGCGCCGTGCCGACCGGGTTCAGGAAGTAGGCCTGGGCGGCGTCGGCGTAGAGCTCGCGCACCTGGAGGTAGTGCGAGAGATCGACCAGCACCGAGCCCGACACGAACCAGTTCGGGGTGATGCTGTAGACGGCCGCCGCCTGCACGCCCTCGCGCCGGCGGTCGTAGCCGAGCTCGGGCTGGGCCTCGTAGCGGGCGTAGATCAGCGAGGCCTCGAGGGGCAGGAACGGCGACAGCTTGGCGGTGACGCCGCTCTCCAGGCGCTTGAGCGCGAAGGTGGCGTCGTCGAAGCGCGCCCGGGTGATGAAGCTGATGTTCTGGTTCGGCGAGACCTGGAGGCGCGTGACGAAGTCGGAGCGCGTGGTCTCGAGGCCGGAATCGCGCCCGACATTGGCGATGTCGCCGCGCCGGAACGAGTTGACGCCCGCGAGGGCGATCGACTCGCCGAACATCGCGTTGACGTAGAAGCCGTTGCGCGTGGTGATGGCGTACTCGGCCCCGATATTGGCACGCACCCCGCCCTCGACACGGTCGTAGCCGGAGAACTTGTCCCACTCGAACAGCGAGGTGTCGTCGAAGACGAGGCTCTGGGCGTCCTCGTTCGGCAGGCGCCCGATATGGGTCTCGCTCGGCCGGGCGATCACCTGGACGATCGGCGAGACCGTGTGCACGCCGAGGGGGCCGAAATCGGCCACGAAGGGGTAGCGGTACTCGAGGCCGACCGCTGGCATCACCCGGCCCGAGAAGTCCGTGTCGGGCGAGAACAGGTTGGTGATCTCGTTGTTCTGGTAGCTCGTCCGGCTCGGGTCGACGAAGAAGGCGTCGCCGCGCAGGTAGGCGAAGGGCTGCCACTGCTGGCCGAACTCGTCCGTGAAGGTGCGCCGCCAGGAGACCTGCGCGGTGGCGCGGGTGTCGACGCCCGCGAGCCCGCTCACCAGGCACTGCCCGCGCTGGAACACCGAGCAGGTGCTGTAGAGCGGGAAGGCGATGCCGTTGAGGCTCGGGCTGACGAGGTAGGTCCGGGTGCGCGGGATCTCCTGGTACTGGGTCGCGTCCCGGGTCAGGTTCTGGAAGTTGAACTGGAAGCGCACCTCGCCGCCGAGGGGCGCCGGGCCGTCCCGGCGCTTGTCGTAGTCGATCACCGGCGCGACGATCGGCTGCTGCTTCTGCCAGTCGTAGGTCGACAGGCCCTTGAAGTAGTAGGCCCTGGCCTCGAACCACGAGCGGTCGCCCTGGCCGATCAGGTAGGCGGTCGAGACCGCCTCCCGGAAGTAGTCCGTGGTGATGGTCTGGCTGCGGATGCGGTAGTTGTCGAGGAACCACTTGTCGGTGACGCCGACCACGTCCCAGCCGGTGCGCCAGTTCTGGCCGAGGTAGAACTGGCCGGCCGACTCGACCGAGCCCCGGAAGTTGCGGTTGCCGGGCCCGAGCGGGCCGGTCAGGAAGGCGCTCGGCGTCTCCTGGTAGATGCCGCTGACGCGCAGGTTGTAGAAGCCGTTGGCGAGGCGCTGGCGCCACTCGGCCTGGCCGAGCACGCCCTGCCGCGACAGGAAGGTCGGCTCGACGGTCAGGTCGTAGTCGGGCGCGATGTTCCAGAAGAACGGCACGCCGACGCCGGAGCCGAGCACGTTCGAGGACACGAAGTGCGGGGCGAGGAAGCCGGTGTCGCGGCGCACGCTCGGGTCGGGCGAGTAGAAGTAGGGCAGGTAGGCGACCGGCACGCCGGCCACCTCGAGGGTCGAATCCTCGTAGTAGATCCGGCGCTCCTCGTTGTTGTGGATGATCCGCGCCGCCTTCACCTGCCAGAGGGGCGGGCGCTCCGGATGGTCCTTGCAGGGCTCGCAGGCCGTGTAGGTGCCGTACTCGAAGGTCGTGGTCTGGCCCTCGACGCGCTCGGCCCGCGGGGCGGAGAAGCGCACCCGGGCCGGGCGGCCGCGGGGCTCGATGGTCTGCTGGATGCGCAGCGAGTCGATGAAGCCGGTCTTGAAGTCGTCCGTCAGCTCCATCCGGTCGCCGGTGACGACCGCGCCGGTCTCGTCGGTGAGGCGGACGTTCCCCTCGGCGAAGACCCGGCCGGTGTTGCGGTCGTAGCGCACGCGGTCGGCGAGGAGCGTGCGCGGGCCGTAATGCAGCTCGGCGTTGCCCACCGCCGAGACCGTGTTCCTGTCGTTGTCGTAGACGAGCTCCTTGGCCTCGACGAGCAGCCGCTCGCCGCCCGCCTTCTTGCCGGAGCCCGCGCTCAGGCGGTCGGCCAGGGTGCCCTGCGCCCGCGCGGCCGGGAGGCCGCCCGCGAGGGCGGCCGCCAGCAGCACCGTCAGGGAACCCGTGACCGCGATGCCCGCGGCCCTACGCACGACTCGACCCATCCCCGCACCCGCTGTCCCCGCGCCGTCCCGCCGGAGGTTGGGCATCAGCCGTCCTCCAGGTGCAGAAGCGCGAGCGTTCCGAGCAAACTCCCTACCACGGCCGGGAACCACGCCGCCACCGGGGCCGCGACCAGTCCCGAGGCACCGAGGCCCTCCATCACCTGCCGCGCCACGTAGAGCACGAACCCTGCCGCGACGCCGCCGAGCACCATCCTGCCGATCCCACCAAAGCGGAAGAACCTTAATGAAACGGAGGCTGCCACCAGCACCATGGCCAGGAACAGCACCGGGCGGGCCATCAGGACATCGTACTGCAGCCGATAGCGCGTGGCGTCGAGTCCCGCCCGCTCCGTGCGGGCGATGATCTCGTTCAGTTGCCAGAAGGGCACGGATTCGGGCGGGGTGAAGCGCTGGCGCACCTGGGAGGGGTCGAGCGTCGAGGCGATCAGGTAGGTGTCGAAGCTCTCCGGCTCGCTGTCCTTGCCCTGGACGCGGACGTCCTGCATCTCCCAGTAGCCGTCGTGCAGGGTGGCGCGGCTCGCCTGCATCTGCTGGGTGAACGCCCCGTCGTCGTCGAAGCAGAACACCGAGACGCCCGCGAGCGTCGTGGTGCCCTCGACGGCGGTCTCGGCCCGGATGATCGCCTGGCCGTCGAGGCTGCGCTGGCGGATCCACAGGTCCTTGCCGGAGGCGGCCTTGGCGGAGCGGGAGAACAGCTTCGCCTCGATCTCGGTCGAGCGCTGCTTCAGCTCGGCCGAGACCGGGTTGTAGATCCCGACCGTGAAGGCGCCGATGCCGAGCGCCACGAGGGCGCCGGGCTGGAGGAACTGCCAGGCCGAGATCCCGGCCGCGCGGGCCACCACGAGCTCGAGCTTGCGGCTGAGCTGGAGCAGGGCCGCCATGGCGCCGAACAGGATCGCGAAGGGCAGCACCTGCTCGGCGACCGCCGGGGTGCGGAAGAGGGCGAGGCGGGCCATCATCCCGGCCGAGGCCCCCTCGGCGTCGCCGGCCCGGCGCATCAGCTCGACGAAGTCCAGGGTGTAGACGAGGGCGAAGACCGTCAGGAACACGCCCGCGATCATGCGCAGGAAGCGCGCCGCGAGGTAGCGGCCGAGGGTGGCGCCGATCAGCATCGCGGGGGGGCCTTCCCGGATCAGCCCGCGCGCACGCGCAGGCGGGGGCGCGGCAGGCCCGCGGAGAGGCGGCGCAGGCGCGCCGCCAGGGCGGCGTTGAAGGCCCGGACCCGCGTGCCCTGGAAGGCGACGAGGAGCGAGAGCCCGATGGCAAGGAGCGGCGCGGCGTAGATCGCCGTCACGGCCGCCGGGCTGCGCACCGCCGCGCTCGCCGCGGCGAAGCCCGCGATGCGCAGGCCCACCACGGCCGCGACCGCGCCCGCGACGGCGAGCCCGCGCCCCTGCCGGGTGGTGCGGGGGTCGCCGAGCGCCGCGAAGGCGATCAGCCCGAGGGCCAGCGGGTAGAGCCAGGACGAGAGGCGGTCGTGCAGCTCGGCCCGGAAGCGGCCCTTGGTGAGCTTGTAGTAGGTCTCGTTGGCGTCCGGGAACAGGAGCTGCGTCGTCGAGCGCTCGCGGGGCTTGTAGACGGTGTCGGCGTCCGGGGGCGTGAAGGCCGCGAGGTCGACGGCGTAGCGCTGGAAGGTGATGATCGAGGAATCCCGGCTGTTGGGCTGCTGGCGGTGGACGCTGCCCTTCTCGAGGACGAGGTAGGTCTGGCCGTCGAGGTCGACCGCCTGGCCCCGCTCCGCGAGGTAGACCACGGTGCGGCCGGCCTCGCGCCGGTCCTGCATGAAGATGCCGAGCAGCGCGCCGTTCCCGGCCCGCTCGCGGAAGTGGAACGTGATGCCGTTGTCGAGGCTGGTGAACTGCCCCTCCTTGACCACGTTGGCGATGAAGTCGCCGCGCACCCGGGTGAGCACGTCGCGCAGTTCCTGGAAGCTCGACGGCATGACCTGGATCGTCAGGAACCCGATCCCGAGGCTGATGGCGAGCGCGAGCGTCAGGAACGGCCGCATCAGGTGGCGGGGCGACAGGCCGGCCGCGCTCATCACGATGAGCTCGGAATCGCCGTTGAGCCTGTTCAGGGCGTAGATCACCGCGATGAACAGGGCGACGGGCGCGATCACGGTGATCAGGGTGGGCAGCGACAGGCCGGTGATCAGGAAGAAGATCAGCAGCGTCTGGCCCTTGGCGGTGATGAGGTCGAGCTCGCGCAGGGCCTGCGTCACCCAGATCACGCCGGTGAGGCCGATCAGGCACGACAGGAAGGCGCCGAGGGCGATCCGGAAGATGTATCGCTCGATCTGCTTCATCGGCCGTCGCGGTCGGGCCCCCTTCCGCTCGATGCCTCGCTAGGCGTCCCCGACGGGGCGCACAAGCCTGCAGGCCCCTGAAGCACCGGAAGTGCGGCCTTTTTGCGGGCGGCCGCGCCCCCGGGGCCACAGGTCGAGGGACCGGCGGGGGCCGGGCCGGCCCTCCCGTGCCGGGTCGCGTTGCGTTCTCGGGCCCGCCCGCTACACAGGGGCGGAGCGGGCGCCGCGGCGCCGCGGTTGCGGGTCACGGGACGAAAGCAGCGCCATGGCGGACGGCATCAGCATCGAGTTCGAGTCCATCGGGTCGGCCAAGGCGGGTGAGGCCGGCGGCGACCTCGTCGTGTTCGTCGGCGAGGACCTCGCCCTGTCGCCGCGGGCCGCCGAGATCGCCGGCGCCGGCGCCTCCGAGCTCGTGGCGCGGGCCGCCGCGGTCGAGCGCTTCAAGGGCAAACCGAACAGCGCCCTCGTGCTCACGGCCCCGGCGGGCCTGCGGGCCGAGCGGCTCGTCGTGGTCGGGGTCGGGTCCGAGAAGGACGCGGCCAAGCGCGACTGGGCGGTCCTCGGGGGCGTCACGGCCGGCAGGCTCGGGGCCCGGGCCGGCGCGGTGGCGCTCGAGTGGCCCGGCACCACGCCGACCTCCGAGGAGGTCGCGGCCTTCACCCTCGGGGCGCGGCTGCGCGCCTACCGGTTCGATCGCTACAAGAGCAAGAAGCCGGCCGAGGGCGAGGAGAACGGCACCGGCGGACGCCTGACCGTGCTCACGCCCGAGAGCGGCGGGCTGAAGAAGGCGGTGCGCGCCGCCGAGGCGGTGGCGGAGGGCGTGATCCTCGCCCGCGAGCTCGTCAACGAGCCGCCGAACGTCCTCGACCCGGAGGAGTTCGCCCGCCGCACCGAGGCCCTGGAGAAGCTCGGCGTCGCGGTCGAGATCCTCGACGAGAAGGCGATGCGCAAGCTCGGCATGCGGGCGCTGCTCGCGGTCGCGCAGGGCTCGGCCAAGGAGGCCCGCGTCGTCGTCATGCGCTGGAACGGCGGCCCGGACCCGGCCGCGGCGCCGGTCGCGTTCGTGGGCAAGGGCGTGTGCTTCGATTCCGGCGGCATCTCCATCAAGGGGAGCGGCGGCATGGAGGACATGAAGGGCGACATGGCGGGCGCCGCCTGCGTGGTCGGCCTGATGCACGCGCTGGCCAGCCGCAAGGCCAAGGTCAACGCCCTCGGGGCGATCGGCATCGTCGAGAACATGCCCGACGGCAAGGCCCAGCGCCCGGGCGACATCGTCACCTCGATGTCGGGCCAGACCGTCGAGATCATCAACACCGACGCGGAGGGCCGCCTCGTCCTCGCCGACGTGCTCTGGCACGTGCAGCAGGACTACAAGCCGCGGTTCATGATCGACCTCGCCACCCTGACGGGCGCGATCCTGGTGGCCCTCGGCCAGGAATTCGCCGGCATGTTCTCGACCAGCGACGAGCTGGCCGAGCGCCTGAGCCTGGCGGGCGAGGCCACCGGCGAGAAGGTCTGGCGCATGCCCCTGACGCCGGGCTTCGACAAGCTGATCGAGTCGAAGTTCGCCGACATGAAGAACACCGGCGGGCGCCACGGCGGCTCGGCCACGGCGGCGCAGTTCCTCAAGCGCTTCGTCAACGACGTGCCGTGGATCCACCTCGACATCGCGGGCGTCGGCATGAGCGCGCCCACGACCGAGATCAACCGCTCGTGGGGCTCGGGGTGGGGCGTGCGCCTGCTCGACCGGCTGGTGCGCGACCACTACGAGGCGTGAGCGGCGCCGCCCGGCCCTGGAGAGCCGCGCTGCCCCTCGGGGCGGCGCTGGCCGCCGTGGCGCTCGCCGCCGCCGCCGGGCTGACGCAGCGGAGCGCGGAGGCGGCGGGCCTCGGTGCGTGGTTCTACGGCTTCTACCTCGACCGACTGCCCCTGTTCGCCTTCGCGGTCGTGTACGGGCTGGCGCGGGTCGCCGCGGCGTTGCCGTCCGGGCGCGAAGCGCTGTCCCGGCGCGGAGCGCTGTCCCGGCGCGGGGCGCCGGCGCGCCTCCTCGGCGCCGCGCTCGGCCTCGCCCTCGTCCTCGGCCTGTCGCTCTACCCGACCTTCGGGGGGCTCGTCCTGCGGGCCGGGTTCTCGGTCGGCGGCGTCGTCTTCCTGTCCGGGCAGCCGCTGCCGGTGGCGCACGCCCTCGGGGCCGGCGTCGCGGCCCTCCTGTTCGGGAGCGCCCTCGGCCTGCCGGCGCTCGTCGCGGGCGATCCGCCGCCCCGGGGGCGGCGCCTGCGCGCCGTCGGGACGGCGCTCGCGCGCTTCGCGGCCCTGTGGTGGGCCCTCGGGCTCCTGGCGGCCGGGCGCGGCCTCGGCCTCGCCGACTGGCCGCAGCGGCCCCTCGCCGGGGCGCAGGCCGGCCTCGCCGGCGCCCTCGTGCTCGCGGCCTTCCTGCCCCACGCCCTCCTGGTCGCGGCGTCGCGCCGGAACGCGTCGGTTGAATCGCCCGGGGCGAGACGCTAACCCCGAGGCGTCAGGTCCCGCGGGGCGGCGCGGCCCAGCGTCCGCCCGCACCCGCGCAACACGGCCCCGAAGGCGGGCCCCCGGGAGGAGAGCGGATGGGCGAG
The DNA here is from genome assembly GCF_003574465.1 of Methylobacterium crusticola. GTDB lineage: Bacteria > Pseudomonadota > Alphaproteobacteria > Rhizobiales > Beijerinckiaceae > Methylobacterium > Methylobacterium crusticola. The sequence continues at coordinate 33,321 of NZ_QOWC01000063.1, forward strand.
GCGTTGAGCAGGACGGCGGCGGAAGCCTCGGCGCGCCCGTGGCTGTCGGCCTACCCGCCGGGCGTGCCGGCCGAGATCGCGCCCGAGCGCCTCGGCACCCTGGTCGACCTCTTCGCGGACAGCACCCGGCGCTTCGCCGGGCGCCCGGCCGTCACCTGCTTCGGCGCCGGCCTCTCGTACGACGCCCTGCGGCGGGACGCCGAGGCCGTGGCCGGCTGGCTCCAGGCCCGGGGCATCGCCAAGGGCGACCGCGTCGCCATCATGATGCCCAACGTGCCGGCCTACCCGGTCGCCCTGTTCGGGGCGCTCATCGCCGGCGCCACCGTGGTCAACGTCAACCCGCTCTACACCCCGCGCGAGCTGATCCACCAGCTCGGCGACGCCGAGGCCCGCATCCTGTTCGTGCTGGAGAACTTCGCCGGCACGGTCGCGCAGGCCCTGCCGTCCCTGCCGGGCCTCGAGCAGGTCGCGGTCTCGGGCGCCGGCGACTGCATCGGGCTCAAGGGCGCGCTCATCACCCTGGCGGCACGCCACCTCAAGAAGGTGGTGCCCCCCTACAGCCTGCCGCCGGAGCGCCGCCTGACCTTCCGGGCGGTCCTGGCCGCCGGCCGCAGGGCCGGGTTCCGGCCGGTCCAGGTGGCGCCGGAGGACCTCGCCTTCCTGCAATACACCGGCGGCACCACCGGGGTGTCGAAGGGCGCGATGCTCACCCACCGCAACGTGGCGGCCAACGTCGAGCAGAGCCGGGTCTGGTTCGGCATGCGCGACGACGAGGGGCCCGGCCGGGTGATGGTGACGGCGCTGCCGCTCTACCACATCTTCGCGCTGACGTGCTGCTTCTTCTTCATGATCCGCCTCGGCGCCTGCTGCCTGCTGGTGCCGAACCCGCGCGACATCGACGGCTTCGTCAAGCTCCTGAAGGCGAACCGCTTCACCAACATGTCGGGCGTGAACACGCTGTTCAACGCGCTCCTCAACCACCCGCAGATCGGCACCGTCGACTGGTCGGCCCTCGAGTACGCCAACGCCGGCGGCATGGCCATGCAGGCGGCGGTGGCGCAGCGCTGGAAGGCGGTGACCGGCCGGCCGGTGATCGAGGGCTACGGCCTGTCCGAGACCGCGCCGGTGGTCACCGTGAACCTGCCCTCGCTGCCCGAGTGGTCGGGCACCATCGGCTACCCGCTCTCCTCGACCGAGGTGGCGATCCGGGACGCGGCCGGCGCCGACCTGCCGGCGGGCCAGCCCGGCGAATTGTGCGTGCGCGGGCCGCAGGTGATGGCCGGCTACTGGCGCCGGCCGGACGAGACCGCCCGCGCCATGACGCCGGACGGCTACTTCCGCACCGGCGACGTGGCGGTGCTCCAGCCGGACGGCCAGATCCGGATTGTCGACCGGATGAAGGACATGATCCTGGTCTCGGGCTTCAACGTCTATCCGAACGAGGTCGAGGACGTGCTCGCGGGCCATCCCGGCGTCCTGGAGGTGGCGGTGGTGGGGGAGCCCTCCCCGGAGACCGGCGAGGCCGTCGCCGCCCACGTGGTGCGCAAGGACCCGGACCTCACCGCCGAGGCCCTGCGCGCCTACGCCCGCCAGAACCTCACCGCCTACAAGGTGCCGCGCCGCTTCGTGTTCCGCGAGAGCCTGCCGAAGACCAATGTCGGCAAGGTGCTGCGGCGGGCGCTGCGGGACGAGTCTCGCGCCTGAGCGGCCCGCTTCGCGCGGGGGCGGGACTTCGTTCGCGCGGGGCGGGGCTTCGCGCGGGGGCGTGACTTCGCGCGGGGCGGGGCCGGCCGCTCAGATCGGCCGCACCTCGCCGGCGCGCAGCTTCAGGCGCGCCGCCAGGCGGTCGGACAGGGTGCCGCTCAGCTCGAACGCGGCCTCCGGCGGCGCCACGGCCTGCACGGCCAGGAGGGCCGTCGCGGCGTCGGGCGCCATCGCGACGTAGACCTTGAGGGCGACGGCGCCGCTCCCGTCCTCGACCGTGGACACCGCGACCGTGAAGGCCGCCTGCTTTGCTTTCTTCGACGGCATGGCCTTGCTGCGCGAACGCTCCGGATCCGGCCCGGGATGGTGGCTCTATGGCACGCGGGCGGCCCGGCGTCCCAGCCTTTCCGCCCGCGGCCGCGGCCGCACGCCGGGGTTGAGCATCCGGGCGGCGCATCTGGGCGGCGCACCTGGGCGGCGCATCTGGGCGGCCGCCCGCCGCGTAACCCGGGGCGCCTCCTCGCCGAAGCGTGATTTGCGCTGCCGGTGCCGGGCACCGATGTCCTCTCGTCATATGGCGAGGCCGCCAGGAGACTGCGATGCACATCAGGATCAAGCGTCCGTGGGAGATGCCCGAGCGCGCGGCGACCCCCGAATCGGTCTTCCTCGACCGCCGTGCCCTGCTCGGCGGCGCCGTCGGCCTGGCCGCCGCGTCCCTTGCCGGCGGCCCGGCCGCCGCGGCTCTCCCGGGCGAGGGCACGGGCGCCCTGAGGACGGCGGATCTCTACCCGGCCAAGCGCAACGACGCCTACGCGGTCGAGCGTCCGGTCACGGCCGAGCGCTACAGCGCGGACTACAACAACTTCTACGAGTACGGCACCAACAAGACGGTGACCCCGGGCTCCGACGCCCTCAAGGTCCAGCCCTGGAGCATCAAGGTCGACGGGCTGGTGGAGAAGCCGTTCGAGATCGGCTTCGAGGACCTGGTGCGCAAGATGGCGCTCGAGGAGCGGCTCTACCGCCACCGCTGCGTCGAGGCCTGGTCGATGACCGTGCCCTGGACCGGGTTCCCCCTCGCGGCCCTGGTGGCGCTCGCCAAGCCGATCGGCGGCGCGAAGTACATCCAGATGCAGACCTTCCTCGACAAGGCGATGGCGCCCGGCCAGCGCGCCTTCTTCTATCCGTGGCCCTACACCGAGGGCCTCACGCTGGCGGAGGCCAACAACGAGCTCGCCTTCGTGGTCACGGGCATCTACGGGAAGCCGCTGCTCAACCAGTTCGGCGCGCCGCTGCGGCTCGCCGTGCCGTGGAAGTACGGTTTCAAGTCGGTGAAGTCGATCAACCGGATCACCTTCACGGCCGAGCGGCCGAAGACCTTCTGGGAGGGCCTGCAGGCCTCCGAGTACGGCTTCTGGGCGAACGTCAACCCGGCCGTGCCGCATCCGCGCTGGAGCCAGGCGAGCGAGCGGGTGCTTGGCACCGACGAGCGGGTCCCGACCGTGATCTACAACGGCTACGGGGCGCAGGTCGCCGACCTCTACAAGGGCCTCGAGAAGGAGCGGCTGTTCGCCTGACCGCGCCGGCCCGCCTTCATGAAAAAGCCGGGTCCCTCGGGACCCGGCGAGGCTTTGCGTGGCGCACCGGCCGGAGGGACCGGCCACCATCCAGAGGGGATCAGCCGGTCGACGTCGAGACCGGCCCCGTCATGATCGCAGGCGGGCGCGGTGCGGCAAGCCGCGGGCCCGCATGTCAGCCCGGGCGGGATTGCATGGCGGGTGCGGGAACCAAGTTCCCGGCCCGCGCCGACGCCGCCCGCCGGCCCCGGCCGGCCCGGGCGTCAGTAGGGCACCCGGTCGGCCTTGGCGTGGTACTTCCTCCACACCTCCACGGCCTCGGCGCGCATGATCTGCCGGCCCGGGATGGAGCGCTCGGCCGCGGGTTTCCTCAGCTCCGCGTAGATCATGCTGTCGTCGAAATCGCCGTAGCGGAGCGCGTCCTCGTTCGTCGAGGCGTAGTAGACGCGCGCGATGCCGGCCCAATAGGCCGCCGCCATGCACATCGGGCAGGGCTCGGCGCTGGTGTAGAGCGTCGCGTCGCGCAGCTTGAAGCTGCCCTCCGCCTTGCAGGCCGCGCGGATGGCCTCCATCTCCGCGTGCCAGGTCGGATCGTTCTCGGCGACGACCCGGTTCGCGCCCTCGGCCAGGATGCGGCCGTCCTGCACGATCACGCAGCCGAACGCCCCGCCGGCGCTGTCGACGAGAGAGGTCCTCTCCGACAGGGCGATGGCGCGCTCCATGAAGGTCTTGTCGTCCTGCGTCATCCGGGATCCTCTCGGGCATTGGTCCGCGACGCCGGTTCCCCCCGCCCGGACCGGGGCGGAGCGGGCGCGCCGGCCCGCGCGGCTCACCCCTCGGGGGAGGGCCGGGGGTGGTGAGGGCGCGCAAAGCCGCGCCGCGCGCCAGCATGACGCCTGCGCGCGGAATCTCAAAGCCTCCCACGGCGCCCGGCGCCCTCGGGGCGCGCGCGCCCGCTCAGTAGGTCCAGCGCTGCGCCTTCGCGACCAGGAAATCGCGGAAGGCCTGCACGCGGGCGACCGTGCGCATCTCCTCCGCGTAGACGAGGTAGCTCTCGAGGTTCGGCATCTCGATGTCGCGCAGGATCTGCACGAGCTGCTGGTTCCCGTCCGCCGCGTAGTCCGGCAGGATGCCGATGCCCGCGCCCGTCTCGACGGCGAGCTGGAGGGCCGAGATGTTGTTGACCGTGAAGTGGATCGTGCGCCCCTCGCGCCCCTCCCGGCCCACCGTCGAGAGCCAGTGGGTCGCCATCAGGTAGGAGGGCTGGTCGCCGCCGAAGGAGACCAGGCGGTGCTTGTCGAGGTCCTCGATCGACTTCGGCTCCCCGAAGCGCTTGATGTACTCGACCGAGGCGAAGACGTGGTAGTGCACCGTGAACAGCCGGCGCTGGATCAGGTCGGGCTGGGCCGGGCGCCGCAGGCGGATCGCCACGTCGGCCTCGCGCATGGCGAGGTCGAGCTCCTCGTTGGTGAGGATGAGCTCGACGCGCACGTCCGGGTGCAGGTCGAGGAACTCCGCCACCCGCTGGGCGAGCCAGGCCGTGCCGAGGCCCACGGTCGTCGTGACCTTGAGGTCGCCCGAGGGGCGCTCGCTCGTCTCGACGAGGCGCGCCCGGGTGGTCTCCAGCCGCATCTTCATGTCGCGGGCGGCCCGGAACAGCAGGTCGCCCTGCTCGGTCAGGATCAGCCCGCGGGCGTGCCGGTGGAACAGGGGCGCCTTCAGCTCCCGCTCGAGCGCGCTGATCTGCCGGCTGACGGCCGATTGGCTGAGGCCGATGTCGTCGCCCGCCTTGGTGAAGCTTCCGGCTTCGGCGACGTTGAGGAAAATCCGGATCTTGTCCCAGTCCACGGCCGTACCCCTCGCCAGAGCCCCGGCCGGCGGGCTTGAATGCCGGTGGTTCCCGCGAACACCACACGATCGGGCCGGGACGGCGGGGCCTGGAGCCCCGGCCGCCCGCGGCGCCGTCCCACCTACTCGGCGGCGGCCTGCCGCGGCGTCTCGCCGATCGCCAGGTTCGCCAGGTATTTCTCCGCCTCGAGGGCGGCCATGCAGCCCATCCCGGCCGCGGTGATCGCCTGCCGGTAGACGTCGTCCGTGACGTCGCCCGCCGCGAACACGCCGGGGATCGCCGTCGTGGTCGTGCCGGGCGCGACCTCGAGGTACCCGCCCGCCCGCATCGGCAGCTGGCCCTCGAAGAGGCCCGTCGCGGGCTGGTGCCCGATGGCGACGAACACGCCGTCGGTCCTGCGCTCGGTGAGGGCGCCCGTGCGGGTGTCGCGCAGGCGCAGGTGCGTCACCGAGGGCGTGGGCGCCGTGCGGCCGCAGATCTCCTCGACGGCGTGGTTCCACACCACCTCGACGTTCGGGTGCTTGAACAGGCGCTCCTGCAGGATGCGCTCGGCCCGGAAGGCGTCGCGGCGGTGCACGACCGTGACCTTGGAGGCGAGGTTGGCGAGGTAGAGCGCCTCCTCGACCGCGGAGTTGCCGCCGCCCACCACCACGACCTCCTTGCCGCGGAAGAAGAAGCCGTCGCAGGTGGCGCAGGCCGAGACGCCGAAGCCCTGGAACGCCGCCTCCGAGGGCAGGCCGAGCCACTTCGCCTGGGCGCCCGTGGCGATGACGAGCGCGTCGCAGGTGTAGACGGCCCCGGAATCCGCCTCCAGGCGGAACGGCCGCTGCTTCAGGTCGACCCGGGCGATGTACTCCGAGACGATCCGGGTGCCGACGTGCTCGGCCTGGAGCCGCATCTGCTCCATCAGCCAGGGCCCCTGGATCGCCTCGGCGAAGCCCGGGTAGTTCTCGACGTCGGTGGTGATCATGAGCTGGCCGCCCGGCTGGAAGCCGGAGATCAGCAGGGGCTCGACCATCGCGCGCGCCGCGTAGATCGCGGCCGTGTACCCGGCCGGGCCGGAGCCGACGATCACGAGCCTGGCGTGCGTGACCTCGCGGTGGAGGGGCGTTGGGGTGGTGGACATTCGTGTCTCCGGGGCTGCCGTCCTGCGGTCCTCACGGGCCGGTCGGACGGGCGAGCGCATCGCGGTGCCTCAGGTAGGCGGCCGCCACAGCCTCTGCGATCGCGGGAGTCGAGTCTAAGGGCTTGTGGCGCAACGCTTCAAGACGCCCGTCGAAGGCATGCACAGCTCCGTATAGGCGGAGTGCGGCAAAGAACGGGCGGTGACGGATATAAGTACGCTCCGGCTCGAACAGGAGGACCGGCGCGCCGGCGGCGACGGCCTCCCCGACCATGTTGGCGGAATCCGCCGTCACCACGACGGCGTCGGCGAGCGCCAGCATGGCGAGGTAGGGGTTCTCGCCCGCGCCGTCCCACAGGAATCCGCCCCGTCGGGCGAGGAGGCCGGCGAGGGCCGCCCGCAGGGCCGGGGGCGTGCGCCGGGAGGCGGTGACCATCAGGCGCGCCTCGCCGGCCAGGCGGTCGAGCCCCGCGACGAGGCGCCGGACGTCCCCGGGCGTGTAGCGGCCGTGCCGGCTGTCGCCGCCGACCAGCACCGCGGCGCGGGGCGGCGGCAGGGGGCTCAGCCGGGGGTCGGGCGCCGCCCGGGCCGCCGCGAGGCGCGCCGCCGAGAGGCCGTGCGGCGCCGTCAGGCTCACCAGGACGTTGGGCCCCCGCAGGCGGTCGTGCGCCGGCACCCAGACCAGGTCGGCGACGCCGGCACCCGTGCGCGGGTCCTTGAGGAAGACCGTGAAGCTGCGCCCGCCCGAGAGGCGCTTGAGCGCCCGCAGGTAGGGCACGGCCCGCCGCCCGGTCGCGACCGCGAGGTCCGGCCACGGCGGCGCCAGGGGGCTGCCGGCCCGGCCCGGGCCCTCGCGCGGGTCGACAGGCCCCCGCGGCGCCAGCCAGGCGAAGGGCGGCCGGGGCGCCACCCGGCGCTCCTCGGGGCGCAGCCCCAGCGCCCC
>NZ_QOWC01000064.1 GCF_003574465.1 Methylobacterium crusticola
CCGAGGCGCTCCCGGCCCGCGCCGAGGCGCCGCGCCCCGCGCCCGCGCCGCAACCCGAGGCCGGGCCGCGGCTGCGGCGCTTCGAGGACGTGGTGGCGCTGGCCGAGACGCGCCGGGACATCGCCCTCAAGATCAGCCTGGAGCGCGACGTCCACCTGGTGCGCTTCGAGGACGGCCGCATCGAGTTCCGCCTCGCCGAGGGCGGGCGCCAGACGCTCGCCAACGACCTCGCCCGGGCCCTCGACCTCTGGACGGGCCGGCGCTGGGTCGTCGCCCTGTCGAAGGAGCCCGGCGAGTCGACCCTCGCGGCCCGGGCCAGGGCCGCCGTCGAGAGCCGCCACCAGGGTGCCGCCGCCCACCCCCTGGTGCAGGCCGTGCTGAAGAACTTTCCGGGCGCCCAGATCGTCGACGTGCGCGAGAAGGCGCCCGAGGCGGAGGGTCCCGGCGACGCTCCGCCGCCGGAGCCCGAGGACGACGAGCCGTAGCGGGGCGCCGGCCGGCGCCCCACATCACGGCGGACAGAGCCCACGACCACCGACGCGAGGACACGCCATGCCCGACATCATGGGGATGATGAAGCAGTTCCAGGCCATGCAGCAGAAGATGGCCGACCTTCAGTCCGAGCTCGACACGGTCGAGGTCTCGGGCGCGTCCGGCGGCGGCGCCGTCGGCGTCACCATGACGGCGAAGGGCGAGGTCAGGAGCGTCACCCTCGAGGCCGCGCTGCTCGTGCCCGGCGAGAAGGAGATCCTGGAGGACCTGATCGTCGCGGCCGTGAACGACGCCAAGATCAAGGCCGAGCGCGCCGCCCAGGAGCGGATGCAGGAGCTGACGAAGGGCCTGCCGCTGCCGCCGGGCCTGAAGCTGCCGTTCTGACGCCCCGCGTCCCCGCCCCTACCCTGCCGGGGCCCGCGAGGGATCCCGGCCCTCCCCCCAGGTTGTCGAGAATCCCATGCCCCAGGCCGTCGCGGGTCCGGAGATCGAGCGGCTGATCCAGCTCCTGGCCCGGATGCCGGGCCTCGGGCCGCGCTCCGCCCGCCGGGCGGCGCTCCAGCTCATCAAGAAGCGCGAGGCGCTGCTCGCCCCCCTGGCGGACGCGATGCGGATCGCCGCCGACCGCATCGTGGTCTGCCACGAATGCGGCAACGTCGACACCTCCGAGCCCTGCACGATCTGCCGCGACCCGGCCCGCGATCCCTCGATCCTGGTGGTGGTCGAGGACGTCTCGGATCTCTGGGCGCTCGAGCGCTCGGGCGCCGTGACGGCGCGCTACCACGTGCTCGGGGGGGTGCTCTCGGCCCTCGACGGCGTGCGGCCCGAGCACCTGAACCTCGGCCGGCTGGTCGAGCGGGTGGGCGTGCCGGCGATGCGCGAGGTCATCCTGGCCCTCAGCGCCACGGTGGACGGCCAGACCACCGCCCACTACGTCACCGAACTGCTCACCCACCTGCCCGTGCGGGTGACGAAGCTCGCCCACGGCGTGCCGGTCGGGGGCGAGCTCGACTATCTCGACGAGGGCACGCTCTCGGCGGCGATCCGGCAGCGCACGGCCTTCTGACCGGGCCAGCCTTCCGGGCGCCCCGGCTCGCGCCGCGCGCGCGGTTGCGCGCGCGCGGGCGCATGCGCGCGTGCGCGCCCTGGAGGTTTGACCAGGAAGGCGCGAATCCCTATCTCGGTCCGGACTCGGCGCGCTCCGGCGCCCCCCACTCCCGACCCCCAGCGACCGATGACCATCCGCCCCCTCGTCATCCTGCCGGACGCGCGCCTGCGCGTGATCTCGGAGCCGGTCGGCACAATCACCGGCGAGGTGCGCAAGCTCGCGGCCGACATGCTCGAGACGATGTACGACGCGCCGGGCGTCGGCCTCGCGGGCATCCAGGTCGGCGAGCCGGTCCGGATCGTCACCATCGACACCTCGAAGGACAAGGAGGCGCGCAGCCCCCTGGTGATCCTCGATCCCGAGATCGTGTGGTCGTCGCAGGAGAGCCGCCCCTACGAGGAGGGCTGCCTCTCGATCCCCGAATACTACGCCGAGGTGGTGCGGCCCGACCGGGTGCGGGTGCGCTTCCGGACCCTCGACGGCGAGACGGTGGAGCAGGAGGCCGACGGCCTGCTGGCGACCTGCCTCCAGCACGAGATCGACCACCTCAACGGCGTGCTGTTCATCGACCACCTGTCGAAGCTCAAGCGCGATCGGGTGATGAAGAAGTTCGCCAAGGCCGCCAAGCGCGAGGCGGCCTGACCGGATGCCCCTCAAGGTCGTGTTCATGGGCACCCCGGACTTCGCGGTACCGACGCTGGCCGAGATCGTCGGCGGCGGCCACGAGGTCGCGGCCGTCTACACGCGGGCGCCGGCGCCGGCCGGCCGCGGCATGGCGCTCAAGCCCTCGCCCGTGCAGGCCCTCGCGGAGCGGTTCGGCCTGCCGGTGCTGACGCCGCGCTCCCTGCGCACCGAGGAGGCCGAAGCGACCTTCCGCCGCCACGGCGCCGACGTGGCGGTGGTGGTGGCCTACGGCATGATCCTGCCGCCGGCGATCCTGGACGCGCCGGCGCTCGGCTGCCTCAACCTGCACGCCTCGCTGCTGCCGCGCTGGCGCGGCGCCGCCCCGATCCAGCGCGCCGTGATGGCGGGCGATCCCGAGACCGGCGTCGCCGTGATGCGGATGGAGCCCGGCCTCGACACCGGCCCGGTGGCGATGCTGGAGCGGCTGGCGATCGGGCCCGACATGACCGCCGGGGAGCTGCACGACCGCCTGATGCCGCTCGGCGCCGACCTGATGGCCCGGGCGCTCGGGGCCCTGGAGCGCGGCAACCTGGGGTTCCGGCCCCAGCCCGAGGCCGGCGTCGTCTACGCCCGCAAGATCACCAACGAGGAGGCGCGGCTCGACTGGAGCGAGCCGGCCGACCTGCTGCACGACCGGATCCGCGGCCTCGCGCCGTTCCCGGGCGCCTTCGTGCTGGCGGATCTCGGCCGGGGGCCGGAGCGGCTCAAGGTGCTGCGGGCGCGGCGCGCGGAGGCCGCCGGGGAGCCGGGCGTCCTGCTCGACCCGGAGGGCACGGTCGCCTGCGGCCGCGGGAGCCTGCGCCTCGTGACGGTGCAGCCGGCCGGCAAGGCCGCGATGCCGGTCGGGGAGTTCCTGCGCGGACGGCGCCTCGCGCCGGGCGCCCGCCTCTGACGCCGCCCCCCGCCCCGCCATGCCCCGCTACAAGCTCGTGGTCGAGTACGACGGCACCGCCTTCGCGGGCTGGCAGCGCCAGGCCGCCGACCGCTCGGTGCAGCAGGCGCTTGAGGAGGCCATCGCGCGCTTCGCGAACGCGCCGGTCCGGGTGCATTGCGCCGGGCGCACCGACGCGGGCGTGCACGCGACCCACCAGGTGGTGCACCTCGACCTCGCCCGGGACTGGCGCACCGACACGGTGCGGGACGCCGCCAACGCGCACCTGCGGCCCGAGCCCGTGGCGGTGGTCAGCGCGGCCGTGGTGGAGCCGGGCTTCGACGCCCGCCACTCGGCGCTCAAGCGCCACTACCGCTACCGCATCCTCAACCGCCGCAGCCCGCCGGCCCTCGCCCGCGGCCGGGTCTGGCACGTGCCCTGGGCGCTCGACGCCGGCCTGATGCACGACGCCGCGCAGCGCCTCCTCGGCCGGCACGACTTCTCGGCCTTCCGGGCCGCCGAGTGCCAGGCGAACAGCCCCGTCCGCACCCTCGACCGCCTCGACGTGGCGCGGGACGGCGACGAGGTCGTGGTGCTGGCCGCCGCCCGCTCGTTCCTGCACCACCAGGTCCGCGGCATGGTCGGCACCCTGATGCTGGCCGGCGGCGGCCGGCTCACGCCCGAGGGCGTCCGCGCCGTGCTCGATTCCCGCGACCGCGGGCGCTGCGGCCCGCTCGCGCCGGCGGCCGGGCTGACGCTCGTCGGGGTCGACTACCCGTAGGGCCGGCCGCCGGCTGGGAGCGCGCCGCGATGCGGACGCGGAGGGCGGCACCCGGCCGCGTCGCCACCGGGTGCGGCGCTAGAGGCCGATCAGCGCGGCGATCATGTCGGCGCCCGCCGCGGCGGAGCGCTCGCCGGCCGCGACCGAGCGCTCGGTCTCGGCGGTCTTCGCGCGCACGGCGGCGCTGCCGGTCAGGCGCTGGTGCAGGCGCTCGTGGACGAGCGCCCACATCCACTTGGCGTCCTGCGCCCGGCGCCGCGCGGCGATCTCGCCCGTGGCGGTGAGCTTGGCGCGGTGGTCCAGCACGGCATCCCAGAGGGCGTCGAGCCCGTGGTTGGCCAGCCCCGAGACCGTGACCACCGGGGGCGTCCAGGCCGCGCTCGCGGGGGTCAGGATGTGGAGCGCCGCCCGGTACTCCGCGGCGGCCGCGGAGGCGCGCCGGCGGCCCTCCTCCCCGTCGGCCTTGTTGACGGCGATCATGTCGGCGAGTTCGAGGATGCCCTTCTTGATCCCCTGCAACTCGTCGCCGGCCCCGGGCAGCATCAGCACGAGGAAGAAGTCGGTGAGGTCGGCCACCGCGGTCTCGGACTGGCCGACGCCGACGGTCTCGACCAGCACCACGTCGAAGCCGGCGGCCTCGCAGAGCAGCATGGTCTCGCGGGTCTTCGCCGCGACCCCGCCGAGCGTGCCCGAGGAGGGCGAGGGCCGGATGTAGGCGTTCCGATCGGCGGCGAGGCGGGCCATCCGGGTCTTGTCGCCGAGGATCGAGCCGCCGGTGCGGGTCGAGCTCGGGTCGACCGCCAGCACCGCCACCTTGTGCCCCCGCGCCGTCAGGTTGGAGCCGAGGGCGTCGATGGTCGTGGACTTGCCCACGCCCGGCACGCCGGTGATGCCGACCCGCACCGCCCGGCCGGTATGCGGCAGCGCCGCGTCGAGGAGCGCGCGGGCGGCGGCGCGGTCGTCCGCCCGCTTCGACTCCACCAGCGTGATGGCGCGGGCGAGGGCCGCGCGCTGGCCCGCGAGGAGCTGGTCGAGGTCGGGAGCGGCGGGGCGGGTCATGGCGCCTTTGTGCCGGGAAGCGGCCATGCCGTCGAGGCCCCGCGGGAGCACGACCGGCCCGCGTCCGGGCGTGGCCGCCGTGCAACACGCGCCCGCCCGCGCTCCGGCGCCCCGGCGCGGCCACGCTCACGCCGCATCGGCCGCCTGATAGGGGTCCCGCAGATCAACCGGAGACCCGGTCGCCCTGGCCCGCGCGGCCGCGGGCGGCGGGCCTCCCCGCCGGCACCGGCCGGCCATGCAGGAACGGGCCTCGGACGCATGCCACAGACCATCCGGCCGACCCGCCGCGGCTTCGTTCGGCTCGGCGGCGCGTCGCTCGCCGCCGCGGCGCTCGGCGGCTGCTTCGGCGAGGGGGGGATCACCGGCGCGGTCTCGACGCCCGAGCGGCAATCGGCCCTCGACGTCAGCCCGCTGCTCCTGGTGGCGACGACCCGCCGGGCCGCCGAGCCCCCGTCGCGCCCCCCCTACTTCACCGACCAGCGCGGGCGCGGCCTCTCCTTCGCGGCCGTGCGCCTCGTGGCGCCCGACCGCTCCCTCGTCGGGAAGGTCTCGGCCGTCGTCACCGGGGACTGGCGCATCGCCTCGGTGCCGCGGGTCGAGGCGGGCCCGGGCGCCGCCGCCGCCTTCGCGGAGGCCGCGCTCGGGCGCGACGTGCTGCTCTACGTCCACGGCTACCGCCAGTCCTTCGAGAGCGCCGCGGTCAGCGCCGCCCAGCTCTCGGACGGCATCCGCTTCCGCGGCGTCTCGGGCCTGTTCACCTGGCCGTCCGCCGGCTCGACGTTCGATTACGGCTACGACCGCGAGAGCGCGCTCTGGTCGCGCGACGCCCTGGAGGACCTGCTGCGGGCGCTCGCGGCGGCGCAGTCCGGCGGGCGCATCCACGTCGTCGCCCACTCGATGGGCACGCTGCTCACGCTCGAGACCCTGCGGATGCTGCGGGCCGATGCCGGCGAGGCGGCGCTCGACAGGATCGGCGCCGTGGTGCTGGCGGCGCCCGACATCGACATCGACCTGTTCACCAGCGGCGTCGAGCGCCTCGGGCCCGCGGCCCGCAAGATCACGGTGATCTCCTCCACGAACGACCGGGCGCTCGAGCTCTCCAGCACCATCGCGGGCGGCGTGCTGCGGGCCGGGGCGGCCGACCGCTCGCGGCTCGAGGCCCTGGGGGTGCGGGTCGCGGACGCCTCCGAGTACGGCGGCGGCCTCATCAACCACGACCTGTTCCTGTCGAACGTCGAGGTGCAGCAGGTGGTCAAGCGCGCCGTGGCGCGGGCGGACGGGCGCTGACGCCGCGGTGACGGCGGCGGGGGCCGGCTTGCCCCCGCCGCACGCGGGGGCCGGCTTGCCCCCCGCCGCGCCCGGCGGCCGCCGGCCGCCTCGATCGCCCCCGCGCGCGCGGCGCGGGGAAACCGTCAGAGCCGCGCCTCCTCGAAGGCCCGCACCCACTCGGCGCAGATGCCCGATCGCACGATGTCGTCGAGGCCGAACTCGACGATCGGTACCGGCATCATCCGGCTCTTGACGAGGTGGATGACGGTGCGCAGGCCCGAGGTCTCGCGCAGGTCGGTCTGGGAGACGTCGCCGTTGATGATGACCTGCGTGCCGTCGCCGATGCGGGTCAGGAACATCTTGATCTCGGCCGGCGTCGTGTTCTGGGCCTCGTCGAGGATCACCAGGCAGTCCTTGAAGGTGCGGCCCCGCATCACCTCGAAGGGCACCACCTCGATGTCGCCGGCCTTGAGCGCGACGTCGAAGGCCCCCGCGCCCATGCGCTCCTTCATCGCCTCGGTCAGGGGCGCGACCCAGGGGGCGATCTTCTCCTCGAGGCTGCCGGGAAAGTAGCCGAGGGAGCGCCCGGCGGGCACGTTCGGCCGGGTGATCACCACCTTGGCGACGCGGCGCTGGCGCAGGAGATCCGCCGCCCGGGTGCCGGCGATGTAGGTCTTGCCGGTGCCGGCCGGCCCGAGGACGATGACTTGCGAATGGGAACCGAGGGCTTCGAGGTATTCGGCCTGGCGGGCCGTCATCGGCTGGATCGGAGGCGGGTTGCGCTCCTCCTCGAACCGGGTGCGGTGTATCCGGATCGAGCGGTCTTCGACCAGTTCAAGTCGTGCGCGTCGTCTCTTCATGGATCAACACTCCCACTGGACTTGCGGTGCCGATTTTCGTCTGCCCTCTCGTGTCCCAGGTCTCCTTTGTTCTTGAATGACTCAAACCCGTCGGGGCGCACCGGTTCCACGTGCGAGCGACGCGAGCGGTGGACAAGTCCGCACGCATCCCCCCGAGAGTAGGTGGGCCGGGATGGCGGAGCAATTCTTGCGCCGCACCATGAACCGGCAAAACCGAAAGTGACGGAGAGGAGCCGCCGTCCTGTGATGTAAAGTACACAGATCAGGACGCGGGACCGGTGGCCTTGCGGGACGATGGCGCGGATCGCGCGCGATCCGCCGTCCGGATGAGGTCGCCACCAGTCGCTGCTCCTCGGGCTCGCCCGCGCGCGGCGCGGGACGGGTCGTCGGCCGTCCGGGCCGGCGCGTCAGGCCGGCTGGACGAAGCTGTCGAGGACCATCTTCCGGCCGGCCTTGTCGAAGTCAACGGTGAGCTTGTTGCCGTCGACGGCCGTCACCAGGCCGGGCCCGAATTTGGTGTGGAAGATCCGCGCCCCGGCCTCGAAGGCCGCCGCGGCGCCGGTGGATTTCGCCACCAGGGTGCCGTCGATCTGCCGGGGTCCGCGCCGGGCGGCGGCCGGCGCGCCGCGGCCGTAGGAATCCTGCTGGCCCGCGGTGGCGGCCTGCGCCCGCTGCCATCCGGGGGTGGCGTAGGACGAGCCGAAGGGCGGCGCCTGCCGGTCGAAGCGCGAGGGCCCTTGCGCGTAGCCGGCCGGCGCCTCGATCACCGCGACGCTGGCCTCGGGCAATTCGTCGATGAAGCGGCTCGGCACCGTGCTCGACCACATGCCGTGGATGCGCCGGTTGACCGCGAACGAGATCTTGGCGCGCTTGCGCGCCCGGGTCAGGCCGACATGGGCGAGGCGGCGCTCCTCCTCGAGGCCGGCGCGGCCGCTCTCGTCGAGGGCCCGCTGGTTCGGGAACAGGCCGTGCTCCCAGCCCGGCAGGAACACGGTGTCGAATTCCAGGCCCTTGGCGGCGTGGAGCGTCATGAGGCTGACCCGGTCGCCGCCCTCCGCGTCGTTGGCGTCCATCACCAGGGCGATGTGCTCCAGGAAGCCGCCGAGGTCCGGGAACTCCTCCATCGAGCGCACGAGCTCCTTGAGGTTCTCCAGGCGCCCGGCGGCGTCGGCGGTGCGCTCCTTCTGCCACATCTCGGTGTAGCCGGATTCCTCCAGGATGGTCTGCGCCACCTCGGTGTGGGGCTGGTCCTCCAGGAGCTTGGCCCAGCGCGCGAAGCTCTGGCCGAGGGCCCGGAGGGTGGAGCGGGCCCTCGGCTTCAGCTCCTCGGTCTCGACGAGCATCCGGGCGGACTGGAGCAGCGGCACGCCGGCGCGGCGTGAGAGGCCGTGCAGGGCCTGGAGCGTGGCGTCGCCGAGGCCGCGCTTGGGCGTGTTGAAGATCCGCTCGAAGGCGAGGTCGTCGGCCGGGTTGGCGGTGACGCGCAGGTACGCGAGGGCGTCGCGCACCTCGGCCCGCTCGTAGAAGCGCGGGCCCCCGACCACCCGGTAGGGCAGGCCGAGCTGGACGAAGCGGTCCTCGACCTCGCGCATCTGGGCCGAGATGCGCACCAGCACGGCGATCTCCGCCAGGGGGTGGCCCTTGGCCTGGAGGCCCTCGATGGCCTCGCTGAGGAGCCGCGCCTCCTCCTCGGAATCCCAGGCGCCCGTGACCGTCACGGGCTCGCCCGCCACCGCCTCGGTGCGCAGGGTCTTGCCGAGGCGCCCCTCGTTGTGGGCGATCAGGGTCGAGGCCGCCGCCAGGATGTGGCCCGTCGAGCGGTAGTTGCGCTCGAGCCGCACCACCACGGCGCCCGGAAAGTCGTGCTCGAAGCGCAGGATGTTGTCGACCTCGGCGCCGCGCCAGCCGTAGATCGACTGGTCGTCGTCGCCCACGCAGGCGACGTTGCGGTGCCCCTGCGCGAGCAGGCGCAGCCAGAGGTACTGGGCGACGTTGGTGTCCTGGTACTCGTCGACCAGGATGTAGCGGAAGCGGTCCTGGTAGCTCCCGAGCAGGTCCGGGTTCTCGCGCCAGAGCCGCAGGCAGAGCAGCAGGAGGTCGCCGAAATCGACGGCGTTGAGGGACTTCAGCCGGTCCTGGTAGGCGGCGTAGAGCGGCCCGCCCTTGCCGAAGCCGAAGGCGGCGGCCTCGCCGGCGGGCACCTGCTCGGGCGCCAGGCCGCGGTTCTTCCAGCCGTCGATGGCGTGGGCGAGGCCGCGGGCGGGCCAGCGCTTCTCGTCGATGTCGGCGGCCGCGATCACCTGCTTGAGCAGGCGCAGCTGGTCGTCGGTGCCCAGGATGGTGAAGTCGGACCGGAGCCCGACGAGCTCGGCGTGGCGGCGCAGGATCTTGGTCCCGATGGCGTGGAAGGTGCCGAGCCAGGGCATCCCCTCCCCGGCCGGGCCGATGAGGGCGCCGATGCGCTCCTTCATCTCCCGGGCGGCTTTGTTGGTGAAGGTCACCGCCAGGATGTCGAAGGGCCGGGCGCGGCCCGTGGCGATCAGGTGGGCGATGCGGGTGGTGAGCACCCGGGTCTTGCCGGTGCCGGCCCCCGCCAGCACCAGGACCGGCCCGTCCGTCGCCTCGACGGCCCGGCGCTGCTCGGGGTTCAGCCCCTCCAGGTAGGCGGCCGGCGGCGGGGCCACGGCGGCGCGGGCGCGGGCTGCGATCGAGACGGGCGCCCCGGCGGCGGTTTCGCGAGTCATGTCCCTTCACTGGACCAAAACGCGAACGGCGTCGAGGGCGGGCGTGTCCAGAGGGCCCGAGCGCCCGCGGGCGAACACATCTGCGGGAGGCGGGGGCCGCGGGGGCCGGCCGGCCGGAACCTTCCCGGCCGTCCCGGCGTCGTCCCGCACGAGGCACCTTTCAGCACGATGGGAGACGAATCATGCGTGCGCATGCCCTCTTGATCCTCAGCGCGGCCCTGCTCGCCGCACCGCCCGTCCTGGCCCAGAGCCAGCGCACCACGCCGCGCGGCGAGCGGACCGTGGAGGGGTTGAACAACCAGATGGAGACTCAGGGCCAGATCCGGAGCATCCAGCAGCAGAACCAGTTCAACAACAGCCAGCTGCGCGGCGAGATGCGGCTCCAGCAGAGCCTGCCGCCGCCCCCGAGCGTGACGCTGCCGCTGCGCTGACGGGACGGTCCGGCGGCCGGTGCCGCCTCGGAAGCGGAGGCCGCGCGGCCTGCCGGTCAGTGCCGGATCCGGACCCCGCCCGCGGCGGCGAGCGCGCCGGACCCGGGCTTGTGGAGCGGGCGCCGGGACGGGATACCGATGACGCGGCCGAGATCCTCCGGCCGCGGCAGGCGGGCGTGCGAGCCCATCATCACGTCGAGGTTGGCCAGGATGTCGTCCGGGAACGGCGCGACCCGGCGCGTCGCGGGGTCGACGTGAAGGGAGAGGTTCTCGGAGGTGGCGGCGACCCACCCGTCCGTGGCGTGGCGGATCTCGGAGTAGAGGTGCAGCCGCTTCTCGTCGAAGCCCACGAGCTGAAGGGTCACCCGCACCGGATCGTCGAGGATCAGCTCGCGCCGGTAGCGCACGTGGACCTCGGCCGCGAAGGTCGTGCCCCGCCCCGCCTCCGTGTAGTCGGGGCCAAGACCCACGATCCCGTAGGCCTCGTCCACCGCGCGGTCGAACAGGACGTGGTAGTAGGCCAGGTTGAGGTGGCCGTTGTAATCGATCCAGGCCGGCTCGATCGCCATCGTGGACGACACGAAGGGCGCGAAGAAGAAGACCGATGCGGAACGCTCGTCAGCCATCGTGGGGCTCCCGGCCAAGCGCAGCGGGATGAAAAGGGCGTCTTTCGACGTAGCATGCTTCAAACGGGGATGCACCCCCGAAAGCCTTGCACCTTGGGGCAACCCCGCCCGTGCGCGAGGGGCTTCCGGCACCCCTGCCGCCTCGGTATGCCGGCACCCGTCCGTCTGATAGGTTCGCGGGCAAAAGCGCGAGTCCCTCCGCGCCCCTCACCGGGAGGTCGAGACCCCATGAACGCCCAGAGCCCCGCCCCGCGCCAGCGCCCCGACCCGGAGTCCGTCGCGGCCGTGATCCAGGCGCTGCACGCGCAGTTCGGCAACCGCGTCGTCACGAGCCAGGCGGTGCGCGAGCAGCACGCCAGCACGCTCACCTGGGTGCCGAACCAGCCGCCGGACGCGGTGATCTACGCCGAGAGCACCGAGGACGTGCAGGCGGTCGTGCGGCTGTGCGCGGCCCACCGCGTGCCGGTGGTGGCCTTCGGCACCGGCACCTCGCTCGAGGGGCACGTCAACGCGCCCTTCGGCGGCATCTCCATCGACCTCATGAGCATGAACAAGGTGCTGGCGGTCCACGCCGAGGACCTCGACTGCGTGGTCCAGCCCGGCATCACCCGCAAGGCGCTGAACGAGCACCTGCGCGACCAGGGCCTGTTCTTCCCGATCGATCCCGGGGCCGACGCCTCGCTCGGCGGCATGGCGGCGACGCGGGCCTCCGGCACCAACGCGGTGCGCTACGGGACCATGAAGGACAACGTGCTCGCGCTCACCGCCGTGATGCCGAACGGCGACATCGTCCGGACCGGCCCGCGGGCCCGCAAGACCTCGGCGGGCTACGACCTCGCGCGCCTGCTCGTCGGCTCGGAGGGCACGCTCGGCATCATCACGGAGCTGACCCTCAAGCTGTCCGGGATCCCGGAGGCGATCTCGGCCGGCGTCTGCCCGTTCCCGAGCATCAAGGCGGCCTGCGACGCCGTGATCGTGACGATCCAGTCCGGCCTGCCGGTGGCCCGCATCGAGCTCCTCGACGAGGTGCAGGTCGCGGCCTGCAATGCCTACTCGAAGCTCACCCTGCCGGAGACTCCGCTGCTGCTCGTGGAGTTCCACGGCTCCGAGGCGAGCGTGCGCGAGCAGGCCGAGCGCTTCGGCGAGATCGCGGCCGATTTCGGCGGCGGTCCCTACGAGTGGGCGACGAAGGCCGAGGACCGCACCCGCCTCTGGCAGGCCCGCCACGACGTCTACTGGGCCGCCGTCGGCATGCGTCCGGGCGCCAAGGTGATCGCCACGGACGTCTGCGTGCCGATCTCGCGCCTCGCCGAGTGCGTGGACGAGACCAAGCGGGACATCGTGGAGCACGGCCTGACCGCCCCGATCGCCGGCCACGTCGGCGACGGCAACTTCCACACCTCGCCGCTCGTGATGATGGACGACCCCGACGAGATCGCCCGCGTCACGGGCTTCATCGAGCGCCTCGTCGCCCGGGCGCTCGCCATGGAGGGCACCTGCACGGGCGAGCACGGCATCGGCCAGAAGAAGATGCGCTTCATGGAGGCCGAGCACGGGGCCGAGGCCCTGAACCTGATGCGCACCCTCAAGCGCGCCATCGACCCGGACAACATCATGAATCCCGGGAAGGTCGTGGCGGTCTGAGCCGCGCGGGCGGGCCGAGGCCCGCCCTCACGGCCGCGGGGGCGCCCCGTCCGTCGTGAAGGTGCCCTCGAAGCGGCCGCGCTGGGTGTCGGCCGCGCAGGCGACCGTCGAGCGGCCGGGACCGGCCTGCGGGAAGCGGCAGGTGCCGACGGTCATCAGGGTGTCGCGGCTGATGCCGCCGTCGGCGGCCTTGACGCTCACGACCACGGCGCTCACCGGCTGCGAGGCGTCGACCCCGACTTCGGGCTGGGGCTCCTGCGGCATGCCGGTGCCGCTGAAGCTGACCGTGGTGCCGTCGCTGGCGCTGAAGTCGAAGGTCGTGCGGCGCCCCTGGACGGCGTTGATCACGCTGTCGCCG
The DNA here is from genome assembly GCF_003574465.1 of Methylobacterium crusticola. Taxonomy (GTDB): domain Bacteria; phylum Pseudomonadota; class Alphaproteobacteria; order Rhizobiales; family Beijerinckiaceae; genus Methylobacterium; species Methylobacterium crusticola. The sequence continues at coordinate 12,928 of NZ_QOWC01000064.1, forward strand.
CAGGTCGGCGTGACGTCCCGCCCGGCCACGACCAGGCGCTCGCAGGTCCCCTTGAGGACGTTCCGGGCGAGGGGCTGCGCCCGCGCCTCGAGCGCGCAGGCGAGGGTGAGCAGGAGGGCGGCGGTGAGGAGGCGGGTCAGCATGCCGGCAATGTAGGCATGGGGCCGGCGCCGTCGAGGCCGGCGCCCGGGCGGGGCCTTTCCCCCAAGGGCCCGCGCCGACCGGTCGCCCCTCGGCGGGAACGCCCCCCGGCGGCGCCCTATCCCAGCGCCTGCGCCACGGCGTCGGCCGCCCGCTCGCCCTCCTCGTAGGCGCCGCCGGCGGTTCCCCATTGCAGCCGCGACAGGGCCTCGCCGGCAAACCAGATCCGGTCGCCCACGGACGCCTTGAGCAGGTCGCGGGCGCCGGCATGGCCCGGCGGCACCACGGCCCAGGAGCCGCGCGACCAGGGGTCGTGGCGCCACTCGGTCACGGCCGGCACCGCGAGGTCGCCCAGGAGCCCCCGGCCGACATGCTCGGCCAGGGAGGCCCGCACCAGGCGCCGGGCCCCGTCGGCCCCGGCCCGGGCGGCGTCGAGGCGGGCCGCGAGGGGCGCGTCGAGCTCGAAGTAGTGGAAGGGCGTGCCGTCGACGCGGGTCAGGAGGCCCGGGGGCTGGAGCCGGCCCTCCGTCAGGCTGGCGAGGCGGTCGCGGCCCCGGAACGGCGCCGAGGGCCAGTGCAGCACGACGTGCTCGTAGATCCCGGCGCTGAAGCCGTCGATGGCGCCGCGGACCGGGTCCGGCAGGGGCGGCGAGAAGGCGACGGCGTCCCGCAGCACCATCACGGGCGCGGTCACGATGGCGGCCCGGGCGCGCAGGCGCCCGTGCGCGCCGGCCTCCAGCGTCACCCCCGGGCCCGACCAGTCGATCGCCCGCACGGGCGCCGCGAGGGCGACCGGGAGGCCGGCCGCCAGCCGCGCCAGGTAGGCGCCGTACCCCCCGGCCACGAAGTGGTTGTCGCCGTACTCCATGCTGGGGAAGTCGTGCAGGCTGACCTCGCCGAGGGGCCGGCCGGAGACGAGGCCGTGCACCAGGGCGACGCGCCGGCCCCAGGGGCCGAGCCCCGGCGGCAGGGCGGTCGCGGCCGGCCGGTCGGGGCCGCCGAGGCGGGCGCCGTCGCTCATCGCCCGGTCGGCCACCGACCAGGCCCGCGCGAAGGCCGCCTCCTCCGCCGGGCGGCCCCGGCGCCGCCCGACCCAGAGGTGGCTCTCCTGCGCGGCCCGGCGCAGGGGCTCGCCGCGGGCGAGGCCGAGCTGCACCAGCGGGTTGATCGGGCCGGCATGGAGCCAGTGCGCCCCGAGGTCGACCGGGTGGCCGCGCAGGGCGGTGGTGAGCGTGCGTCCGCCGACGCGGTCGCGGGCCTCCAGCACCGCCACGCGGAGCCCCCGGGCGAGGAGGCGCCGCGCCGCCGCGATCCCGGCGCTGCCGGCGCCGACCACCACGACGTCGGGATCGGCCGGCAGGGGCGCGAGGGCGGGCCGCAGGGTCGGGGCGAGGTGCCGGTGGGCGTGCGGCGCGGGGCCGGCCGTCATCGGCTCCCCTCCGGCTCCGGGCCCGAGGCCCGCACCGCCGCCTCGATCCCGGAGAGCCAGCGGGAGAGCCGGGCGCGGTTGACCCCGAGGTCGCCGCGCCCGATCTGGCTGCGGGAGTAGAGCGCGAGGCTCGAGCGCCCCTCGCCGCGGCCGACGATCTCGACCGTGATGGTGTCGGGAAACCGCATCAGCCGGGAGCGCGCCACGTAGCGGTCCTGCTCGCCCCAGCGGTCGCTGAACACCAGGGCGGTGCGCGGCTCGGCCTCGGCCACCGCCCGCACGATCTCGCGCAGGCGCGCGCCGGGCACCGGGTAATCCGGGGGCACGAAGTCGGCCTTGGCCTGCGGGCAGACGTCGGGCGGGCAGGCGAGCGCGTCGTTGGGCGACGCGCGCCGGCGCAGGGTCGCGAACTCCACCGGCCCGAGGTCCGGCGGCCCGAACAGCCGGATCCAGACCTCCTCGATGCCGCCCGGCTCCTCTCCCCGACCGATCACCACCGCACCTCCGATCAATACCCCGAGGCCGAGCGCGAGCAGCAGCCGCCCGAGCCGCCTCATCGCGCCGGCCGGACGCGCCAGACCCGGAGCGGCGTGTCCTTCATGGGGATCGCTTCCAGCCCCTGCGGCGACACCTCGCCCCAGGCCAGCTTCCTGGCGAACGGCGTGACCCCGCCGGTCGCCCCCGGCTGCGGGCAGACCACGATGTAGGCCGCATGCTGCTGCTCGGCCACCCGGCGCAGGTCCGCCTCGCTGCGGAATCCCTCGAGGGCCGCCACCAGCCCCTCGCTCGCGCGGTGGTAGGGCGCCGCCACGACCGCGTGGTGGCCGTGCAGGAGCAGGCTCGGGCCGAGATCGATCTCGGCCAGGACGATGCCGGGCGGCAACGCGTCGAGGGCCGCGACGGCGCGCCGCGCGATGCAGGCCTCCCAGGCGCCGCCCGACGGCGCCTCGGCCGCCCCCGACAGCGCGGCCGGCACGGCGGCGAGGAGGAGCCAGAGCTTGCCGAACAGGCCGGCCGCGAGGCCCGCGAAGGCCGCCCGCCGGCCGAGGGTGGCGCCGGGCGCGCGCAGGTCGCCGAGGAGGCGGTCGAGGACGGGCCCCGCCACGAGGGGCACGAGGCCGCTCGCCACGTAGAGGCCGCGGAACTGCGCGACCCCCATGAGGACTCCGACCCACAGGAAGCCGGCGGCGATCCGGCAGGCCCGGGCCTGCGCCGGCGGCACCCGCGCGGCCCCGAGGGTCGCGGCGAGCGCGGCCGCGAGGACCGGCATGAAGGTCGCGAGCGTCTCCCCCGGATACGGCTGCAGGCTCCGCCACAGGGGCAGCATCTCGCGCACCTGCGCGAGCCAGCTCTGGCGCACGATCTCGGGCATCTCCCCGAAGGGCCCCGCCGCGCAGGCCGGAAACAGCAGGAGGAAGCCCCCCACGGCGACCAGCCCGCCCGCGAGGACGAGCCCGAGCCGCGCCCCGGACCCGCTCGGCGCGTCGCGCCGGGCTTGCGCGTCGTGCCGGGCTTGCGCGTCGTGCCGGGCTTGCGCGTCGTGCCGGGTAAGCGCTTGGCGCCGGGCTTGCGCTTGGCGCCGGGCTTGCGCTTGGCGCCGGGCTTGCGCTTGGCGCCGGGAGAGCCACGCGGCGGCGGCGGTCGTGACCGCGGCGGCGGCGCAGAGCCAGAGCCAGGGCGGCGAGAGGGCGTCGCAGGCGGGGGCGGACCAGTGGGCGGGCGCGGTCTGCGCGAGGAAGAGCGCGAGGCTCCCGGCCGGGAGCGCCAGCCCGAAGCCCAGGAAGGGGCGCAGGGCCGCCGGCCCGGAGACGATCCAGGCGCCGGCCAGGATGAGGCCGGCCCCGGCGACGAAGGGCAGCGCCTCGAGGCCCACCGCCAGGGACAGGGCGCCGAGCCCGCCCGCCAGCGCGCCGTCGCGCCAGGTCGGGGCCGCCCGCATCAGGCAGAGGGCGAGGCCCAGGATCGCGCAGACCTGGACGTTGTGGTGGTCGATCCGCCCGGGGGCGAACAGGGAGGCGAGCAGGGGGGTCTGGGCCGCCGCGAACACCGCGAGCGCCCCGGCCCGCCAGCCGAAGGCGCCCCGCACGCCGCGGGCGAGCAGCGCGGCGTAGAGGACGAACAGCAGGAGCGGCCAGGCCAGCGCCGCGAACCCCTCCGCCCGGGCGGACCCGACGAGGGGGCGGGCGAGGCGGATCAGCCCGGCGACCGGCACGTCGACGAGGCGCGACCAGTGCATCGGCGGCGCCCCCGGCGGCAGGTGCCGGTGCTGGACGAGGTCGAACCAGGGCTGCCCGGCCACGAAGTCGCGCACCTCCACGAGGCGCATGGCGTCGTCGGTGTCGGGCAGGCGCAGGTCGCGCAGCACCGCCCAGAGGTCGCGCACGGGGTAGAGGCCGATCAGGGCCGCCGCGACGAGGCCCCCGATCACGATCCTCGAGTCGAACAGCGAGCGGGCGACGGCCGGGCGCGGCCGGGGCTCGGTCAGGGGGGCGGCGAGCATGGGAGCGGGTCTTCCGGGGCGGCTCGTCCGGCATCGCACGCGCGACCTTACCCTCGGGTTAGCGGGGGGCCCGCGCGGGAGAACGTGGTCAGCCCTTCTTTACCTTCGCGCCCGTATGGTCCCTCGAGCCGACGACGCCGCGGCCCGCGACCCGCCGCCCCGGAGCCCTCCCGCCGATGAGCCAACACACCGAGACGCTGGTCATCGGCGCCGGACCGGCGGGCCTGACCGCCGGCTACATGCTGGCCAGGGAGGGCCGCGCCGTGACCGTGCTGGAGCGCGACCCCGGCCAGGTCGGCGGCATCAGCCGCACCGTCTCGTACAAGGGCTTCCTGTTCGACATCGGCGGGCACCGCTTCTTCTCGAAGGCGCAGGAGGTGGTCGACCTCTGGGACGAGATCCTGCCGAACGACTTCATCGAGCGGCCGCGCCTGTCGCGGATCTACTACAAGGGCCGCACCTACGCCTACCCGCTCAGGGCCTTCGAGGCCCTGCGCAACCTCGGCCTCCTGGAGAGCGCGGCCTGCGTCGCCTCCTACCTGTGGGCCAGGGCCCGGCCGGTCGCGGAGCCGAAGAGCTTCCACGACTGGGTGCGCAACCAGTTCGGGGAGCGCCTGTTCGCGATCTTCTTCAAGACCTACACCGAGAAGGTGTGGGGCATGTCCTGCGACGCGATCTCGGCGGACTGGGCGGCCCAGCGCATCAAGGGCCTCGACCTCGGGGCCGCGATCCGCGACGCCCTCGCGCGCTCCCTCGGGAGCCGGCGCCGGCGCCGGCCCCGGGCCGGCGAGCCGGTGATCAAGACCCTGATCGAGTCCTTCCGCTATCCCCGCCGCGGTCCCGGCATGATGTGGGACGCCGCCGCGGCGGCGATCCGCCGGAACGGCGGCGAGGTGCTGCTCGGCCGGAGCGTCGACACCCTGTCGTACGACGCCCCGAGCGGCATCTGGACCGTGAGCGCGAAGCGCCAGGACGGCACCCGCGAGACCTTCACGGCCCGCAACGTGGTCTCCTCGGCGCCGATCCGCGAGCTCGTCGCGGCGATCCGGCCGGCGCCGATCAGCACCTTCCAGGCGCGGGCGCTGCGCTACCGCGACTTCCTCACCGTGGCGCTGATCGCGCGGGCGCGAGAGGGGTTCCCGGACAACTGGATCTACATCCACGACCCCTCGGTGAAGGTGGGCCGGGTGCAGAACTTCCGCTCCTGGTCGCCCGAGATGGTGCCCGACCCGGCCTATACCTGCCTCGGCCTCGAGTATTTCTGCTTCGAGGGCGACGGGCTGTGGGCCGCGCCGGATTCCGAGCTGATCGCGCTCGCCCGCCGCGAGATCGGCCGCCTCGGCCTGATCGACCCCGCCGACGTGGTCGATGCCTGCGTGGTGCGCCAGCCCAAGGCCTACCCGGTCTACGACGACGCCTACCGGGAGAACGTCGCGACGGTGCGCCGGGACCTGGAGGGCTCCTACCCGACCCTGCACCTCGTCGGCCGCAACGGCATGCACAAGTACAACAACCAGGACCACGCCATGATGACCGCCATGCTGACGGCGCGCAACATCCTGGCGGGCGAGCGCCGCCACGACGTCTGGAGCGTCAACGAGGACGCCGAGTACGCCGAGGCCGGGCTCCCGGGCGCCCGCGAGGCGCTGCGCAGCGAGCGCCAGGTGCCCCGCCGGGTGGCGTAGGGCAACGCGGCGCCCGCCCGCGGGGCGCGCCCGGCCGCCCCGGCCCCGTCGGGGCCCCGGCGAGGACAGCGCGGCGGCCTTGCCGCCGGCGTCCGCGGCAGCGCGAGCGCTTCACACGGCTCGGGCGTTTGACTAAGGAGCCGGCAGGACCCCGCTGAAGGACCCCCGACCATGACCGGCTTCGACACCGTCGGCCTGACCCGGCCCGCTTCGCAGCTCGTGACCGTGTTCGGGGGATCGGGCTTCCTCGGGCGGCACGTGGTGCGGGCGCTCGCCAAGCGCGGCTACCGCATCCGCGTCGCGGTGCGCCGGCCCGACCTCGCGCAGTTCCTCCAGCCCCTCGGGCGCGTGGGCCAGATCGTCGCCGTGCAGGCGAACCTGCGCAACCCCGCCTCGATCACGCGGGCGGCCGAGCACGCCGACATCGTGGTCAACCTCGTGGGCATCCTGCAGGAGAGCGGCAAGCAGAGCTTCCACCGGCTGCAGGCGGAGGGCGCCGGCGAGGTCGCCCGCGCGGCGGCCGCCTTGGGCGCGCCGGTCGTGCACGTCTCGGCCCTCGGGGCGGACGCGGAATCGGGCTCGGTCTACGCCCGCACCAAGGCGATGGGCGAGGCGCGGGTGCGCGACGCCCGCCCGGACGCCGTGATCCTGCGGCCCTCCATCGTGTTCGGGCCGGGCGACAGCTTCTTCAACCGCTTCGCCAGCCTCGCCCGGCTCCTGCCGGTCCTGCCCCTCGCGGGTGCCGGGACCCGGATGCAGCCGATCTTCGTCGGCGACGTCGCCGAGGCGGTCACCCGGGCGGTCGAGGGCCAGGTCAAGGGCGGGACGGTCTACGAGCTCGGCGGGCCGGAGATCCTGACGCTCCAGGCGCTGGTCGAGTACACCCTCGCGGTCACGATGCGCCGCCGCGTGGTGCTGCCGGTGCCGGGCCCGCTCGCCCGGGTCCAGGCCCGCGCGATGGAGTTCGCCGACACCCTCACCCTCGGGCTCCTGCCCGACACCCTCAAGCTCACCCGCGACCAGGTCACGCTCCTGGAGAGCGACAACGTGGTCTCGGAGGCCGCCCGGGCGGAGGGGCGCACCATCGAGGGCCTCGGCATCGCGCCGACCGCCATCGAGGCCGTGGTGCCGGGCTACCTCTGGCGCTTCCGCAAGGCCGGCCAGTTCGCCACCGGCCGCGGCACTCCCGGGATGGCGGCGACGCCCGACCTGATGGCGCCGGAGCCCATGGGCGCCGGCTCGCAGCACCACCCGCAGGACGCCTCGGGCCCGGCGGTGGGCCAGCAGGCCGCGGGCGCCGGGCCGGCGCCGGGCATGCGCTGGGGCAAGCGGCGCTGAGGCGCGCCGGCTCCCCTCCCCGGCCGCGGGGGATCGCCGCGCCGGCTTCACGCATCCGAAACCCGGGTCTAGGACAATGGCGCGTGAGGATGGGCGCGTCATGGTGCAGCTGCTCGATGGGATTCAGTCGGCCGAGGGCATCGCGGCCCTCGCCGCCGCGGGGGTGATCCGGTCCGACGCGCCGTTCGCGGACGACCAGGTCCAGCCCGCGAGCCTCGACCTGCGCCTCGGCCGGCGGGTCTACCGGGTGCGGGCGAGCTTCCTGCCGGGGCGCCTGCGGGACGTCGCCGCCTGCCTCGCCGCGCTCAAGCTGCACGAGATCGACCTGAGCCAGGGCGCCGTGCTGGAGACCGGCTGCGTCTACATCGCGGAGTTGCAGGAGGGCCTCGCCCTTCCCCCCGACCTCGCCGCGAGCGCGAACCCGAAGAGCTCCACCGGGCGCATCGACGTCTTCACCCGGGTGATCACCGACCAGGCCCGGGAGTTCGACATGGTCGAGCCGGGCTACGCCGGCCCCCTCTTCGCCGAGATCTCGCCGCGCACCTTCCCGGTGCTGGTGCGCACCGGCTCGCGCCTGTCGCAGCTGCGCTTCCGCCGCGGCGCCGTGCGGCTGGACGACGCCGCCCTCGCGCGCCTGCACGCCGGCACGCCCCTCGTCAGCGCCGCCGAGCCGTCCTTCCAGGGCGGCGTCGCGGTCTCGGTGGACCTCGCGGGCTTCGACGGGCTGATCGGCTACCGGGCCAAGCGCCACACCGGCCTCGTCGACGTCGACCGGCCGCGCGCCTACGCGGCGGCGGATTTCTGGGAGCCGCTCACGACCGACGGCTCCGGCACCCTGATCCTCGACCCCGGCCAGTTCTACATCCTGGCCTCGAAGGAATCGGTCCAGGTGCCCCCGGACTACGCCGCCGAGATGGTGCCGTTCGACCCCCTGGTGGGCGAGTTCCGGGTCCACTACGCCGGCTTCTTCGATCCCGGCTTCGGGCACGCCGCGGCCGGCGGCACGGGCGCGCGCGCCGTGCTGGAGGTGCGCTCCCGCGACGTGCCGTTCATGCTGGAGGATGGCCAGATCGTCGGCCGGCTCGTCTACGAGCGCATGGCCCAGCGCCCGGCCGCCCTCTACGGGATGGAGGCGGGATCGAACTACCAAGCCCAGGGGCTGAAGCTGTCCAAGCACTTCGTGTGAGGGCGGCCGGCGCACTGGCGCCGTCGGCCGGGCGCGCCGCCCCGCGGCGCGAGATAAGTCGGCGCGGGGCTGTCGGCCGGCGGCTCCGGCGCGCGTCCTCGGTTGCGTCGGCGCCGCGGGGCGCCGGCCGAGGACCAGAGACCCGCGAGGAGGAGCCCATGACGACCACGACCGATTCCGCCCCGCCCGCACCCGCGCCGGTGCTCGGGGGCGTGGTGCCGTACCTGACCGTCGACGGCGCCGCGAGGGCGGCGGAGTTCTACGTGCGCGCCTTCGGGGCGGTGGAGGTCGGGCGCCATCCCGTCGACGACCAGGGCCGGACGATGCACGTCCACCTGCACCTCAACGGCGGCTCGCTGATGCTGGGCGACGCCTACCCGGAATACGGCCACCCGCTGACGGCGCCCCAGGCCTTCAACCTGATGCTGCCGGTCGACGACATCGACGCCTGGTGGGGGCGGGCCGTGGAGGCCGGCGCCACGGTGGTGACGCCGCTCCAGGTGATGTTCTGGGGCGACCGCTACGGCCAGCTCAAGGACCCGTTCGGCGTCACCTGGGCGATGAACGCCCCGGCGGGCTGACCCTCGGCGGCGCCCCTGCCGGCGTCCCGCGGCCCGGGCCCCCGCGTCAGCCGGCCGCCGCCGCGTCGAGGAGCCAGGCCGCCTCGCCCGCGGCGCGGGCGCGGCCGGCGGGCAGGTCCTCGCCGGCGGCGAGGCGCCGGAGGGGCGCGCGCTTGCCCGCGCCCGTGACCAGGAAGAGGAGGTGGCGGGTCGCACTGAGCGCCGGGATCGTCAGACTCACCCGCGGCACGAAGGGCGCGAGACCCGCCTCGGGCACGCCGACGACCCAGCGGTCGGCGACGTCCACGGCCGGCTTGCCGGGAAACAGCGAGGCGGTGTGGCCGTCCTCGCCGAGGCCGAGCAGCACGAGGTCGAAGAGCGGCCGGGCGGGGTCGAGCCGGTCGGCGCCGTACCAGGCCCGGAGCGCGGACTCGTAGGCCGCCGCGCCCTCCTCGGGCGCGCCCGCGGCCGGGATCGGGTGCAGGTGGCCCGGGGGCACCGGCGCGGCGGGCCCGAAGGCCTCCCGCACCATCCGCAGGTTGCTGCCGGCCTCGGGCGCGTCGCCCACGCGCTCGTCGCCGAAGAACCAGTGCAGGCGGTCCCACGGCAGCCGGTCGCGGTAGTCCGGCCCGGCGAGCAGCCCGTAGAGGCGCCCGGGGGTCGAGCCGCCCGAGAGGCAGATCGCGGCCCGGCCGGGGGCCGCCCGGGCGACCGCGACCAGCCGCTCGGCCGCCGCCCGGGCGACCGCGTCCGGGTCGGCCAGGACCTCGGTCCCGGGAGGCAGGGCGCTCACGCGGGGCGCCCCAGGGGCCGCCAGGCCCGGCCGTCGCGGGAGAGGAGCGCGTCGGCCTCCGCCGGGCCGGCGCTGCCGGCCTCGTAGGGGCTCGGGCCGAGCGTCCCGTCGGCCGCCGCATCGAGGATCGGCTGCACGATGCGCCAGCCGGCCTCGATCATGTCGGCGCGCTGGAACAGCGTCGGGTCGCCGATCATGGCGTCGTAGATCAGGGTCTCGTAGCCGGTGCTGGGCTCGATCTGGAAGTGGTCCTTGTAGCAGAAGCGCATGTCGACGGCGCCGAGGCGCACGGCCGGGCCCGGCACCTTGGCGCCGAACTGCAGGGAGATGCCCTCGTCGGGCTGCAATTGCAGCACCAGCCAGTTCGGCACGTCGGCGTCGACCCCGGTGCCGTGGAACAGCGACAGCGGCGCCTGCTTGAAGCGGATCGCGATCTCGGTGTCGCGCCGGCTCATGGCCTTGCCGGTGCGCAGGTAGAACGGCACCCCGGCCCAGCGCCAGTTGTCGATGCCGAGCTTGAGCGCGACGTAGGTCTCGGTCCGGGTCTCGGGCGAGACGTCGGGCTCGCGGGCGTAGTCGCGCACCGGCTCGCCGTTCACGCGCCCGGCGGCGTACTGGCCCCGCACCGCGTCCTCGGGCCGACCGGAGGGCGTGGCGAGCAGCACCTCCTCCTTCTTGTCCCGCACGGCCTCGGCCTGGAACGAGATCGGCGGCTCCATCGCCACCAGGGTGTAGAGCTGGAACAGGTGGTTGGGCACCATGTCGCGCAGGGCCCCGGTGGCCTCGTAGAACTTGCCCCGCCCCTCAACCCCGACGGTCTCCGCCACGGTGATCTGCACGTGGTCGATGTGGTCGCGGTTCCACAGCGGCTCGAACAGGCCGTTGCCGAACCGGAACGCCATGATGTTCTGCACCGTCTCCTTGCCGAGGAAGTGGTCGATGCGGAAGACCTGCGCCTCGCTCAGGACGGTCAGGATCTCGCGGTTGAGGTCGCGCGCCGAGGCGACGTCGTGGCCGAAGGGCTTCTCGATGATCACCCGGCGCCAGCGGTCCTCGCCCTCGGCCATCAGTCCGGCCTCGGCGAGCCGCTTCACGGTCGGCCCGAACAGGGGCGCGGCCACCGCGAGGTAGAACAGCACGTTGCCGCCGCTCTGCGCGCCCGAATCCTCCGCGATGTGCTCCTTCAGGGTCTGGTAGGTCGCGGGGTCCGACAGGTCGCCCGCCATGTAGCGGACGCGGCCGACGAGGCCGTCCCAGGTCGCCTGGTCGAAGCCCCCGCCCCCGGCCTCGCCGCCCTTGGCGGTGATGAAGCCGCGCACGGTCTCGGTCAGCTCGCGGCGGAAATCCTCCGAGGACATCTCGGAGCGGCTGATGCCGATGATGGAGAACCTCTCCGGCAGCAGGCCCCAGCGGCCGAGGTTGTAGAGGGCCGGCATCAGGAGCCGGTGCGTGAGGTCGCCGGTCGCCCCGAAGATCACCAGGGTGCAGTCCGGGGGCGGCGCGGCGCCGTCGGCGATGGGATGCTGGCTCATTTCGGCTCCTGGTGTCCGCCGAAGCCCTTGCGCATCGCCGAGAGCAGCTTGTCGGCGTAGGTGGCGCCCTGGCGCGAGCGGAAGCGGGCATAGAGCGCGGCCGAGAGCACGTGGGCCGGCACCGCCTCCTCGATCGCCGCGTTCAGGGTCCAGCGCCCCTCGCCCGAATCGGCGACGTGGCCCGAGAACGCGTCGAGGTCCTCGTCGCCCGCGAGCGCGCTCGCCGTGAGGTCGAGGAGCCAGGACGACACCACGCTGCCCCGGCGCCAGACCTCCGCAATGTCGCCGAGGTTGAGGTCGAAGCGCTGCGCCTCGGGCAGTTCCTGCGCGCCGGCGTGCCGGAGGATCTCGAAGCCCTCGGCGTAGGCCTGCATCAGGCCGTACTCGATGCCGTTGTGGATCATCTTGACGAAGTGGCCGGCGCCGCTCGGGCCCGCGTGGATGTAGCCGCGCTCGGCCCGCGGGTCGCGCCCCTCGCGGCCGGGCGTGCGCGGCACGTCGCCGAGGCCCGGCGCGAGGGCCGCGAAGATCGGGTCGAGCCGGTCGACGGCCTCCTTGTGGCCGCCGATCATCATGCAGTAGCCCCGCTCCAGGCCCCAGACGCCGCCGGAGGTGCCGACGTCGACGTAGTGCAGGCCGCGCTCGTTCAGCACGGCGGCCCGGCGGATGTCGTCCTTGTAGAAGGAGTTGCCGCCGTCGATGACGACGTCGCCGGCCTGCATCAGGCCCGCGAGCTCGGTCACCGTCGCCTCCGTCGGGTCGCCCGCCGGGAGCATCACCCAGGCGGCCCGGGGCACGTCGAGGCGGGCGACGAAGTCCTCGAGGCTCGCGGCGCCCGCCGCCCCCGCCGCGACGAGGGCGGCCACCGCCGCCGGGTCGCGGTCGAACACCACCGCGGAGTGCCCCTCGCGCAGCAGCCGCCGCACGATGTTGCCACCCATCCGCCCGAGACCCACCATGCCGAGTTGCATCGCGTCACTCCTCACCGGCCGCCCTCGAGGGGCACGGCCCCGCCAGGCTCACGGCCCCGCGAAGCCACGATCGTGCCGAGCCGGCGGCCGCGCCCGGCAGCGCGCGGGCGAGGCGGCCGCCGGCATCGCGGTCCTTAAGTAAGAGCTTGGCGGAGCCGGTCGAGCCCTTGCGCCACGTCGCCCCGGATGTGCACGCGCAGGGCCCGGCGGCCGCGCTCGGACAGGACGCCGAAATCGCCCCGCGCCTGCGCGGCGATCACGGTGCCGAAGCCGAGCGCGCGCCCCGGGATGGCGAGGTCGGGGGCGTCGGCGGTGATCTGCAGGAAGACGCCGCTGTCCGGGCCGCCCTTGTAGGCCTGCCCGGTCGAGTGCAGGAAGCGCGGCCCGAACTCGACGCAGGTCGCGACGCGCCGGCCGTCGCGCAGGGCGAGGCGGGCGGCCTGGAGCGGCGCGAGGTGGTCCGCGTTGCGGGCCACGTAGGCGAGGAGCGCCACGTAGTCGCCGGGACCGATGCGGCCGAGATGCGCCCGGATCCAGCTCTCCGGGTCGCTCCCGGCGCCGGCCCGGCGCAGGGCGTCCGCGTTCTGCGGGTCGGTGAAGAGGGCGAGCCCGGCATCCTGCGCCACGGGCGTCTCGGCCGGCAGGGCGCCGTCCCGCTCCGCCGCCTCGGTCAGCTCCCGGGTCTTGATCTTGCTCGCCTCGACGTCGGGCTGGTCGAACGGGTTGATGCCGAGGACGGCGCCCACCACCGCGGTGGCGATCTCGAAGCGGAAGAACTCCTGGGGCAGGCCCTGCCTGGTGGCGACGGCGATCCGGGCGACCGGGTGGCCGGCCTCCTCCAGGGCCTTCACGGCGGCGTCCTCTGCCGCGTCCGCCCCCTCGTCGAGGCGCAGGTAGACGAAGAAGCGGTCCCGGCCGTAGACGTCCGGCGCCCCCAGGGGCTCGCCGTCGATCGGGATCAGGCCCCGGCCCTCCTTGCCGGTCGACTCGGCGATGAGCTGCTCGGCCCAGGCCCCGAAGGCCGCGATGCCCGGCGAGGCGACGAGCGTGACCTTGTCGCGGCCCTGGTCCCGCGCCGCGACGCCGAGCGCGAGGCCGAGCGTCACGCCGGGGTTGAGGTCGGGCGGCACGTCGGGGCCGCAGGAGCGCACCATGGCGCGGGCGCTCGCCAGGAAGGCCGCCACGTCGAGGCCCATGGCGGCGGCCGGCACCAGCCCGAAGGCCGAGAGCACCGAGTAGCGCCCGCCGATCTGCGGCACGCCGTGGAAGATGCGCCGGAAGCCGTCGGCCAGGGCGGCCTTCTCCATGGCCGAGCCCGGATCGGTCACGGCGACGAAGTGGCGCCCGGCCCCCTCCCCGAGCACCTCGCGCGCCCGGGCCAGGAAGTAGTCGCGGAACACGTTGGGCTCGAGGGTGGAGCCGGACTTCGAGGCGACGATGAACAGGGTGCGCCGCAGGTCCACCGCCGCCTCGACGGCCCGGACCTCGGCCGGGTCGGTCGAGTCGAGGATGCGCAGGCGCGGGAAGCCGGGCTGCGGCCCGTAGGTCTCGGCCAGCACCTCCGGCCCGAGGCTGGAGCCGCCCATGCCGAGCACCACCGCGTCGGTGAGGCCCTCGGCCCTGATCTCCGCCGCGAAGGCCGCGTAGTCCGCCGCCCGGGCGGCCTCGTCCTCCACGATGGTGAGCCAGCCGAGCCAGCGGTCCTCGTCGGCGCCGCTCCACACGCCCGTGTCGCGCTTCCAGAGCCGGCGCACGAGGCCGCCGGCGCGCCAGTGCTCCACGGCCTGCTTGAGCGGCTCCTCGAGGCCGCCGAGGGCGAGGGCCTGGCCGTCGAGCCCCTGTCCCAGGAACGTCTCCCGCTTGCCCGCGACCGCGCCCAGCACCTTGTCGGCGGCGTCGACGAAGAGCTGCACGCCCTCGCGCACGAGGTCCCGCGCCACCGCGTCGAGGTCGATGCCGGCCCGCGCCAAGTGGGCGAGGACCCGCTCGGCCTCGCCGAGGTCCTCCTCCAGGCTCGCCCGCACCCGGCCGTGGTCCCGGAACGCGTCCATGGTGGCGGGCGGGATGGTGTTGACGGTGTTCGGGCCGATCAGCTCCTCGACGTAGAGCACGTCGGAATAGGCCTTGTTCTTGGTGCCGGTGGAGGCCCAGAGCAGGCGCTGGGGATGCGCGCCCTCGGCGGCCAGGCGCTCCCAGCGCGGGCCGGCGAACAGGCGCTTGTAGCGCTGGTAGGCGAGCTTGGCGTTGGCGACCGCGACCTTGCCCTTGAGGCCCTCCAGCGCCGCCTTCTCGTCCGGGTCGTTGGCCTGCGCGATCCTGGCGTCGAGGAGCGTGTCCACGGCCGCGTCGATGCGGCTGACGAAGAAGCTCGCGACGCTGGCGACGCGGCCGACCGGGCCGCCCTTCCGGGCCAGGCGCTCCAGGCCCTCGATGTAGGCCTCGGCGACGGCCGCGTAGGTGTCCTGGGCGAACAGCAGCGTGATGTTGACGTTGATGCCGTCGGCGGTGAGGTCGCGGATGGCCGGCAGCCCATCGGGCGTCGCCGGCACCTTGACCATCAGGTTGTCGCGCTTGACCGACGACCAGAGGCGGCGGGCCTCCGCCAGGGTCTCGGCGGTGTCGAGGGCGAGGTAGGGGGAGACCTCCAGGCTGACGAAGCCGTCCTGGCCGCCGCTCGCGTCGTAGACCGGCCGGAGCACGTCGGCGGCGGCCTGGATGTCCGCGACGGCGAGCCCCTCGTAGAGGTCGATGACCCGCTCGTCGCCCGCCCGCTTCAGCGCCGCGTCGTACTCGTCGGAATGCCCGATGGCCTTCTCGAAGATCGCCGGGTTGGAGGTGACCCCGCGCAGGCCGTCCTCGTCCACGAGCCGCTTCAGCTGTCCGTCGGCCACGAAGCCGCGGGCGACGAAGTCGAGCCAGACGGCCTGGTCCTGTTCCGCGTGCAGCGCCTTGAGCGGGTTCATGCCGGTCATCTCCACGTGATCCGCCGGAGATGTGGCCTTGCCCGGGCCGCTGTCCAGGGGGAACGCGCCGGGCGGGGTCAGGAAATGGCCGGGCCTCAGCGCCGGACGGGCCAGACCGCCGCGACGGCGGTGAGCGCCCAGCCGAGCATCAGCAGGAGGCCGCCGGCCGGCGCCGCCATGGGGAACAGGGGGCGCTGGGCGAGCGCCCGGAGCGCGAGGTCGCCCGAGAACAGGGCGAGGCCGAGGGCGAGCGCGAAGGCGGCGCCGCGGGTGACGGCGGGATGCGTGCGCGCGCCCGCCGCCAGGGCGGCGAGGCCCAGGAGGGCCGGGGCGTGGAAGAGCAGGAACTGCGCCGCCGTGAGGAGACTCGGGGCGTTGTCGAGGTGGGCCGCCGCCGCCGCGAGGGCGACGCCGAGCACGCCCGCGAGCGCCGCCAGCACCACGAGGGCGCGGTCCGCGGGGTCCGCCATCAGCCGCGCTCGGCGAGCAGGCGGGCGATGCTCGCCCGCAGGTCCTGGATGCCGTCGTCGGTGCGGCTGGAGGTGAGGACGATCTCCGGGAAGGCGGCCGGCCGGCGGGCGATCGCCGCCGCGGTGGCGTCGAGCCGGGCCTGGATCTCGGCCTGCTTCAGCGCATCGGCCTTCGTCAGGACGATCTGGTAGGACACCGCGGCCTTGTCGAGCTCGTCCAGCACCGCGGCGTCGTTCGGCTTCAGCCCGTGCCGGGAATCGACCAGGACGTAGACCCGGGCGAGGTTGGCGCGGCCCCGCAGGTAGTCGTGGATCAGCGCCGTCCAGGCCGCGACCTTGGCCTTCTCGACCGCGGCGTAGCCGTAGCCCGGCATGTCGACCAGGGTGAGCCTGCCCGCTATGTCGAAGAAGTTGAGCTGCTGGGTGCGCCCCGGCGTGTGCGAGGTGCGGGCGAGGGCGTTGCGCCCGGTGAGCGCGTTGATGAGGCTCGACTTGCCGACGTTGGAGCGGCCCGCGAACGCGATCTCGTGGCCCCGCATGGGCGGCAGGACCGCGAGCTTATCGGCGGCGTGGAAGAAGTCCGCCGCCCCCGCGAACAGCAGGCGCCCGGCCTCCGCGAGGGCGGCCTCCTCGTCGGCGTCCCGGGCCATCGTCAGCCCTTGGCCGCGGTCTTGGCGGGCGTCTTGTCGGCCGTCTTGGCCGCCGCGCGCCGGGAGAACGTGCCGCGCAGGTTGTCCCACAGCTCCACCTTCACCCCGTTGCGCCGCATGATCACGTATTGCTGGATCACCGACAGGGTGTTGTTCCAGGCCCAGTAGATCACGAGGCCGGCCGGGAACGAGCCGAGCATGAAGGTGAAGATGATCGGCATGAAGGTGAAGACCTGCGCCTGGACCGGGTCCGGGGGCGCCGGGTTCATCTTCATCTGCACGAACATCGTCACGCCCATGATGAGCGGCCAGATGCCGAGATGGAGGAAGTCCGGGGGCACGAAGGGCAGGAGGCCGAACAGGTTGAACACCGAGGTCGGGTCCGGCGCCGCGAGGTCGCGGATCCAGCCGAAGAACGGCGCGTGCCGCATCTCGATGGTGACGAACAGCACTTTGTAGAGCGCGAAGAAGACCGGGATCTGCACCAGCACGGGCCAGCAGCCCGCGACCGGATTGATCTTCTCCTTCTTGTAGAGCTCCATCATGGCCTGCTGCTGCTTGACCTTGTCGTCGCCGTAGCGCTCCCGGATCGAGGTCATCTCGGGCTGGACGGCCTTCATCTTGGCCATCGAGACGTAGGAGCGGTTGGCGATCGGCAGGAAGAACAGCTTCAGGATCAGCGTCACCACCAGGATCGAGACGCCGAAGTTGCCAAGCAGCCTGTAGAAGAAGTCCAGAGCCTTGAACATCGGCTTGGTGATGAAGTAGAACCAGCCCCAGTCGATCAGGAGGTCGAACCGCTTGATGCCGAGCGTGTGCTCGTAGCCGTCGATGGTGCCGACCTCCTTGGCGCCGGCGAACAGGCGCTGGCTGGCCTCCAGGGTGGCGCCGGGGGCGAGGCTGCGGGGCTCGCCGAGGCTGCTCGCCTGGTAGACCTTGGTGGCGCCCTCGTCCCGCTCCGTGAAGGTGCCGGTGTAGGGCGTGCCCTGGTCCGGGATTGCGGCGGCGGCCCAGTACTTGTCGGTGATGCCGAGGAAGCCGCCGGTGACGCCGGCCCAGGAGTGGCCCCGGGTGCCGGGCGCGCCGAGCGGGTTTTCCTTGCCGAGCTTGTCGTAGGTGAATTCCTGCAGGCCCTGGTCGCCGAGCACGCCGATCAGGCCCTCGTGGAGCACGTAGTAGCCCTGGGTGTGCGGCTTGCCCCAGCGCGAGACGAGGCCGTAGGGGTAGAGCGTGACGGGGCTCCCGCCCCGGTTCTCGACCGCGTCCGCGACCGTGAACATGAACTTGTCGTCGACCGCGAGGGTGCGGCGGAAGACGAGGCCGGCGCCGTTGTCCCAGGTCAGCGTCAGGGGCCTGGCCGGGGTGAGGACGTCGCCGTCGGCGGTCCAGACGGTGTCGCCGCCCGGCAGGGCCCCGGCCTCCTTCCCGACCCAGCCGAACTCGGCGTAGTACGGGTTCGCCGAGCCGGCGGGCGAGAGCAGCACGATGCGCGGGCTCTGGTCGTCCACGGTCTCGTGGTAGTTCTTCAGCGAGACGTCGTCGATGCGGCCGCCCTTGAGGGCGACGGAGCCCGCGAGGGCCGGCGTGTCGATGCGCACCCGCGGCGAGCGCGCCAGCGCCTCCTCGCGGGTGGCCGCGGCGAGCGGGCTGCCGCCGGGCGCGCCCGGGAGGGTGCTGGGCAGCGGGGCCGAGGGCCCGCCCTCCCGCGGGCTCGGCGCCGGCGTCGACTGCGCCTGCTGCTGGCGCTGCCGCTCGACCTGCGGCGCGCTGACGAAGTAGTTCCAGCCGAGCAGCACCGCCAGCGACAACGCGATGGCGATGATCATGTTCGTCTTGTCGTTACCCATGGGGGACCCGCGACGCCTGCCGCCAAAAGAGCGGGGCCGGCTGACGGGGATGGCGGCCCACCGTCCGGCCCTGCGACCAACACGACGAGGCGATTCCGGCCACCCGGGATCGCCTCAATTTCTCGATGCGGGCGCGCGGGGCTCCGCCGCGCCACCCTGGGGCGCCGCGCCCCCGTCGGGCTCCGTGCCACCCTGGGGCGCCGCGCCCCCGCGGGGCGCCGCGTCCTTGCGCGGGGGCGGGGCGGACCGCGCCGCCTTCGGCTTCGTGACCACGCCGAGCGCCCGCCGGATGTCCTCGACGAGTTGCGCGAAGGGCGCCCCGAGGGCGTCGCGGCGGCCGATCAGCACGACGTCGGCCGGACAGGCCCGATGCCCGGCGCCGGCCGCCTGCGCCGCCACCTTGAGGCGGCGGCGGATGCGGTTGCGCTCGGTGGCGTGCCCGACCCGCTTCGTCACGGTGAAGCCCACCCGCAGGCCGCCGGGCGGGCCCGCGTCGCGGAGGCGGCCCTGCGCCGTCAGGCGCCCGGTGTGGAAACGGCGGCCCGCGGCCGCCGCCAGGTAGTCGGGACGCCGGGTGATCCGGCCGAGCGGCGGTTCCGCGCCGTCCATCGCGGCGCCTCGGGTCCCGCGCCGGTCGCTTACGCCGACAGGCGCTTGCGGCCGCGGGCGCGGCGGGCCGCGATCACCCGGCGGCCGCCGACCGTGGCCATGCGGGCGCGGAAGCCGTGGCGGCGCTTGCGCACGAGCTTGGACGGTTGGTAGGTTCTCTTCACGGCGCGTTCTCCGAAGGCCGGGGCCGGCCTCGCCGCCTGGGCTCTACAGCCATGTGCGGAGCCGAGGCCCTCGTGGGTCCAGATTGTCGTTTGACGAATGGCGAACCGCGCCCGTGCGGGGCGCTGTCGCGTCGGGCCGGTGTATGGCGGAATGGCCTCTTTGAGTCAATCGCGTTAAGGAACCGCGCGGGAGCGCGCGCCGGCGCCCCGGCCCCACGGAGGTGAGCCGATGTTCGACGACGCCGAGAGCCGGCCGCGGCCGCAAGGCCAGGCGGCCGGTCACGTGATCGGGCAGGACCTCGCGGCCCTCTCCCTCGCCGATCTCGACGAGCGCGTCGACCTCCTGCGCCGGGAGATCGCCCGGCTGGAGGCCGCCCGGCGCGACAAGCAGGCCTCCCAGGACGCGGCCCACGCGGTCTTCAAGATCTAACGGGCTCAAGCGCGGCCGTTCTGCCAGGACCCTGCGCGACCTCGTCTTTCCGACTCGCCCCGAGGCCTCGTTAACCAATTTTTAAGCTTTCTGGCCGATAACGAAAGCCGTCCAGCTTCCTGGATGTCGAGTGGTCTCTGTCCACTCTGTTTGATGCCTCCCTGTACGACTTAATCCAGCCGCCCTTCGGGGCGGCTTTCTTTTTTCCCCGTGCCGCCGCCCGGCCGCGGGAGCCTGCGGGCCCGCCCGGCGTTCTCGTTAAGGTTAACGTTTCCTTTCCGGCGCGGACGGGCCGCCCTGGCGCTATCGTTGCGCCGAAGCACGGGAGAGCGACGCGGCCGTCCCATGGCGGGACGGGCGCGGGCCACGGCGGCACAGGAGGGGTCATGGGCGGGATGGACGTGATGTTTCGGGACGTGCAGGCGACGGTGCGGTTCGGCGAGACGTTCGTGGCCTCGGACGGGTTCAAGGCCCTGTTCCGCGAGGGCATGGCCCTGGTCGAGGACACGGCCGCCTATCTCGACGGGCCCGGCCGCGACGAGTCGCGCCTGCTCGCCCGGCACGCGGCCCTGTCCTACGCGAGCGAGAGCATGCGCCTGACGACCCGCCTGATGCAGATCGCCTCCTGGCTCCTGGTCCAGCGGGCCGTGTCGGAGGGCGAGCTGACCCTGAGCGAGGCCGCCCAGGAGAAGACCCGGGTGCGCCTGTCCAACGCCGAGGCGGGCGAGAGCGACCCGCGGCTCATCGCCGAGCTGCCCCTGTCGCTCCAGGCGCTGGTCGGGCAGTCGAAGCGCCTGCACGACCGCATCCTGCACCTCGACCGCCTGATCTCCGACGACCGCCCGACGCCCGAGCCGCGCGTGAGCCCGGTCTTCGCCCAGCACGACATGCTGCGCTCCGCCTTCCGGGCCTGACGCGGGCGCCGGGACCGCGGGTCCCCGCCCCTCGCCGGGGCGGGGACGGAGCCCGCCGTCGCGGCGGCCGGATCGGCCGCGGCGGTCAGATCGACCGCGGCGCCCCGCCGTCGACCCGGATCATGCTCCCGGTGACGTAGGAGGCCCGCTCCGAGGCGAGGAAGCAGGCGACGTCCGCGAATTCCTGGACCCGCCCGTAGCGCTTGGCCGGGATCGCCGCGCGGGCGGCCTCGGCGATCTCGGCCGGGCTCCGGCCCTGCGCCTTGGCGTTGGCGGCGTCGAGCTCGCCCGTGCGGTCGGTCTCGATGCGGCCCGGCAGAATCATGTTGACGGTGACGCCCTCGGCCGCGACCTCGGCCGAGAGGGTCTTGGCCCAGCCGGCGATCGAGGCGCGCAGCGCGTTCGACATCACGAGGTTCGGGATCGGCTGCTCGACGCCGCTCGAGGCCACGACCACGATGCGCCCGAACCCGGCCTGGCGCATGCCCGGCAGCACCAGCCCGGCGAGGCGGAAGACCGGCACCACCATGGCGTCGAATTGCGGCCCCCAGGCCTCGGGCGCCACCGTGAGCGCGGTGCCGGCCGGAGGCCCGCCGGTGTTCGCCACCAGGATGTCGACGCCCCCGAGGTGCTCCGCCGCGGCGGCGTGGATCGCCTCGACGTTGTCCGTCAGGCTGCCCGCGAAGGCGTGGGCGCGGCCGGCGCCGCGGGCGTTGATCGCCGCCACGGCCTCGTCGAGGCGCTCGCGGGTGCGGGCGGTGAGCATCACGTCCGCGCCCTCGGCCGCGAGGGCCTCGGCGATGCCGCGGCCGAGGCCGCGGCTGGACGACAGGACGAGGGCGCGCTTGCCCTTGAGGCCGAGATCCATGGGGTTTCCTCCTCTGTGGTCTTCGCGAGTTCAGGCCGCCGTGCCGGCGAGCCTCTGGAGCCAGCGCTCGGCCTGGGCCCGCACGTTGGCGGGCGCCGTGCCGCCGTAGCTGGTGCGACTCGACACCGAGTTCTCGACGCCGAGCACGTCGTAGACGGCGGCCGTGATGCGCGGCTCCTCGGCCCGCATCGCGTCGAGGGGCAGCGCCTCGAGGCCGACGCCCCGGGCGGCCGCGAGGCCGACGAGGCGCCCGGTGACGTGGTGGGCGTCCCGGAAGGCCAGGCCGAGCTCGCGCACCAGCCAGTCGGCGAGGTCGGTCGCGGTGGCGTAGCCCGAGCCCGCCGCGGCCCTCAGCACCTCCGGCACCGGCTGGAGGTCCCGCACCATGCCGGCCATGGCGGCGAGGCAGAGCGAGAGGGTCTGGAGCGCGTCGAAGGTGCCCTCCTTGTCCTCCTGCATGTCCTTCGAGTAGGCGAGCGGCAGGCCCTTCATGACGATCAGGAGCCCGGAGAGAGCGCCGATGACCCGGCCGGACTTCGCCCGCACCAGCTCGGCGGCGTCGGGGTTGCGCTTCTGCGGCATGATCGAGGAGCCGGTGGTGAACCGGTCGGAGAGCTTGACGAAGCCGAACTGCGCCGAGGTCCAGACCACGATCTCCTCGGCGAAGCGCGACAGGTGCACGGCCGCGATGGCGGCGGCCGAGAGGGCCTCGAGGGCGAAGTCGCGGTCGGCGACGGAATCGAGGGAGTTCGCGGTCGGCCGGTCGAAGCCGAGGGCCGTGGCGGTGGCGTGGCGGTCGATCGGGAACGAGGTGCCGGCGAGGGCCGCGGCCCCGAGCGGGCACTCGTTGAGGCGCGCCCGCGCGTCGCGGAACCGGCCGCGGTCGCGGCCCAGCATCTCCACGTAGGCGAGCAGGTGGTGGCCGAACGTCACGGGCTGGGCCGATTGCAGGTGGGTGAAGCCCGGCATCACCGTGCCGGCCTGCGCGAGCGCCGTCTCGGCGAGCGCCCGCTGGAGCTCGGCCGCCTGGGCGTCGAGCTGGTCGAGGGTGTCGCGCACCCAGAGCCGCATGTCGGTGGCGACCTGGTCGTTGCGGGAGCGGGCGGTGTGGAGCCGCCCGGCGGCCGGGCCGACGATCTCCCGCAGCCGGCTCTCCACGCTCATGTGGATGTCCTCCAGCTCGCGCGCGAACGTGAAGGTGCCGGCCTCGATTTCGGCCTGGACCGTCTTGAGCCCGGCCTCGATTGCGGCCACATCCTCGGCCGGCAGGATGCCGGCACTCCCCAGCATGGCGACGTGGGCGAGCGAGCCCCGGATGTCCTGGGGGGCGAGGCGCTTGTCGAAGCCGATGGAGGCGTTGATCTCCTCCATGATCTCGGCGGGGCCGCTCGCGAAGCGCCCGCCCCACATCCGGTTGCTCATGTCCACACCTCGTGTCAGGTCCCCGACGACCACCCGCCTCGCCGTCGGGGGCGGCCTCCTCGCGGCGGCGCTCGCCCTCGGGGCCGCCCTATACGGGACGGCCGGCGGCGGCGCCAGCGCCGCCTGCCCGCTCGCCTCCGCGACCGCCCGGCGCGTGGCCCCGCTCGCCCGCGGCGAGGTGGCGGCGCTCCAGGTCGTCTCCGACCCCAAGCCGGCGCCGGCCATCGCCTTCACCGGGCCGGACGGGCAGCCGCGCACGCTCGCCGACCTCAAGGGCCGCACGGTGCTCCTGAACCTGTGGGCGACCTGGTGCGCGCCGTGCAAGGCGGAGATGCCGGCCCTCGACCGGCTGCAGGGGGCGCTGGGGGACAAGGATTTCGAGGTGGTGGCGCTCAACCTCGACACCCGCAACCCCGACCGGCCGCCGCTCTGGATGAAGGAGAACGGGATCACCCGCCTGGCGTACTATGCCGACCCGGCCGGGCGGGCGCTGCCGGTGCTGCAGCAGGGCGGCGAGGTCGTCGGCCTGCCCACCACCTTCCTGATCGACCCGGCCGGCTGCGGGATCGGGGTGATGAAGGGCCCGGCCGAGTGGGCGAGCGAGGACGCGCTGGCGCTGGTGCGGGCGGCGCTCGGGCGGGGGTGAGCCGCCCGGCAGGCGTGGCTCGGATCAGGGGGCCTGGCAGCTCTCGTGGCCCCAGCTCAAGCCGTCTCCCGGGCGGACCTTCTCGGGCGCTCGTTTCCGCTCGCTCCAGGCGCGGATCGACAGTTTCTCGGTCGGCGAGAGACGTGCGGTCTCCGCCGGATCGAGCTGTGCCGGCGTCTTGATGCCGGGCAGCGCACCCAGGCCATCGATTGCCGGCTTGTCGCCTTCCACGACGAAGACGTGGTCGGAGAATTCCTGGGTCCTATGCGCCTGCCGCAGAGCCAACCACGTGCTGGCATCCGCCTCGGCAGGGTCGAGGATCATGACCTGTTCCATCTCAGTGCCCGTTTGAGAATGGCTATGGGTGGCAGATGCGTTGGATGAGCAGGCTTCCCATGGCCAGGTAGATCATGGCCTCTGACACATCACAGCGCTCCTCGTAGTCGCGCACCAGCCGCCGCCAGCGCATCATCCAGCCCAGGGACCGCTCGACCACCCAACGCCGTGGAAGCACATGAAACCCTTGCTGGCCCTCAAGCTTGCGCACGATCTCCGGCACGAAGTCGCGATAGGCCGCCGCGCTCATCAGGTGACCGCGGTCGTAGGCGCCATCAGCGAACAGGTGCTTGAGCCAGGGCCAGCGGCGACGGATGGCCGTGATGATCGCCTCGGCGCCCGCCGCATCCTGCACGTCGGCGGTCGTGAGATGCACCATCAGTAGGCGCCCGTCCGTATCCACCGCGACGTGGCGCTTGCGACCCTTGATGCGCTTGCCGGCGTCATAGCCTCCTCCGTGGGGAGCGCCGGGCGCCTTCACGCTTTGACTGTCGATCACGCCGGCTGACGGGCTTGCTTCGCGTCCGACCCGCTCGCGATCCAGCATCAGGGCGACGTCGTGCAGCGTTCGGAACAGCAGGCGGCGGACGAAGCGGCGGAACCACCAGTAGACCGTCTGCCACGGGCCGAAGTGGGTCGGCAGCATGCGCCAGGAGCAGCCGGCGCGGGCGAGGTAGCGCAGGGCGTTGAGGATCTCGCGCAAGTCCACCTTGGGTATGCGTCCGCGTGTGGCGGGTTTGGGCAGCAGGGGCGCGATATGCTGCCATTCGGCATCGGACAGGTCGCTCGGGTAGCGCCGCCGCGTTTCGAAGGTGGTCTGGCGCGCACGGTGTTGGTTTGTCCACATCCCCTGGAGATGGTTCCCGAATTCGCACTCCGCAAACTGACATGCCCATTCTCAAACGGGCACT
Source organism: Methylobacterium crusticola (assembly GCF_003574465.1). Taxonomy (GTDB): domain Bacteria; phylum Pseudomonadota; class Alphaproteobacteria; order Rhizobiales; family Beijerinckiaceae; genus Methylobacterium; species Methylobacterium crusticola. The sequence goes on from NZ_QOWC01000064.1 coordinate 37,293, forward strand.
CAGGCCTCCTGTGCGACGCCGGTCGCCGCGGGCATCGTGTAGCCGAGATGGTCAGGCGTCTCGGCGCACATGGCCCACGCGTTGCGCTTCATGATGCATGACACGCCGCCACCCGCGGCGCACTTGTCACAGTCAAGGTTCGGATAGCGCAAAACTGTTTTCCGAAAACGAAATGCTGCCGATCGGGACATGCTGCGGGAACGGCGGAGTCTGGCGATGCCGTCCCGCGTTGATCCCACACAGGTTTCCTGGCAGGCGGGGCGCCATGCAGACGACCCCCTCCCCCCGCCGCCTGCCCCGCCCGCTCTCGGCCCTGCGCAGCCTCCTCGTCAGCGGCGCCGGCGGCGGCCTCGTCCTCATGGCGAGCGCCGTGCTCGCCCTGATCGTGGCGAACGGCCCCCTCGGCCCGGCCTACGCGCAGGCGCTGCACGCCGCAATCGGCCCCATGAGCCTGCTGCACTGGATCAACGACGGCCTGATGGCGGTCTTCTTCCTGCTCGTCGGGCTCGAGATCAAGCGCGAGGTCCTGGACGGGGGCCTGCGCACCTGGCCCGACCGCGCCCTGCCGGGCATCGCGGCGCTCGGCGGCATGGCGGTGCCGGCCCTCGTCTACGTGGCGATCAACGCCGGCACGCCCGCGACCCTGCGCGGCTGGGCCATCCCGGCCGCCACCGACATCGCCTTCGCGCTCGGGGTCCTGGGCCTGCTCGGGTCCCGGGCGCCGGTCTCCCTGAAGGTGTTCCTGACCGCCCTCGCGATCCTGGACGATCTCGGCGCGGTGCTCATCATCGCGCTGTTCTACACCGCCGACCTGTCCTGGCCGGTGCTCGGCCTCGCCGCGGCCGTCCTCGCCATGCTGGTCACCCTCAACCGGGTGGGCCTGCGGCGGCTCGGGCCCTACCTGATCCTCGGCGCCGCGCTCTGGCTCCTGGTGCTGCGCTCGGGCCTCCACGCCACGGTGGCGGGCGTGCTCCTGGCCCTCGCGATCCCGCTCCGGGCGAGCCCGGGCCGGCCCGACGACAGCCGCTCGCCCCTGCACCGCCTCGAGCACGCGCTCCAGCCCTGGGTGGCCTACCTGATCCTGCCGGTGTTCGGCTTCGCCAACGCCGGGGTGTCGCTGGCCGGGCTCGAGGCCGGCGCGCTCCTCGCCCCCGTCACCCTCGGGGTGGCGTCGGGGCTGTTCGTCGGCAAGCAGATCGGGGTGCTCGGCGGCATCTGGCTCGCCGTGCGGGCGGGCGTCGCCCACAAGCCGGCGGGCGCCGGCTGGCGCCACATCTACGGCGTGTCGCTGCTCTGCGGCATCGGCTTCACCATGAGCCTGTTCATCGGCGGCCTTGCCTTCGCCAGGCAGCCGGAGTTCGACACCGAGACGAAGCTCGGCGTGCTCGCCGGCTCGCTGCTCTCAACGCTCGCCGGCGCGCTGGTCCTGTCGCTGGGCTCCCGCCGCGGGGCCCCGGGCTGACGGC